>JAZQAS010000055.1:0-19206 GCA_045545335.1 Candidatus Avispirillum sp. | reverse complement strand
TCAATCAAATACCGCACAACTTGATTTAAAAGACAGCTCTCGTCCAGATAGCAAACCCTCATCCGTCTCCCCCATATAGGCTATCTCAATCTAAAGCCATCAGCCGGAAATATAGAGAGCAATAATCAAACTTCATTTTAAGGAGCCACCTTCCCCCCAATCATGGGGGAAGGACTAAATAAAGCCTCCCGAATTTCGGGAGGCTTTTTGGTGCTTTATTCGTCGTCTTCAACCTTTGCGTTTGCAATGATCTTCTGAGCTTCGTTCTGAGGAACTTCCTCGTAACGGATGAACTTGTAGGTGTAGGAGCCGCGGCCCTGAGTCATAGCGCGGAGAATGACGGTGTATTCCATCATTTCAGCGTAGGGAGCCTCAGCCTCAACTACAGTGTAGCCCTTGCGGTCTGCGTCGGGGTTCATACCCATAACGCGGCCGCGGCGCTTGTTGAGGTCGCCCATAACGTCGCCCACCATATTCTCGGGAACGGATACCTTAAGCTCGCCAACGGGCTCGAGAAGCACGGGGCTCGCATTGGGGAGGCCGTTCTTATAAGCAAGCTTTGCAGCAAGCTTGAAGGAGATCTCGTTAGAGTCAACGTCGTGATAAGAGCCGTCGTAAAGGTCAGCCTTAAGGTTAACTACGGGGTAGCCTGCGAGAACGCCCTTCTGCATAGCCTCGAGAAGTCCCTTTTCAACTGCGGGGTAGAAGCCCTTGGGAACTGCGCCGCCGACAACGGACTGAGTGAAGGTGAGGCCTTCCTCATCGCCGCGGGTGAACGTAATTCTTACGTGGCCGTACTGACCGGAGCCGCCGGACTGCTTCTTATGCTTACCTTCAGCCTGAACGGTCTTTCTGATGGTCTCGCGGTAGGGGATCTTGGGAGCCGCAAACTCGACCTTTGTGCCGTAGCGGTTCTTCATCTTGGACTTAACTACCTCAAGGTGGATATCAGACATACCGGAGAGGGTGAGCTGCTTTGTTTCTGCATTGTTCTCGTAAACGAGGGAGGGGTCCTCCTCAAGGATACGGGAGATAGCTGTGGAGATCTTATCCTCGTCGCCCTTAGCCGCTGCAACAACAGCCTTCTTCATATGAGCCTCGGGGAACTTAACGCCAACGTAGGAGATGACCTTGCCTGCGCAGAGGGTATCGTTTGTGCTTGTATCGTTAAGCTTTGTCATAACGCCGATATCGCCGCAGCAAAGCTCGTCTACCTCGGTCTGCTTCTTACCGCGGATAGTGTAGATATGGCCTGCCTTTTCCTGGCCGCCTGTGCGCGCGTTTGTGAGTACCATATCCTTCTTGAGAGTACCGTTCATGACCTTGAACATGGTAATCTTACCGTACTGGTCAGCGATGGTCTTGAATACGAAGATGGAGCAATCGCCGTCTGCCTCGATGGGCTTATCTGCGATGAATTCGTCAACGATGATCTTCTCGTTCTTCTTAGCGGTGATTCTGGGGAAGGAGCCCTTGATAGCGGTAACGAGAGTACGAACGCCCCACATATTGGGAACGGAACCGCAGTATACGGGAACAACGTCACCGACGATGATAGCCTGATGGAGAGCCTCGATAGCCTCAGCGCTTGTGATGACCTCGCCCTCAAAGAACTTGTCCATAAGCTCGTCGCTTGTTGTAGCGATAGCCTCGTTGAAGGTGTCAAGATAGCTCTCAACGATGCCGTAAAGGTCGGAGTCCATCTCGATGTCGCTTCGGCGGCCCTTTTCGTCAAATACGTATGCCATTCTCTCTGCGAGAGAAACGTAAGACATTCTGTCCTTAAACATAACGGGAACGCTTGTGAGACATACCTTGCGTCCGAACATATCACGGAGCTCGTTGAATACTCTTTCGTAGTCAGACTCGGGATCGTCAAGCTTATTGATGAAGAATGCTACGGGCAGACCGGCCTTTGTAGCTCTTTCCCATGCAAGCTCGGTTCCAACCTCAACGCCTGCCTTACCGTCAACAACGATAACAGCCGCGTCAGCAGCTCTGAGACCCTCCATAGTCTCGCCGATAAAGTCGGGAGAGCCGGGGGTGTCGAGGATGTTGAGCTTGTGGTCGTGGTACATAAATCCAAGATTGGAGAGAGAAACGGAGGAGCCTCTTGCGATCTCCTCGGGATCGTAGTCAGAAACTGTATTTCCGTCGGAAACCTTACCCATTCTGTCGATTTCGCCAACAGAGTAGAGCATAGCCTCAGCGAGAGAAGTCTTACCGGAGCCGGAGTGACCGAGAAGAACAACGTTTCTTATTTCTTTTGTGGTAAGTGCCATTTGTATATCTCCTTAATTTAGTTTCGTACGTAGTGTCCGAGACGGACCATATATCTATTATACATTGATTTTAATTGATATGCAAATACATATTGCCCTATGACTTGTAGAATTAGCGGGGTGCATTTTGTGCAATTCTCACAATAAAACCCCTAAAAACAGCTTGGAGATGAGGAAGGAAAGGGAAAAGCAAAGGGGGAGGGTGGCCGCCCAGGCGACGGCGAGAAGAAGGTAGGAGGAGAGGGGGGCTCTCTTTCCCTCCGCAGCTCCTGCGGCGGCAAGGGCCGCGGCCTTTGCCTGAGTTGTGCTGACGGGGGCGCCGATGAGGGTGAAAAGGAAGAGAGCCGCGCTTCCCGCAAGGTCTCCCCAAAGGGCGCAGGGGAGGCTCTCGGGGGCTATCTCCTCCTTCATTTTGCGAATTATGCGCCCACCGCCGAAATAGGTGCCTATGGCCATAAATGCGCCGAGGATAAGGACTGTTGCCCCCTTGCTTTCAAAAAAGAGGGTGCCTGCCGAGAGGGCGAGGGCGTAGAATTTCTGCCCGTCCTGAGCCCCGTGGAAAAATGAGGAGAGGGCGGCGGCAAGTATCAAGGGCGCTCGGAGGGCTTTTGAGTTTTGTGCCTTTTTAGAGAGGGCCCTTGCGGGGATATAGGCGAGAAAGGCTGAGAGAAGTATTGCGGGAAAGCTCCAGAGCAGCAGGGCGAGGATATCAGAGAGGGATATCTCTCCCCCGAGGGCAAGGGCGCTGCCCGCCATTGCGGCAAGAAGGCCGTGGCCCTCGCTTGTGGGAAGCGACAGGAGCCAGGCCGCCCCCGACCAGAGAAAGACCGCAAGAAGAGAAGCGCAAACGCCGAGGCCCCCCGTCCCCCGAGGGAAGGAGGCAACGAGAGCGGAGCTTTTTGCAACGGCGGGAAAAAGCAGAGAAAAAAGGGCGCAGCCGAGAAAGCCGCATATTGCGGATAGGGCGGCGGCGGCCCGAATGCTCAGAGCGCGGGATGATACCGCCGCCGTCACGGAGCTTGCGCAATCCGTTGCGCCGTCGATAAACAGAGAAAGGGCAAAGGAAATAAAAGAAAGCATTTTTTCACCTTTATAGCGTTTATATGCTGAATTTATGAAAAAAAGGTTTCTTTAAGAACAGAAAAGGCCCTGCTTTTTTTCAAAGGAATACGGTTTTTTGAAAATATTACTGTATGATACTGAAAATACGGAAAATATATTGAAAATAAATATTTTATTTGATAAAATTAAATCAGAAAAACAGATCAAAGGAGAAGCGGATATGAAAAAAACGCTGTATTGCATATTGGCAATAGCTCTCGCATTTTCTCTTGCAACCACCGCCCTTGGGGCATACGATTTTTCTCTCAGTCAAAGCTTTATAAACGATGAGACCTACGTTCTCGGAGATGCAAACGGCGACGGCGAGGCAGACGGCAAGGATGCCCTCGTTCTCAAGGCCGCAGTTGCGGGTATGGAGGGCTTTTCTCCCGACCGCGAGGCGTGCGACTTTGATGCCGACGGCTCTCTCTCTGCAAAGGACTCCTATTCCTTGAAGCTTATCCTGTCCGGAGCAAAGACCGCAGAGGATCTCGAATCAAGAAACGGCGAGCACGTTCAGCTTTACAGACTCACTGTGGGCGGCTATGATATCGGCGATTTCTCCATCGTTCTTAACGAGGGCATCACCGATGACGATAACTCATACGTGGCGGCTCTCATTCTTCAGAAATACGTAAAAAAGGTGACGGGCGAGACTGTTCCCATCACCTACGGTACTGCAACCACCGACCACGTTATCCGTCTTTGTCAGTATGACCTTTTCACAGAGGAGGGTCAGAAGTACGGAGTTGAGGGACTTCGCTATGAGGTGAAGGACGGCGACCTTAATATCTACGGTACTCTCAGAGGTACAATGTACGCTGTATACGAAATTCTCGAGCAGTATCTCGGTATCCGTTTCTCCTCAAACAACGAGACCTTCGTTTACAAGGCAAGACTCGTTGATATCCCCGAGGGGACAGAGGAGGAAATATACCCCCGCATCTCCTTCAGAACTGCTCGCCAGACCTTCGGAAGCAGCGGAGCTTTGAATTATTATCTTGCACTCAAGCTCAACGGCGACTATCTTGGCGGATATGACGAAAAGCGCTTCGGCACTCTCTCGGGTCCCATATACAGTAACGCACACTCCTTTAACGAGTATTGGAAAATGGGTACGGGCACCTATCCCGAAAACACCGAGGGTATGACCGAGTCACAGACCCTTGAGGCAAAGTATGCGTCAGGTACTGCTCCCGATCCCTACGGCTGGCAGCCCTGCGTTACAAACGAGAAGGACTACAAGACCCTCTTTACGGGAATGCTCGAGTGTAACAGAATGGGTATGCTATGGGGCAACACTCCCTTTATCGAGGAGGGCGTTACAGTCTTCTCCTTCTCCATCTGCGATAATCAGAACTATTGCACCTGCCGCAATTGCAGAAAGATCGCAGTAACTCAGGGCGAGGGATATTCGGGCCTTTACCTTTCTCTTTATAACCGCGCCTGCGTTGACGTTCAGGAGTATTATCCCGGCGTGCGCCTTATGGGCATCGTATACGCAAAGGACTTCCCAAAGACCATAAAGCCCGATGAAAATCTCGTTATCCTCTACTGCGGCACAGGATGCAACAACCATATGCTCGGCAGAGAGGAATGCTACGAGTCGGGCGGTCAGCTTAATAATTCCAACAACAATAACGACGTATTCGCTCTTAACTACTGGGGCGATGCATGCAAAGAAACAGGAGCCGATCTCTGGTTCTGGGTATACCCCGTTACCTATCACTACTATCTTGTAGGCTGTCCCAACATTCCTAACCTTTATTATGACACTAAGTACCTTATGGACGAGTGCAACGTTACAGGTATCTTCTACGAGGGCGGCGGCCGCACCTATAACTTTGAGACCTTGAAGGCATACGCAACCGTTCGCCTTATGTGGGATCCCGATATGACCTACGAGGAATACGTTGAGACCTGCAAGGAATACCTTTATATTAACTACGGTGAGGGATACGAGGAGCTTTGGGAGTATATTGAAATGCAGACCGAAGCCGGAGACCGGTGCGGCACATGCTTTATCAATAACTTCGACCGTCCCGGAGATATGTATTCCTATGAATATATTGCGGAGAACTATGAATATATGCGCTCTCTCCTTGTCAAGGCATACGATAAGGCAAATAGAGCATCCCATAAGGAGAAGATAGAGATACTTATTGCGTGCTGTGATTTTCTCGGCCTCTCCTCCGTTCATACGGACTGGTATCTCAACGGAAGCAACGTGGAGCTCTATAAGGAAAGATACGCAAGCCTGTATAACTGTATAAAGGATAAAAATATGGTAACGTTCTCAGAGCAGGGCGTATATCCTGTCCCCTCAGTGATCGATTATGAAACGAACCCCATGACTCAGTTCTACAACGAGGGCTCCCGCCGTCCCGGAGTGAAACCTTAAAAATTAAAAAACCACCCGCTGTGGGAGTGGTTTCAGTCTGTCGAAAAAGCCGCAAAATATATAATATTTCGTATAGCGAAAAAACACAGTAATCAAAACCACCGGTTCAACCGGTGGTTTTGATTCGTAAGAGAAGCGTCTGCCAAAGTCTGTAAAAATAATTAATGGTAAAAGCGATTGACAAAACTTTCCCTATAAGTTATTATATTTTTATGGATATTAATATTATTGGTAATACGGAGAAAGGTGCCGCAACGGTGCGTATCTCGGCTGATGACCCCCGTATGGAGGCCATGATAGAGGCCGTTCTTTCTCCCTCCTTTTCCCGCTGCGATAAGGGCGCGGCGGTGAATATTTTTTGCTGTACGGGCGAGGCTCCCCGCTTTTCGGGCCCCTGCATCTACGTTGGCAATGCTCCCGAAAAGCTCCTTGAGGGGCAGATCCTGCTCCCGAGGCCCCTTGATATAGAGCTTCTCCTTCGGGAGGCCATAGCTCTTTTTGAGCGCCGCACTCTTTTGACGGAGAGCGGCTGGGGCGCCGATAAGGACCGCAGAAGCGCCACCCTGGGCGAGAGGGAGGTTGCCCTCACCCAAAGAGAGATGGAGCTATATCTGTTTCTCCTTTCCCGCGTGGGCGAGTGCGTAACGAGGAGCGATATTGAAAAAAACGTGTTCCCCGAAAGCGATTCAAACGCGGCGGACGTATACGTCTGCTATCTGAGAAAAAAGCTTGAGAGCATCTCCTCTGCGGGCGTGCTCATCTCTGTCAGAGGGCAGGGCTATATGCTGAAAAAACCTTAACGAGGTACGGTATGAAGGAAGTAATACTTTGTAAATACGGCGAGATAATCTTAAAGGGCTCAAACCGCGGCTCCTTTGAGACAATGCTCCTTAAGGAGCTGAAGAGAAGGGCAAAATACGTCGGCGGCTTTGATATCCGCTACGCGCAGTCAACGGTGTATATCGAGCCCCGTGACGAGCTTGCGGATATAGACGAGATGTACGAGCAGGCGAAAAAGGTGTTCGGCTTTGCCAGCATCACCCGCGCCGCAGTTTGCGAAAAGACTATGGAGGCCATTTGCGAAACGGCGAGAGAGTATCTCCCCGACAGGCTCTTCGGCTATAAGACCTTCCGCTGCGAGGCAAAGCGAAGCGATAAGAGCTTCCCTCTTGAGAGCCCCGAGATCGCGGCTCAGGTGGGCGGCGTTATCCTTGAGGCCATGGGCGGAAGGATCGGCGTAAAGCTCAAGGGCGCAGATATCACCGTGCGAATAGAGGTCCGCGATAAGGCGGCCTACGTTCACGCAGGTCAGGAGGCAGGCGCCGGCGGAATCCCTCTGGGATGCGGAGGCCGAGGACTTCTTCTCCTTTCCGGCGGTATAGACAGCCCCGTTGCAGGCTATATGATGGCAAAGAGAGGCCTTTATATAGACGCGCTTCATTTCGAGTCCTTCCCCTACACCAGCGAGAGGGCACGCGAAAAGGTACTCACGCTTGCAAAGGAGCTTTGCGAGTATTGCGGCCATATCCGCGTCAATATCATATCTCTGACGGAGATACAGGAGGCCCTTCGCGATAATTGCAATGAGGAGTATTTCACTCTTCTGCTCCGCCGCTGTATGATGGAGCTTGCAAACAGAGTTGCAAGGGAGGGCGAGTATCAGTGCCTTATCACGGGTGAGAGCCTCGGTCAGGTGGCGAGCCAGACCATGGGCGCCCTCGCCGTCACCGATTGCGTTGCCGAGATACCCGTTCTTCGCCCCTGTATCGGTCTTGATAAGGAGGAGATAGTTGTCCGCTCCCGCGATATCGGCACCTTTGAGACCTCCATCCTCCCCTATGAGGATTGCTGCACCGTTTTCACCCCCCGTCACCCCAAAACACGCCCCGAGCTTGAGAAGGTGGAGGCTGAGGAAAAGCTCTTCGATCGCGCCGCCCTTATCGAAAAGGCTTGGGAAAGCCGCTATGCAATAAACGTAAGGCAGTTTGACGATGTATATAGATAAAGAGAAAAGGCTGTCTGTTGCCATGAACAGACTTTCGGGCAAGGCGAGATGCGTTGCCGTAAACGATACGGGAGTTCACGTATCGGAAAAGAAGGGCATCGCGCCCATGATAGATTGGCTTGAGGAGGACCGCGAGTTCCTTCGCGGCGCTTCGGTCGCCGATAAGGTGGTCGGCAGAGCCGCCGCCATGCTTATGGTGTATGCGGGAGTGGCTGAGGTATACGCCTCCGTCGTTTCCAACGGAGCTCTTGCCCTCCTTACGGAAAAGGGCATTGCCTGCCGATATTCAAATACGACCCTTGCCATATCAAACAGAAGGGGCGACGGCATCTGCCCCATGGAAAAAACGGTGGCCCCCATAAAGGACCCCGAAAAGGCATACGAGGCCTTGAGAGAAAAGCTACGTTCGATGAATAATTAAGAAAGGGAACAGATATGTTTACAAACGATAATCACAGAATGGTATACGACAAAGGAGAGGGCGAGCTCAAGAACTGGGTGCTCGCAGAGGAAAATCTCTCCGTTCAGCGACTTGCAAAGTGCGAGTCCGTAATGTGTCAGGGTAACGGCTATCTCTGTATGAGAGGCGGCCTTTTCGAGGCTCCCTCCGAGGACGTCGGCCCCGTGACCATGATCGCGGGAACCTTTAACCATCACGAGGGCGACGGCTGTATGATGCTTATCAACAGCGCAAATCCCCTTTCTCTTCGCGTTGATATAAACGGCGAGAGAATGGGAACTGCCAATATTGATTATAACGACCATATCAGAACTCTTAATCTGAAAAACGGCGTTCTTGAAAGAAAGACTAAGTGGACGGATAAGAACGGCGGAGAATATCTCGTAACGGAGAAGCGCGTGGTATCTCTCAAGGATATGCATCTTGCCGCTCAGAAGGTCACCGTAACCGCCCTCAGCGCAGACTGCGAGATCACCCTTTCCGCAGGCATCAACGGAAAGGACGAGCTTATTCGCATCGCTCAGCATCTTGTTCCCGTGACAACGACGGCAGGGGATAACGTTGTGGGCGTAAATACCCGCACGAGCCAGTCCGATATCCGCGTTGCAACTGCGGCAAGCCTCAAGTTCTCAAAGTGCGCAGGGGACGAAAAGTGCGAGATCACCGATATCGAATATTCAACCGACGTTCTTGAAGCTTACGGCACCGTAAAGGTCTCCCTCAAGAAGGGCGAGAGCGTAAACGTAAGCAAGAAGATCTCTATCTACACCAGCCGCGATCAGGGCAGAGATACCCTCACCTCAGACGAGCTCTTCGCCCTTGCCGACAGCAAGGTAAGAGAGGAGAGAGACCGCTGCATCTGCAAGGTCATCGCAGAGAGCGAGGAGGAGTGGAACAGACGTATCTGGGACGTGCGCGACGTTATTATCGACGGCGCCGATTGCGATCAACTCGCAGTTCGCTTTGCCCTCTATCATCTCACGGCAATGTCCCCCGTTCACGATAACAGAATGAATATCGCCGCAAAGGGTCTTTCCGGCCCCGGCTACTGCGGCCACACCTTCTGGGATACTGAGATATATATGCTCCCCTACTTTATCTTTGCCGCTCCCGAGGAGGCAAGAAGCCTCATAGAGTATCGCTATAATTGCCTTGAGGCCTGCCGCGATCACGCAAAGAACACAGGCTTCACGGGAGCCCGCTTCCCCTGGGAGGCTGCCTGGATAACAGACGGCGAGGCAACTCCCGTTATATACAGCACGGGCGACTATGAGATACATATCACCGCAGACGTAGCCTTCGGCGTTCATTATTACAATATGGTAACGGGCGACGAGGACTTTATGGAGAAGTGCGGCTACGAGCTCCTTCTTGACTGCGCCCGCTTCTGGCCCTCAAGAATAGATTACGACGCAGAGAACGACAGATACGTTATCCTCAACGTTATCGGCGCAAACGAGTATAAGGAGCACGTTGATAATAACGCTTATACTAACTATATGGTCCATCAGAATATCCGCCTTGCCGTTGAATACGCAGATATGCTGAAAAAGGATAAGCCCGAGACCTATAAGCGCCTCAATGAGCTTCTTGACCTTGATACGTATTATGATAAGTGGACTCTTCTTCTTGAAAAGCTTTATCTCCCCCGCGAGAATGAGGACGGCATCATCCCCGAGGACGATACCTTCCTTTCCCTTCCCGTCGTAACGAGAGACGGCATCTCCGCCTCCCTTGATCCCACGATCCGCGAGCGCATCAACGAGATGGGCGGCATCTGGAAGGTCATGATAGGCAAGCAGGCAGACGTTGTTGCCCTTCTTTATATGATGGAGGACCTTTTCGCTCCTGAGACTAAGGTGAAGAACTTCTATTTCTACGAGCAGTGCTGCCTCCACGATTCAAGCCTCTCCCTCTCCACCTTCTGCGCTCTTGCGGCAGACCTTGGAGAAGCAAAGATGGCCTACGATCTCTTTGAGAGAGCAACGATGATAGATATGGGCAACGTAATGTGGTCCTCAAACGAGGGTATGCATTCCGCATCTCTCGGCGGCATCTGGCAGTGCGCCGTTCTCGGCTTCGGCGGTGTACGTCGCTACGGTGCTGAGCTTAGAATAGACCCCAACCTCCCCGAGGCTTGGAACAGCGTTTCCTTTGCCATCAATTGGCACGGACAGCGCCTTGAGATCTACGCAGATCACGATATCCTCTCCGTCAAGAACGTAACGGGAACTGCCGACGTTCAGTTCCTCCATAAGGGCAACCTCTGCTCCGTCGGCGAAGGAATTACGATAGAGCTTTGAGCCCAAAGCTCAGTGAAGAGAGAAAAGATAAGAGAGAAGAGAAAAGGTATGAAAACAAAAGCTATAATTTTTGACCTTGACGGCGTTATCACCGACTCTGCGAAATATCATTTCGCGGCGTGGAAGGAGCTCAGCGACCGTCTCGGCTATAAGTTTGATGAGAATGATAACGAGCGCCTCAAGGGCGTATCCCGTCTTGATTCCCTCAATATCATTCTTGAGATAAACGGCGCTCTCGATGCATTCACAGAGGCTGAGAAGGAAGCGATGTGCACCGAGAAGAACGATAACTACGTAAAGCTCATCGGCGGCGTCACCCCTGAGGATATCCTCCCCGGAATTGCCCGCTTTATGGCCGATGCAAAGGCCGCAGGCCTTAAGCTTGCCGTAGCATCCGTTTCAAAGAATGCCCCCGCCCTGCTCACGAGCCTTGGCATTATAGATCAGTTTGATTATATCGCCGATGCGAGAAAGATATCAAAGTCAAAGCCCGATCCCGAAATATTCTCCGTTTGCGCGGAATCTCTCGGCATCGACCCCGAGGATTGCATCGGAGTTGAGGATTCTCAGGCAGGCATCGAGGCTATCAAGGCGGCGGGAATGAAGTCCATCGGCATCAACGTAACGGTAACGAGCGTTGCCCCCGATATGCCTCTTGAATCAACGGCAGAGCTTGATTTCGCCGCAATGGTTGATTAAGAAATTCAAAATGAAATATCCGCGGCTAAAAAGCCGCATATAACAATGAAATCCGCCGATTTTCTCGGCGGATTTCTGCTTTTTTGCTTTATTCGATCCTCAAAGTCTCGCCCGGGGTGATGCTGTACAGTCTTGAGTCAACGTCGAACCATACCGTGTAAAGGGTGGGGTTGTAGACCAGGTGGCCGTCTGCGCTGTAGCGAAGGCTTCTGTAAGCCTCAACGTAGTCGTATATCTCAATGTTCGTGGCATACCACAGCTCATCGTTGCCCGAGAGCCTTTCGCATATGGCCTCGGCGTGGTCCCAGTTATCGTCACGGTCAAATTCATAGCTGTGGCCCCAGATGTAGAGCAGTCTCGGCACGCGCCTTGCGTGGTACGCGCCTTCGGAAATATCCCAGCTCAAAAAGGTGTCGATATATTCCCATATTTTCGGGTCGTTGTGGTGGGCGGTGGGCACCCAGTTGTAGAAATCCTCGGGCAGCATAAAGGATTCGTTCGTTCCGTCAACGGTCCTTGAGTATGCGATATCAAGCTCGGAGAGATAGGTCTTTATCTCATCGTAGGTGATGAAATTGCCCATCTGCGTAATGCCCGTGTCGGGGTAGGCCATGCCGCGGATAATGCCGCCGCATCTTTTTTCAAGCTCAAGGCGGCAGTCAAGCACGTCCCGTATGCCCTCGATGGGCCTCATATTGCCGTTTGCGCGGTGATTTGCGCCGTGGATGGCGATCTCGTGTCCCTTTTTCAAAAACAGCTCGGAGAGCTCCTCGTCCGTGTAATTTGAGCGAAGGAGCTCGCAATTGAAATTGAAGGTGCCCTTCATGCCGTATTTGTCGAAAATAGCCGCGAGGCGCCTGTCCTGACGCACGCCGTCGTCATAGCTGAAGGTAACGGCCTTTGCCCTGCCTCCGGGATATCTCAAAAATACGCTTCTCATAAGAACACCTCCAAAGAGTATTATATGTAAAAATTGTATCACAAGGAAAAAAACAATTCAACAGTGAAATTGAAAAAAGCGAGCCGCAAAACTTGAGAAAACGGGAGAAAAGGACGGGAGAAAAAGTAAAAAAAAGCACCGACAAAGTCGATGCTTTTTTCTGAAGACTAACCCTAATTTTGTTACAAATGCACCCCCTTTTAAGGTTAGGGGGTGCAAAGTCATTTTAGGGGGTGCGATTTACGCTGGAGGGGGGCAAATATGGAAAATCAGTTCTTGTTTCGGCATTTTTCCAAAAAATGCTCTGAGCGCCGCCTAACTTCCTCAATAGACAGAAGATTAACTTGCTCAAGATTCATGTTTAATGTGAAGTATCCTCGGAGCAACGGGTCGATTCTTTGATGTTCTTCCTCCGCCTTTTCAAGAGTTCTCACAAAGCAATCATACCCATATGTGTCTGCAAGATACGGAATTCCTGCAACCGACAACACGTAGTTATAGTCAATATAGTCGTGATTCTTTTCGAGGTTTTTTCGGAATTTCTCCATTACCGGATTCAATTCTTCCTCTGAAGCATAAATTGCATATCCACGAATATAAAAAATCTTCATTGCAAGTCTGCGACATTTTTTCAAATTTTCAAAATAAAACTCTTTCAGATCAAATGCTTTTGCAGAGGGATTGAGTAACAGAATGCGAAGATGATCGAATCGTATTTCCCAGATATGTTTTTTTGAAGTAGCTTTATCGCACAGATAATCAATAAGTTCTTGTGATAGTTCTATATTGTTTAGCTTGTTTAGATTGGCAATGTAATCAGGGTGCAGTAAGCAATCGGAACACTTTTTAAAAGTACGCTCTAATTCAGATAATAGGCAGTTATCCACAATCTCCCCTCCTTATTTAAATCATACCATAGGTACAACTATATTTCAACGATTACCCCACTAAATCAACGATTATAGTTGTAATTTAACGATTACTTGTCTTTTAACGATTTAAAATAGATGTAAAGAAAAAAGCAAGGAATTTTCCACTCGAAAAATTCTCAAAATGCTGATTTTCGGCATAAAATAACCGTCATTCCGTTGTATCAGAATGGCGGTTATTCTTTGGCGGAAGGTGTGGGATTCGAACCCACGTGCCCGTAAAGGCAAACGGTTTTCAAGACCGCCTCGTTATGACCACTTCGATAACCTTCCGTTTATGTAAATCTCATAGAGATTAACAATCAATATTAAATTGTATCAGGCTCCGCCTTTTTATCGGCTTCTCGGTCCGTGCGCCGTTTATTCTATCATATAATACCCTGTTTGTCAAGCATTTTTGAATTATGTTATCTGTAAAAAACCCGAAAAAAGTTTAAAAAAATTAAAAATAGGTATTGACAAAGCAAAAAAGGGATGATATAATAGCTGAGCGTGAATGAGAGATGCTGGTGTAGCTCAGTTGGTAGAGCAGCTGATTTGTAATCAGCAGGTCGGGGGTTCAAGTCCGTCCACCAGCTCCAATCACCAAACTTAATATGGGGGAATTCCCGAGCGGCCAAAGGGGGCAGACTGTAAATCTGTTGTCAGTGAGTTCGATGGTTCGAATCCATCTTCCCCCACCAGAAAAAAGCACTTCGAAAAAAGTGCTTTTTTCAGCTATATTCGGCAAGCCGAGCTAAATTGGGTAAACCCAGCTAAATTCCCTTCGGGAGCTAAATTGGCTTCGCCAGCTATATACCGAATATAATTTAGCTGCACGAAGTGCAATTTAGCTGTGAGCGCAAGCGAGCTATTTAGCTACGGAGCAAAGCGGAGTTATTTAGCTATATACAATCTTTCATTTATATGCTATAATTAAACAAAAGGCGGTGGTCATGTTATGAAAATCAGTGTTATAAGTTTTAATATCAGATGCTGTGATGATGCTAACGGAAATTCCATTGCTGAGCGTGCTCCAAGGCTTTCGGAGGTTACATCACATTATGATGCTGATATAATTTGCTTTCAGGAGTATATACCTGATTGGGAAGCATATATAGCGGAGTTTTACGGTAACAAGTATAATATATTTAATAAATATCGCAATGAAACAGTGGATATCGAATCTTCACCTATACTATGGCGCAGAGATAGATTTGACTGTATTAAAACGGGATATTTTTGGCTATCAGATACACCCGAGATTGAGTCTCGCGGTTGGGATGAAGTATGTAATTGCTACCGTATGTGCGTTTATGTAATCTTAAAACATAAGTTAAGCGGAAAAACCTTTACTGTTATGAATACTCATTTCGGTTTTGGAAACAAGGGACAGGTTGACAGCGCAGATCTAATATATAATTACAGCAAAATGATATCTGAAAATCCAACCTTTGTTGTGGGTGATTTTAATATGACTCCCGATAGTGTCGGCTATGCGGCGATGATTAAAAATTTCAGAGATGTTAATACCTGCACCGCAAATGATCTAAGCACAACATTTCACGATTATCAGCCCGAAGTAATAAATGATCAGCACATAGATTATTGCTTTATTGATAACAGCATAATTCCTCTCAATCAAACAATTATTACCGACACTGTAGAAGGGAAGTATCCCTCTGACCATTTTGGACTCTATATTGAATTAGACGTTTAAACCTGATTCCAATTTATACGAATTTAAAATGGCATCTAAATGGTTCGGAAAAGTAAAAAGCACACCTCTCGGTGTGCTTTTTACTTTTCACTCTGATCTCTTCACTCTTCACTTTTCTCTGAAAGCCCGCTCAAAATCGATTGTTACATTAGTCACTATCAGTGATATACTAAAGAAAAGGAGGCGATTGTATGATTTCTTTTGATGATATCACGAAACTGTTCTCCTTTGATTTGGAAGGAAAATGGTGTATCGAGGTAGAGTTTATGGTTAAAGGCTATCCCGAGTATATCAATCTTGTTGGATGGGAAAAAACGATAAAGTTGAACTTTTATCAATAGATGGCTGTGATCCGGAGGATAGAATCAAAGCATACATCTAAAACAAACAGCACCTGATCCAATTACAAGATCAGGTGCTATTCTTTTTCAAATTTTATGATATCATTTACTTCACAGTCAAGGGCATAGCAAAGAGCATCAAGCGTTTTGGTGTTTATCGCTTCACCCTTTTTCATTCTGTGAAGTGTATTTGCAGAAAAACCCTGTTTAAATATCAAATGATATTCGGTAATTCCCTTTTTAAAAAGCGTTTCATAGAACGGCTTATAACTGATCATTTTTATCACCACATATATTTTACCATACTCAAACTCTTGACTATACTTAATATGTTGAGTATAATGATGGTATGCTGATTTAGTATTAAAAATTATGTGTTCATGATATGAAAAGGAATGCTGTATGTATTTGAAACGTATATTTGATAAAATTTGTAACTTGTTTTATCCTATATGCCTTTTGTTTATAGGGCTGATAAAATCAATATTCATAACTTATAAAAAAGAAAACGATTACCTCATAGATGTAGTTGTAACATGGGTAGACGGTTCTGATGAAAACTGGTTGAAAGAAAAAGAATATTATAAAAACATATCCGGTGCCAATATCAACAACGGTAACGGAGCTGTCAGATATAGAAATTGGCAACACTTTAGGTATTGGTTCAGATGTATAGAAAAATACGCTCCTTGGGTAAACAATATTTATTTTGTTACCTGTGGTCATGTTCCGCATTGGTTAGATACAACTGCGCCCAAGTTAAAAATTGTAAATCATAAAGATTTTATACCTCAAGAGTTTTTACCCACGTTCAGTAGCATACCTATAGAAATGCACTTACATAGAATTCCCGGCTTGAGTGAGCATTTTATCTATTTCAACGATGACATTTTTTTATCTCGTCCTTGTAAGCCCGAAGATTTTTTTAAAGGAGGGAAACCGCTTTTAAGTGCACAGACTTGTATCCTGACTCCGGTCACAAATCATGTGCCAGATCATATACTTTTTTCTTCAATGATTGAAATAAACAAAGAAAACAACATAAGAAAGGAAATAGAAAAACATCCTGAGCTTTGGTTTTCGTATATCTATGGAAGAGGCATACGACACAACTTATATTCCTATAAATACAATTATATAAGTTCACTTTATTTTTCGCACATGGGTGTTCCGTGGTGTAAAAGTATAATAGAACTTGCCTGGAAGAAATACCCTTGTTTAGAAGAAGTATCATCGCATAAATTTCGGATATCTACTGACTGCACGCATATTCTTTTTACGGCAGAACACATATTTAGCAATCATTTTGTTCCCGTTAATTTTTCGCATTTTGGTAGACTGTTAGATATGAAGGATTATGAATCAATAAATGAAATATTAAAAAGCAAGGATTGCTTAATGTGTTGCTTTACGGATTCAGGTGCCTACACATCGGAAGAGGTATGTGAGATAGATCGCAATATTTCTAAGATGTTTGAGGAAATTCTACCGGAGCTTTCAACTTTTGAACGACAAAATTAACTTTTGAAGATTATTGATTTTGCAAAATACTAACTTCAATTGGCATCATAATAGCGCTTAACAGCCAAAAAGCACACCGAAAGGTGTGCTTTTCCTTTTCTCATATTCCTAAAGCTATCATTTCCTTGTTATATTGAAAAAATTGTGTTATAATTGCCTTGTAAAACCAAATTTTCATATTATTTTATTTTATTATAAAGGATGCAAACGCCATGAAAACTTTAAAACAGATCCTTTGCTTTATCCTTTCCTTGATAATTGCCCTCGGTATTTTGTCCTCCTGCGGCGGCCTCTCCTCGGTATCGGGAGAAGATCCTGCGGGCCCGAAGGATACGGACAACGGGGAAGGCACCCTTTTGGCAGGGGCTGACGATGGGGCAGACGACGAGGCGACGGACACACAAAAGCCTGAGCCCGCAAAGGCTCCCGACCCCGATTTCTATCTGAACACCTCACCCGAAAGCACCGTGGATGAATATCGGGTATACGCCTTCAAGGGCGACCCCACGAAGGCTGCTCAGAACTACGTTTCTCTTCTTGAGAACGAATACGGGCTGACCCTCACCGAGTCCTACAGCGACGGCACAACTCTCGGCTGGCATCTGCAAAAGGGCGAAAATGAGAATGCGGACGTTGATATTTCCGTAAACTGCACGGGCGGCATCAATTGGGAGCTTTGGCTGAGCCTCGGCTCCGACGTTGAGCTCAGCGCTGCAGAGACCTGGGACGAGCCCATCGTTCCCGTGATTTCTTCCCCCACTCTCCCAAGCCCCGATGCGTTTTTTGACCACAAGCTTGGCCGCAACGAGGATTTCTACAGCGAGAAGGACGAGAAGCATGTTCTGAGCTTCAAGGCGGATATAGATACGGGCACGCAGGCCATGGAGGAATACGTTTCTCTCCTTTTCTCCGAGAGATACAAGCTTGAGCTTGCCTTTGAGGCAGAGGAGACTATCCTCTATATTCAGAACCACCGTCTCGGCTTTAACTTCACGGTCGGGGACCAAGTTTCCGACGTTGTTGACGAGGACGAGGGCTATGCCGCCGACGTATTCGTATACGTTCAGCGAAACGCCCGAAAGGAGACCGCTCTGCTCACCTTTTATTTTAAGCCCGATGCCTTTGAATTTACAGATTTCGGCGACCGCACCTCCTATTCCCCCGTTGATTTTTCGGGCAAGGCGCCCGAGGGCGGCAGCACTGACGGCTCATTTGGCGGCCACGGCTCAGCTCTTGAGTGCACCTCCTGCGATGGCTCAGGCGAATGCAGTACCTGTCGCGGCGACGGATATCTCCACTCCTCCGCCTCCGGCAAGGAGGACCGCAACTGCTACAAGTGCCATCCCAATTACGGCAAATGTCCCGACTGCCACGGCACGGGAAAGAGAAACTGAATAAAAAAAGACCACCCGAGAGAAGCAAGCTTCCTTTCGGGTGGTTTTCAGTTAACTCTTTTTCTGAGAGAGGGGGAGTGGGAATACTGGCGCGCCATTTCGTTAATGTTGTTCAGCACCACGTCTGCCGTCAGGCGGGGCTTGAACTCTGCCGCGTTATTTTGGTTATTCTCCTCAATGGCTTTTTCAACAGCCTCGGGTGAGCCCTCTCTGAAGATGCGGTCCATAACGTCGCAGGCGTAGCGGTAGCCGTAGTCGTACATTCGGTCAAAGGAGCCCTCCTCGTAGAAAAGGACCTCAACTCTGCCACGGTTTGGAAAATCGTAGAGCTTGATGATCTTTTTGTCAAACTCGGGAGACTCGAATATATAGTGGTAATTGTCAAAATAAACGCAGAAAACGTAGTCAAGGTCCTTATCGACCAGGGGATGGACGGGAATGTTATCGAGAAAAGCGCCGTCCAGATATCGGTCCCCGTTGATAACAACGCCCTTTGAGAAAATGGGAATGGATATGGCGGCCCTTGCGTGATCGGGAAGCTCCTCTCCCGAGAGCAGATGAAAGGGGGTGTATTCCACTCTTTTCTTCGTAAAGTTCCACATGGAGACGTAGTGCTCGTAGAGCATCTCGTTTTCTCCCGCAATGAGGGAGTTTATGTCTGCAACGGCGGCCTTGTTTGAGGCAAAGCCCATAATGTATCTGCCGTATTTCCCGCGGTCGATATCGCGAAAGGCCTCCTTCAGCCCCTCGAGACGGCCCATACCGTAGACCTGACCGATAAAGGAGCCCATGGAAGCTGTGCTCAGGCATTTTATGTTTTCTATGCCGAATCTGTCGGCAATGGCGCAAAGGCAGGCAAGCTCGTATGCTCCCTTTCCCGCGCAACCGGAAAGGACTACACCTATTTTTGGCACGGCTCTGACCCCTTTCAATAAAATTTGACAAAACAGTATAACACACTTTATTACCCATTTCAATAATATTTATTAATTTTTTATCCCTCTATGCCTGCATAAATATGGGGCTTTGGTAAAAGCGTGTTAAGGCAGGAGGGTGAAAAGCGCCTGCTTTTCTCAATAAAAGACCTCCGAAAATGAGCTCATTTAGTAGGTTGGTCTTAGGGATAAGACC
>JAZQAS010000054.1:0-44224 GCA_045545335.1 Candidatus Avispirillum sp. | reverse complement strand
AGAAAAACAAAGGCGGCTGTCGCGCAAGCGCGACCCCCTTTTTTATCAATACGTTATTCTTGAGATCACGTTTTCCTGAAGGGCGGGAGAGAGATTTACGAAATATTCGCTGAAGCCTCCGACGCGGACTATTATATCCCTGTAAAGCTCCGGAGTTTTCTGCGCCTTTATCAGCTCCTCTTTTCCCACTACCGTTACGGAAAGCTGCTGTCCGCCACCTTCAAAATAGGTCCTCGCAAGGGCGAAAAATCCCTCCTTGCCTGCATCGGATGCGAACAGAGTCTTTTCAAATTTTAAATTCAGAATAAAGCCGCTGCCGCATTTCTTATGGTCAAAGCAAAGGCAGGAATTGAGAAGAGCCGTGGGACCGTTCACGTCCCTTCCCGGGGTGGCTCCGATGCTGTCGCCGTACAACGCTTCTCCCATCCTCTTTCCGTTTGGCAGGGGGCCTGCGGCCTCTCCGTTGCTTGCCGCCCGATTAAAGGGAGAGCAGCCGCCGGAGAAATATCCCCCTCGCGCAGTCTCCTTCGTCATCAGATATCCGTTGCAAAAATCAATGATCTCTGCGCCGATGCGGTCTACGTAAGGGTCGTCGTTTCCGAAATTGAGGCGCGACAGCTTGAAATCCGAAAGCATCTCCCCGTAGCCGCAAAAATCCTTGAGAAGGGCATCCCTCACCTCTGAAAGAGTATACCTTTTCTCGTCAAAAACGAATTTTTTGATATTCGCCGCCGAGTCTATGCAATCGGGAACACCCTCGAAAAGCACCTGCCCGTGGCCGTAGAGAGGTCCTCGGTCTTTATAGTCAAGTCCCTTTTCGATGCACCCCTTGATGGTCATGGACCTTATGGGATTTGCGCTGTGGGAGGCGCGGATGAGCTGAGCCTTATTTGCCATGCTGCAGACCCCGTCGCAAAGATAGACTATCTGCGCTTTAAGGCACTCCATAAACTCCTCAAAGGTGGATATCTCCTCAGCAGGTGGCGTTTTTTTGCCTATCTGCTTTTTTTGCACCGTATTATAGCCGCCAAGCACGGCATAGCTGAGAGCAAGACCGAGATTCACCTCTCCGTCCTCAAGGCCCATATGGGACTTTCCCTGAATATCTATCTGATTGCACCCGTTCATAACGTAGCGATGGGAATCGCAGGGAGGGATGCCCAGGGCCTCAAGAGCGGGGCATACCGCCTCATCGTTATAAAGGGCGGGCATTCCGATGCCCGTTGCAATAGTGGCGATGGCCTCGTCCCACAGCCTTTTCGGGGTGTTTCTGTGGCATCTCATGGTAAGATTGGGGGTGTTGAACCTGTATTTTCTCGCAACGCTCAGTATCTCGTAGGTCAGCTCGTTTGAAAGGTCGTTCCAGTTTTCATCGGAGCCCGAGATGCAAAGGTTCCACGTTCTCGTTTTATTGAAAAACAGCCATACATCCTCAAGGGCCTCCCTTGAGGAGGCGTAATCGCTCACCCTCCAGAAATCTATCATATACTGATCGAAATGGCCGGGAGAGTCCACCCCGTCAAGAGAAAAGACGGTGACAAAAACGCAGACGGCCTCGCTAAAGGTGCGCGAGGGCTCTCTCATTGAGCTCTCAAAGGCTGATATCACCTTCAAAAGCTTTTCGTTTTTCGTTCTTTCATACTCTGCCTCGGCCGAGGCGCGTATCCTCTCGCCGAGGATATCAAGGGCATCAAGGGTGAGGAGGAGTCCCTTATAGAAATCCTGCTTTTCGGGATTTATTTCAGAATATTTTTTTATTTTTTTGCGGATATTCTCAGTTCCGAGGCGGGCAAAATCCGAAAGCTCGGGAACGGCGTGGCCGCCCCAGGTGCCGCCCCAGCCCGAAAGAGAGTGGGTTATCTCTATCTCCTCGGGAGAAAACGCAGACCACATCCGCGCCCCGAGATCGGCCCCCTTCATCCTCTCGGCAATATACAGATAATCCTCGGCGCCCTCGCCGCCTCTCGCAGCCTTCGCCTCAAGGAGACCGAGATTTGGAGTCTGGCCCGAATCGTAGGAGGAGCCGCAGGCCATCTCCCCGAAATCAAGGACGGGAAAGCCCGTTTCCCCGTCAAAGCCGATACGAACGGACCGCAGAGCCTCCTTATAGCCCGCGCCCGTGCAAACGTATATGCTGTCGGACCCCGAATTTATATATCCCCTTGCAAAGGGCTCGTCTTTTATCTTAAAATCATACATATTTTTGCCTCATTATCACATACTCCTCCCTTTTTGAGGGAGGAGCAAGAGTTCAGAAATTATTTGCGGGAGAAAGAGCTCCCAGATCCTCAAAGGAGAGGATATCGGAAAGGATATAGTTTGAAATAAACATACCCTGAGGAGTTAAGAACAGGCGGTCTCCCCTTTTCGCCATATAGCCGTAATTAATATATTTCTCAGCCTTTTTGCCGTAGAGAGCACCGAAATCAACGCCGTAGCGGCGGGCGATCTCGGAAACGGATATTCCGTCGTTCAGGCGCAGACCAAGCATTATGTATTCTCCCAGCTGAGCCTTGCCCGTTATCTGCTCCACACCCTCGGACATATTGACGCGGCTCTGGGGGTCCTCCGCTCCGCGGATATACGCTTCAAGATTTCTCGCAAAGGAGAAGCGGGTGGAGTTGAAATAAGAATACGCGCCGGGGCCAAAGCCAAGATATTCCTCGCAATTCCAATACTTGAGATTATGGCGGCTCTGCTTTCCGGGGCGGGCGAAATTGGATATCTCATACTGACGGTAGCCGCGACGCTCGAGCATATCAATAGCCCTCGTATACATCTCGTATTCCGTATCCTCATCGGGGAGAACAAGACGGTTCCGAAGCCTGTAATAGGGGGTGCCCTCCTCGATCTTCAGATCGTAAAGAGAGATATGATCGGGGTGCAGGCGGGTCAGATAATCTATTGATGAAAGGAGAGAGCGCACCGTCTGATTCGGTATGCCGAACATAAGATCAACGCTGATATTCTTGATCTTTGCGGCACGGGCATCCTTAAAGCACTCCTCAAAATCGGCTCTTGAGTGGCTTCTCGTCAAGGCCTTGAGCTCTCCCGCATCTGCAGACTGAAGTCCTATGCTTATGCGGTTTACTCCCGCGCGGCGAAGACGGACGAAGGTCTTATAATCGCAGGTCTTGGGATTTACCTCAACGGTGAACTCCGTGTTTTTTGAAAGCTTGAAATTCTTTTTCACAGCCTTGATTATACGGAGAAGATGCTCCGGGGGAAGAGCCGTGGGCGTGCCGCCGCCGATATAGACCGTATCGGGAACTCTGTCGCGGGCGGCCTCTCGGTAGGCCTCCATATGCTTTATGAGGGCGTTTGTATACCGCTCGTACACTTCCTCGCCCTTTGGGATAAAGGAATAGAAATCGCAGTAAGCGCACTTCGTGCGGCAAAAGGGGATATGAATATAGATGCCAAGCTTTTTTGATGCGCTGCCGTACATAACTTCCGTTCCTTTCTTTTTCGTTGTATTATATGATACCACAAAATTCCCTTATGTGCAAGTAGCAAAAATTGCGCGGCGCCGTTTTTACTTTTCTTTCATTTTTCCGTCTGTCACGATCTCTCCGTTCTCCCTTTCAAACTGTTCAACACAGCGCCTTATCATATACCCTATCTGCCCTGAGAGCGATCTGCCCTCTATTATGCATACGATCCTGAATTTTTTTAAAAGCTCCTCCTCTATACGGACGCTGAAATGCTTTTGCTCCTTCATAAAAGCTCCTTTTTTTGTTATATAGACTATTACATTATATAATGCATTAGTCTATATGTAAAGAGAAATAATAAGATATTATCTAATCAATACATATATTATGCTGAGGTATCTTATGTTAAAATTAAGGGTATTAGAGCTTTTGGAGAAAAACGGCAAAACCAAATATTGGCTTTATAAGCAATTGGGAATGAGCTATCAGAATTTCAGTAAAATGATAAATAACGAAACTCAATCCATCAGATACGAAAATATTGAAACCTTATGCCTGATATTCAACTGCACGCCTAACGAGCTTTTTGAATTCACAGACGAAATATAATACGCTTCATCGCCCCCTGCAGACTGCGGGGGGTCTTATTTTGACGAATGATGCACGTTTTTGTTGACAACTGCAAACAAAGGTGATATCATATACACATAGACGATTGTAAAATCACGCCAAGGAGTATACCATGAAACTTAAATTAATGACAAAGCTTATAGAAAAGCTTTTGAAAATGAGCCTCCCCGAGGAGGGTCCCCGCGCAGATATGTACCTCCCCGAATTCCTTTTGGCATTCGGACTTGCGCTTATTCTCGGAGGAATCGGCGCCGCGGTTGCCTTCGTTTTCGTTATGAAGATATGGATCATCGTTGCCGCCGCGATCGCCGTTCTCTTGGGAATTGCCGCAATAATGTGCTGGAGAAATCAGACGGCACGTATGATCTCAGATGACGTTTTCGTTTACACGACCATGTTCGGCAAGAAGCACGAATACCGCTTTAGAGATATTACCGCCATTCGCCAGAATCAGGATTCTATTACCCTCTTTATCGGACAAAAGAAGGTGCATATCGAATCTATGGCAATTATGACGAAAAGATTCATAGACAGGATCAATATTGAGCTTGAAAGAATATACGAAAGCGCTTAACAATACTGAATATCCGCCGATGAGCTTTGACTCATCGGCGGATATTTTTCTTTTCGTAATACGTTTCAACGCTTCTGCTGCAAAAAATCTATAAACTTTTCAAAAACCGTTGACAAAGCGTAAAAGGTATGATACGATAAAACCGTAGACAGAACGCAAAAGCTTTTTTGCCTGCATCCTATACCTTATCAGAAAGGATATAAAGCCTATGAAGATCGAACGTTTACCCGATGCGGAGCTTGACATAATGAAGGTACTTTGGAAAAGCGATGCGCCGTTAAAAGCAAGCGACATTGCAAAACGCCTTTCCGAAAAGCATTCCTGGAAGGTTCCCACCGTTCATGCTTTTCTCTCCCGCCTTGAGGACAGAGGATTCATAATCGCTGACCGCTCATCATATTTCCACCGTTTTTCCGCCGCGATCGGCGAGGCAGAATATATTTCTGCAGAATCTGTACAGCTTTTGAAAAAATCGGGTACAAAGCTTCCCGAAATGGTTGCTGCCCTTATAGATTCCGAAGGAATTACCGATGATGAATTGAGAGCGCTTTACGCACTTATCGACGAAAAAATGAAAGCTCTCAAAGAAACGAATGAGGACTCAAAATGAAAGAATTCTTAATTGAACTTATAGGCATATCCCTGCCTATGTCAATAGTGATATTGCTTCTTCTTGCTTTTTCAAAGGCAATGAAGAAAAACTTTCGTGCCCTGAGCCGTTTTGTGATTTGGCTTGTTATAATCATCCGCCTCGCCATTCCCTTCGGCGGGATATTTCTCCCGTCTCTTATCGAAATACCGGTATACGAACCCCCCGTCGCATCATATGAAGAAAACGAGCATCCCGCAGACCTCACAGACGATGCCCTTCCCGACACAGGGGTGGTTGACGTTCCCGGGCAGATCATTTCCGATCTGGAGGATACAACTCAAAGCAGCCCTGTAACAGAACAGAGCCCCTCTGAGAAAAAATTCAGCTTTGACCGTTCCGTCATAGTTCCCCTTCTCTTTTTTGCGTGGGCTGTGGGAGCATTCGTATTTATTCTGACGGATATTATCAAATATAACGTTTTCTGCTGCAAAACGAAAAAAGCACTTGTACCTGTCGAAAGCACACAGCGTTCGATCTATGACGCCGTGTGTTCAGAGCTGGAGATCAAAAACGCGCCCTCCATATACAAAAGCTCTCTTTCTCAAAGCCCCATCCTTTTCGGTTATTTCAAAAAGACAATTATCATCCCCGAGATCTCTCTTTCCGATGAGGCTCTGCACTCGATCCTAAAGCACGAGCTGACGCACCACGTCAGAGGCGACGTTTGGACGAAGCTCCTTGCCCGTTTCGCAAATGCCCTCCATTGGTTCAACCCTTTGGTATATCTTGCCGTTTCTCAATTTAACCGTGAAATGGAGCTTTCCTGCGACGAAAAGGTTATTCAATCTCTTTCCGATGAGGAGCGAGTTTTCTACGGAAAAACAATGCTTGATATCGCCAGCTATTGCAAAGGTAAATGTACAGTTTTCGCAACCGGATTTGACCCTACAAATACGACCGTAGAAGAACGGATCAAAAGCATTTTGGAAACAAAAAAGAAAAAAAGGGGAACTATTATTATCGTTGCGGTTATTGTGCTTTGCTTAATCGCGGGAACAATAATCGGCGCAACTATAGTATCCGATAAGGACGGAGACATAGATGGAGACGAATTTGAAAAGGTTCTTTATTCAACTTTAAACGAATATGAGATCCGCGGAAAAGAAGGAATAAAAAACGGCAAAGTAGGATCTTTGAAGCTGATAATCAACGGTGAAAAAGAAATATTATTCGAAGGTCTTTACTGCGATATTCATTCCTCCTGCAGGGTTGATTACACCGGGGACGGAATTGAGGATCATTGTTTCTCTTCCCTGTACGTTTCAAAAAACGGTAAGAACAACAAATGTGAATTGTATATTTTCGATGGCAAAACCTTTGAGCTTATTGAGTATACCCCTGCAAACAAGGTTTCTGTTGATCAAAGGGCAAAGCTATACAGCAACAGGGAATGCTTCTGCATAGAGATCAACGACAAAATCACATACGTTTCCCTCGAAAAGCTTCGTGAAGTAGCCGACGAACTGCTTGAGGCTCCCATCGCAACTCTCAGAGGCTTTGATCTCAGAGTAAACGCTCCCGTGCTGACATATAAAATCTCCGTAACAGCTGATAACGCTCTGTCGAAAAATGAGTCCCTTGTCGGTAATCTTGTTATCCCCTACGTATACGACAGCAACAAACTGATACCCAAAGCAACCGACATTTATTTTGAACAGGCACCGTTCTCCGACTCTTTATTCATCGAATATACGGGAGATATTCCCAAAGAAGAGATCGACGTTCAAGACGAAACCACCGGCAGTACGGACACTACTCATAATGCTGATACAACAGATGATTCTGTATCCGGTACCGAGAATGATCCTCATACGCAAACAGGCGGCTCAACGATCTTTGGGGGAACATCCTCCGATAGCACCTCTTCCGATAATAAAGAAAAAGAAACCACCAAAGAAGAAACTACCAAAAAAGAGGAAACAACTAAAAAAGAGGAAACAACTAAAAAAGAGGAGATCACCGAAGAGATCAAGATTCCCATAGATGAGAATGAGTAGCTTGCGCTTGCACAAAAATATCTCAAAGAAGGCAAGCACACTCAAGCCTATAACGCACTGTGGCTTATTCGCAACAATAAGATCGCGGCAAAAATGCTTGAGGACTTCATTGCTATTCCCACGAAAGGCAAAAAAACCGAATCGGGCAAGACTAAGACTCTTAACATCGTCACCGTATCAAGTGATAATTCTATCACCGTAAACCTTCCGGATACTATAGGTCCTACTTACGAAGGTGTTTCCTACATTACAGGCTATAACATCAACTGTAAGGACAACAACGTGTTTATTAAGAACATAAGCTCAGACAATTCGGGTAGTACTAAAGAATACACTTTCAACAAAAACCGTGACGTTACCCTTTACAAGTTCGGAAGTACAAAAGAAGTATTCGAATATGACCGTAACGGATACTTAACAAAAAGGGTCTGGAACGATCACCAGACAGATACCTACTATTACGACGATAACGGAAATCTCATAAAAGTTGTTGAGAAAAGCTGGCATCTTAACAGAACCATTGAATACACTTATTCAGATAGCGGACAACTGCTCACCAGAACCATAAACGGTTCAGTTGTCGAAAGAAGAGAGTATGATTCCCAAGGCAGACTTATATCCGATTCAGACTACCAATATTCCTATAAAGACGGCTTTTGTTACAAAACGTTCACCAGTTCAGGCTTTTACAAGTGTGATATGAAAGGTAACACCCTTGAAGAATGGCTGTCAGGTACTCTTCTTGCGGAGTATACCTATAATTCAGCAGGTCAGCTCACAAGTATGCAACGCTATGACGTCGGCACGCCATGGTGCATATGCAAATACGTTAAAATGGAATATGACGGTAACGGAAGACTAAAGCGTGTAGAAAAAACGACGACCGACGGTGAGATCATAATTGCTGAGTATTCAGATTACGGTATGTACTATATTCCCGATGATGATACAGCATATTACATTCAAAGAACTATTCAATTGAATTACCGTTGATAAAGCTTCGCATCCCCCTTTTATCAAATGTAGGCTTAACAGAAAACGTGTGGGTGTGGGCGGATCGTATCCGCCCATACCTTTGAACAAAGATACTCTTTCCCAAAGCCGTGATCTTATTGTTTGATCAGAATAAAAAATTAACCGTTAATTAAGGATATACCGTCCTAAATTAACGGTTTTCTATTGAAAATGTAAAAAATGAGGTATATAATATATTATGTATAGCTATAAGAAACGAGGTATATACCTATGAACAACTACAAAATAGAAACCAAGTGCATTCAGGAGGGCTGGAAGCCTGAAAACGGCGAAGCAAGAGTTCTCCCCATCTACCAGAGCACTACCTATAAATACGAGTCCGGCGAGCACCTCGGAAAGCTCTTCGACCTTACCGCTCCCGGCCATATGTACACCCGTATCTCAAACCCCACCGTCGACTATGTTGAGCAGAAGATCGCTTCTCTTGAGGGCGGCGTCGGCGCTATGATGGTTTCAAGCGGTCAGGCGGCAAGCACAAGCTGTGTTCTCAACATTGCAAACACAGGCGACAACTTCGTTTGCTCCTCCTCCATCTACGGCGGTACAACAAACCTCTTCGCAGTTACCTTCAAGCGCCTCGGAATTGAAGTGCGCTTCGTTACTCCCGGTATGACCGACGATGAGATCAACGCTCTCTTTGACGAGCGCACCCGCCTCGTTTTCGGCGAGACTATCGCAAACCCCGCTCTCGACGTTTTCGACATCGAACGCTTTGCCGCTATCGCCCACGCACACAACGTTCCCCTCGTTGTTGACAACACCTTCGCAACTCCCGTTTTCTGCCGCCCCTTTGAGTTCGGCGCAGATATCGTGGTCCACTCCACTACAAAGTATATGGACGGACACGCAACGGTAGTCGGCGGCGTTATCGTAGACTCCGGCAAGTTTGACTGGGCGGCCGCAGGCAAGTACCCCGAGCTCACCACTCCCGACGAGAGCTACCACGGCGTTATCTACACCGAGCAGTTCGGCGCGGCAGCTTACATCACAAAGGCCCGCGTTCAGCTCCTTCGCGACCTGGGTATGTCTCCTCAGCCCATGGCGGCATTCATCCTTAATCTCGGCCTTGAGACTCTCGCACTCCGTATGGAGCGCCACTTTGAAAACGGCCTCGCCGTTGCAAAATATCTTGAGAACCACCCCAAGGTAAGCTGGGTAAACTTCCCCGCTCTCCAGTCCTCTCCCGAATATGAAAAGTGCAAGAAGTACCTTGGCGGCAAGACCTGCGGCGTAGTTTCCTTCGGCGTTAAGGGCGGACGGGAGGCTGCTATGAAGTTTATGGACTCTCTCACCCTTGCAAACATCGTAGTCCACGTAGCAGACGCGAGAACCAGCGTTCTCCATCCCGCATCCACGACTCACCGCCAGCTCACTGACGAGCAGCTCGTTAACGCAGGTATCGGCGCCGACCTCGTTCGTATGTCCGTTGGCATCGAGCATATCGACGACATTATCGCAGACCTTGAGTCTGCCCTCTCAAAAGTAGACTGATAAAGGAGGACCTCCCCCTTGCCTATAAAGATCCCAAACGCTCTCCCCGCAACGCAGACCCTTCTGGGAGAGAACATATTCGTTATTACGGAAACAAGGGCTGTGACTCAGGATATCCGACCCCTGAAGATCGCTATCCTCAACCTTATGCCCACAAAGATCACGACGGAAACTCAGCTTGCCCGCCTTCTCGGCAACACCCCCCTGCAGGTGGAGCTTGAGCTTCTGCACACCGCATCCCACGTTGCAAAGAATACGGCGGCAGAGCATATGCTCTCCTTCTACCGCACCTTTGACGACGTTAAGGACAACTATTACGACGGCCTCATCATCACGGGCGCTCCAGTTGAGCAGATGCCCTTTGAGGAGGTCACCTACTGGGATGAGCTTTGCCGCATTATGGAGTGGTCAAAGACCCACGTTACAAGCACCTTCCACATCTGCTGGGGCGCTCAGGCAGGTCTCTACTACCACTACGGCATTAAGAAATATCCCTTGGAGGAAAAGCTCTTCGGCATTTTTGACCACGAAAAGGAGCGCAAGAGCGCCATCCTTCTTCGCGGCTTCGACGATATCTTCCCCGCGCCTCACTCACGCCACACCTACATAAAGAGAGAGGACGTTGAGGCCTGCCCCGAGCTTAAGATCCTTGCCTCAAGCAAAAAAGCGGGCGTTTACATAGTTCAGAACCACGGCGGAAGTCAGGTATTTATCACAGGCCACTCCGAATACGATGCGGACACCCTGAAAAAGGAATACCTCCGCGACAAGAACGCGGGCCTGCCCATCAAGGTTCCCGAAAACTATTTCCCCGATGACGACGACACAAAGGAGCCTCCCGTTACCTGGAGGAGCCACGCAAACCTTCTCTACTCAAACTGGCTCAACTACTTCGTATACCAGACCACGCCATATGATCTTTCGACTATGAAGTCGAAGGAAGAGAAAAGAGAAGAGTAAAAAGATAAAAGAAAATGAAGCTTTCCGCCAAAGCGGAAAGCAACATCAATTATTCATTCTTCATTATTCATTTTTTAAATTTCACCTTTGAAAGGACATATAAAAATGACAGATCAGCCTCATGCAAAAACTCAGCGATTCTCTCTTCGCGATGAAAAAACTCAGGAGATGCACGCAATTCTCGCAACCGTTTATCAGGCGCTGAGAGAAAAGGGCTACGACCCCATCAACCAGATCGTTGGCTACATCCTCTCCGAGGACCCCACCTATATCACCAACCATAAGAGCGCACGCGCACTCATCTGCCGCATCGACCGCGATGAGCTTATGGAGGCTCTTGTTAAGAAATACCTCGATATCGAATAAAATAAGCTAAGGAGAGCTCCGTCTTGAAGATATATAAGCTTCCCGAACGAACGCCCGTTGCCTCTCTGCCCGAGGGGTGCGCCGTTTGTCTCGGTAATTTTGACGGTGTCCACCGAGGCCATAAAAAGCTTTTTGACTCTGCAAGAGAGGAAGCGGAGGCAATGGGCACTTTCAGTGCCGCCTTTGCCTTTACCACTCTTGCAAAGCCTTCTTTTTCCGTACCCTTTATTACGGATAACCACACAAAGCTTTCGCTCTTTTGCGATTGCGGCCTCGACTATGCTGTTCTTGAGGATTTCGAGCTTTTGAAGGATATGACTCCCGACGCCTTCGTTTCGGATTATCTTGTTTCCACTCTTCGCGCGGGGGCGGTCCTTTGCGGCTTTAATTACAGATTCGCCAAAGGCGGCGCAGGAGATGCAGATGCTCTTTCTGCGCTTCTTTCTCCCTACGGAGTAAAATGCCGCGTTATCGCCGCCGTTGAGCACGGCGGAGAGGTCATCTCCTCAAGCAGCGTAAGAAGGCTTATCGCCGCAGGCGATATGGAAGAAGCTCAGGCCCTTCTCGGACACCCCTTCTCCATCTGCTTTCCCGTTATCCACGGGAAGGCCCTTGGCCGCACCATCGGCGTGCCTACCATAAACCAGACCTTCCCCGAGGGGCATATCATCCCCGCAAGGGGTATCTATGCCTGCTCCTGCTTCGTTGACGGGGAGATATATCTCGCCGTTGCAAACGTGGGAGTTCGCCCCACCGTTGAAAACAGCGAGACCGTCAACTGCGAGACCCATATCATCAACTACACGGGAGACCTCTACGGCAGAGAGATCCGTGTTGAATTCTATTGCAGGCTGAGAGAGGAAATGAAGTTTGACTCCGTTGAGGCTCTCCGCAGGCAGATCAGAATAGATATCTCCTCTACCCTTGACTATTTCTCCGAAAAATACGGCGAATAAATAAAAAATTCCAAAGGAGGCTATGAATGAAGCTTTTTAAGCGCTCCTTGCTTTGCATATTTCTTTGCATTATGATGACCGTGCCCCACTTTATCTGTGCTTTGCCCGTCTCTGCGATCGACGAGCCGAAGGTAGAGCACGCGGCCGCGGCATATCTCTACAATATTGAAAACGACAAGGCCATCTATTCCCTCAATGCCGATGAAAAGGTATACCCCGCCTCCACCGTCAAGCTTATGACGGGCATCGTTGCCCTTGAGGCCCTCAGAGAGCGCCTTGACGAGAAGATCACCGTTACGGGGGAGATGCTCTCCTACGTTTCGGGAAACAACATAGGCCTTGATGCGGGAGAGACCGTTATCATCCGCGATATGCTTGGCGCGCTCCTCGTCAACGGAGCAAACGACGCCGCATACGCCCTCGCCCTCACCGTTTCCGACAGCGTTGAGGACTTCGTTCTCCTTATGAACAAGACCGCAAACGAGATCGGCGCCCACGACACCCGCTACACAAATCCCACGGGTATGCACGACGAGGGTATGGTCACCACCGCCGCGGATACTGCTCGCATAGCCCTCTACGCTTACAAGCTTGAGCAGTTTATGGACTATGCCGCCCTTTTGAAATACACCCTGACCGAGACCAATATGAACGACAAGTTCACGGTATACAACCGAAACTGCCTGCTCTCTCTCTACTACGAAACGGGTTATTTCTATAAAAAGGCAAGGGGAATGAACGCGGGAAGCACCTACGAGGGAGGCTACTCCGTCGTTACCACCGCCACCGACGGCGATCTCACCTACCTTTGCGTGGTCCTCGGCGCCGAAAAGATAGACGGCACCATCCACTCCTACACCAACGCCGTTAATATGCTTGACTGGGCTTTTGAATCCTATATGTATCTGGACGTTCTTGCCCCCGAGCAGATAATGTGCGAGATACCCGTCTCCCTTGCTACGGGAGTTGACCACGTCACCCTTGTTGCAAGCGACTCTCTCAGCGTATACCTTCCCGCCGATACGGATATCGAAAAGGAGATCTCCTTCAGCTGGACCACAAATCAGGAGGAGCTGCAGGCCCCCGTCAGAAAGGGACAGCTTGCAGGGCGCGTTACCGTTCTCTATAACGGCGAGCCCATCGGAACCAGCGATCTTATCGCTACGGCGGATATCGAGCGAAACGATATGCTCTACGGCCTTAACAAGATCAGCGAATTTACAAAAAGCAGATTTTTCATCGCCACCCTTATCTCAGCCGTTATTATTTCCATAATATACGTTTTCGCAAAAGCAGTTCTTCTGAAAAAGCGCTCTAAGAAAAGATACAGATAAGCTATGAAAAGAATTTCAAAAAAAGCCCGCCGCATTACGGCTCTTGCCCTTTCGGTCCTTTGCGCCCTTTCTCTCTTTTCCTGCATCGGAAGAAGCTCGCGCACTCCGGGCGACTGCAATAACGACGGCGCGGTCAACGGAATAGACGCCCTGCTCCTTTGCAGATATCTCTCCGGCGAGACCGTTCTCCTCTCAAAGACCAACGCAGACCTTAATTCCGACGGCATCTGCAACGAGGGCGACTCGGGCGCGCTCAAGGAATATCTCTCAGGCACGGCTATGCCCGGCCACCGCTTCTCTGCAATTTACCTGAACAATATCAACATCTCAAGCTACAGGATAGTTATCTCCGAAAATGCCGACAGTTTTGAAAAATGGACGGCGGAGCTCTTTGCCGACGCCATTCGCGACCTTTGCGGCGAGGAGCTTGAGATAATTACCGACGGCGAAAAGGAGTCTCCCTGCGAGATACTTATCGGAAAGACCGACAGAGCATACAGCGAAGAAAACGACCCCGAGGAGGGCGAATATCTGGTTTACGCAAAGACCACGAAGATAATCCTCAAAGGTCAGGACTACCTGGTTGCGGGAGGCGCCGGCCATCTTATTGATAAGCTTGAGGCCTCCGACGTTCTCTGGAACGGCTCCGTTAACCTTTCCGTTTCCTTTGAGCCCGACTCCCACAGCGTGGAATGGAGAGAGGCCGACCGTATCCTCCTCTTCATCGGCGACGGTATGGGCCTGAACCACACGAGGCTTGCAACAGAGGAGGCCCCCGTCGTTCAGTACACCGAGGATACACTCTCCGCCCCCGACGAGAAGGGAGAAGCTGTTTTCTGGCCCTCCACCTTTGAAACCGTAGGCGAGGCCATTACCCTGAATATTCAGGAAAGCACAACGGACTCCGCCGCGGGAGCCACCGCGCTCTCAACGGGCTATAAGACCCTCAACGGCGCCCTCGGTATGATACCTGCCGACCTTGACGGCGACGGGGACGAGGACGAATTCCGCGCAGTTCAGAACGTGCGCGAGGCGGCAGCCCTCAGAGGACTTGCTACGGCTGTTGTCTCCACAGACAAGCTGACGGGCGCTACCCCCAACGCCTTTCTCGTTCATCACACCTCAAGAAAGGACAGAAATATCATTCTTGAGCAGCAGACGGCCCTTGCCTCCACCAGACTTGACTACAACTACCTCTGGTGCAGCTACGACAGCGACAGCGCCCTTGAGGAGCTGAAGGCCGCCATCGATACCTGCGACGATAACCGCAACGGCTTCTTCATTATGGCCGAGGAGGCCATGATAGATAAATTTGCGGAAAAGGTGGATTTTGACAACGTTATCCGCACGGTGAAGCGCCTTAACGAAATGACGGCCTACGCCGCCACCTACGCCATGTGCCACAGAGATACGGCTATCATCGTTACGGCAGACCACGAGACCGGCGGTCTTACCAAGGGAGAGGACTCCGTTTGGCGCTGGACCAGCGACGGCGAGCACACGGGCACCAACGTTCCCGTTTTCGCAATGGGCTACGGCACGGAGATCTTCCACGATAATACCTTCCAGAATACCGCTATTGCAACATTTATCTTCGCAACTATTGAAAGATAAATGATGAATAATAAAAAATGATCAAGAAAACCGCCTTTGGGCGGTTTTCTTCATCTTGTTTTTTAATAAGATATAAGGCTACATCAGCTCTGATGCTTTTCTATCTTCTGTATCTCAAGCCTTTCCTCTCCCGAGCCGTCGTTAAGAGAGAGCACCATCGGCGCGCCCTCCTCCGACGTTTGAGCCCGCCAGCGAAAATGGCCGTTTTCCCCCGTTATAACGGTATCGCCCTCGCTGCCTTTCTCAATTTTTATAATATCCTTTTCCGCAAGGGCGAGAAGGCGGCAGGGGCTGAACACCTCTTCCTCTGCAAAGGGGCTGTCGGATATAGCGGCATCCCCCGCCGAGGCAACTATGCCCACCTCCGTTTTTTCAAAGGTGACGCCCTTCACGGTCTCGGGAGAGGTGAACTCTATTTTTTTGCAGACGTTTTCTCCCTTTTCCTCCTTCTCAAAAAACATTATCACTCCGTACTCCCCACCGTTTTTTTCGAGGGTCCCCTCAAGACGGGAGACGGTGCTCTGATAATCAAAAACGCCCTCGGTCTTCGCCTCTCCTCCGCAGGAGCAAAGAAGCAAAAGAGAAAGAGCAAGGGCGCAAGCGGCTGAAATCCTCATAAAAAATCCCCCTTCATACATCTGAAAGAATATATGAAGGGGAAGCTTTTTTAATTCTTATTAATAGTGGAGAGTATCAACTGAAACGGTATTCTGCTTATTATAGCTCTGGAAGATCTTGAGAGCCTTGTTCGTGCACTGGAAGAGAATGAGATTATCCTGGCCGCCCTCTTCGAAAACTGCCATATAGATATCCTCTGTGTGCTTGGGGCTCTTTCTGAAATCCCAGGTCTTTGCGATCTTGGGATACTTCTGCTTATTCTCCTCTGTGTAGGGAGCGATGAGCTTCATATCCTTGATCTTCTTCTCAAGTACCGTTACCTGCTTTCTCTGACCGTAGTTCTTGACGAACTTCCAGTCACCGGAAGAGAGAGTATACTCATACTCGATATTGGTGAAGGGCCATGTGAAATACCATGCGATAGCAACTGCAAGGAAGGTGAGCGCACCGAGATACCATGCCTTTGTGAATACAAATACGGGAATACCGATGTAAACGACCAGCATGAGAAGTCTGATAAGTGTTATCTTTGCGTCTGCCTTCTTTTTAAGGGTGAATTCTGTGTAGTTGGTAGAATAGACGGAGCGATCGATCTCTTCGCCGCCGTGTGTTTTCTTTGCCATATCCGGATCCTGTCCTTTCTTAGTTTCGGGCGCCGAGGGGCGCTCTTCATAGTTCTTATCCATTGTACCACACCTTTTCATAACTTTCAATAACAATATGTTAAATTTTCCAAAGCTATTATCACTTATTGATTATACGTCCCTTTTTTGGTATAATCAGATCAGTATAATATATACGGGAGGAGTGAAAATATGCGCCGCATTTTTGAAAAGTTCAATATAGATACCTACGGCTTTATCAGCGCAGACCTTTGCGCCCCTGCAAACGGGCGGCTATACGCTTCTCTCCCCAAGGGATGCAACGCAGTTTTTATGCTTTTTCCCTATTATACCGAGAAAAGCGCAAAAAATATATCGAAATACGCCGCGGTCCACGATTATCACACCCTTGCCAAAGAGGTGTTCTCAGCCCTTGACGAATATTTTGAAGAAAAATACCCCTCATCCTACCACAAGGGCTTTGCCGACCACTCCCCCCTTGCGGAATGCTCGGGCGCCGCTATGGCAGGCCTCGGCATTTTGGGAGAGAATTCTCTCCTCATAAACGAAAAATACTCTTCCTTCGTCTTTATCGGCGAATATATTACAGACCTCTCCCGCGAGGAGCTTATCCTTGAGGGGATCAAGGAAGGCAGCGGCAAGACAGAGCGCTGCATTCAATGCGGCCTTTGCTCGGCAGCCTGCCCTGCAGGCTGCGCCGATAAAAGGGAGAGGGATGAGTGCATCTCAGAGATCACCCAGAAAAAAGGGGAGCTTACAAAAAGAGAGACTGAGCTTATTATACGGGGCAAAAGCGTTTGGGGATGCGATATCTGCCAGAACGCCTGCCCCTATACGAAAAAGGCTATCGAAAAAAAGACCGTATACACACCCATAGAGTTTTTTAAGTCCTCTGCCATTACGGGAAACGTTTTTGAAAAGATACCCGCAATGGACAGGGAGACCTTTGAAAAATATCCCTTCGCCTGGCGAAAGCGCGGGCCCATCGAGCGAAATATTGCAATTCTCAAAGAAAAGGAGGAAAGAAGCGAGTGATAGAATTCATTTTCGGAAGAGACCCCTCTCAGCGCACGGAGCATATAATCCGCCGTATGCAGGAGAGCCTCTCAGCAGGAAAAAAGGCCGTTCTTATCATACCCGAGCATCAGGCCCTTTTCTGGGATAAGCTTTGCACACAGCGCTTTTCTCCCACGGATGCATTCAACATAGAGTCCGTCAGCTTTACGCGCCTTGCAGACAGCGTTTTTCGCCGCTTCGGCGGAACGGCCAAGAAATACGTTGGCGACTCGGAAAAGCTCCTCCTTATGTGGAGCGCCGTCAGCTCCGTCAAGGAAAGCCTCAAGGCTTATACCTCTCTCTACAGAGAGGACAGATACGCCCCCCTCCTTCTCGACGCGAGAAGCGAGATCAAGCTCTACGGCATATCCGACTCTCAGCTTATGGACGCCGCAGAGATGCTCTCGGAAAAGACGGGCTCTCTCTCCTCAAGGCTTTGCGACCTTGCCCTTATCTCCTCAGCCTACGACACCATTCTCCACGCATCCTTTGACGACCCCTCGGAAATACCCGACGCCCTTGCAGACTGCCTTGAGAAAAACGTATACTTTGAAAACACGGCAGTTTTTATGGACTCCTTCAATACCCTGACCCCAAGGGAGATGAAGGTTGTCCGCCGGATAATGAAGCAGGCGGACGGCTTCTATGCGACCTTTGCTATGGACCGCGCCGACCGCGACCTGCCCCACACTCAGTTCGTTTTTGATTACGTCAAGGATATGGCCAGAACGGCATCATCCCTTGGCTTTGATATAGTTTCCGTCCATACGGAGGACTCAAGACGGGAGGAGTTTGCTTACCTCTCCCGCGCAATATGGGACTATTCCGCCTCTCCCTTTGAAAAGGAGAGCGACGCCGTTACCCTTCTGAAATGCGCCGACAGATACGACGAGGCTACCCTTGCCGCCGCAAGGATAAAGGCCCTCGTTTCCGAGGGGGCATCCTTTGGCGATATCGCCTGCGTTGCCGCAGATTTTGAGCCCCTTCGGGGCATTACGGATATTGAGCTTGAGCGGTGCGGCATTCCCGTTTACGTTGCGGGAAAGACCTCCGTTACCCACGAGAGCGCCGCAAGGCTCCTTATCTCTGCCGCCGCCACCGTTGCGGGAGGCTGGAAGAGAGAGGACCTTATAGGCGCCGCAAGAACGGGTCTTTGCGGCCTTACCCCCGACGAGACCGACGCCCTTGAGATATATACGGATAAGTGGCGCATACGGGGAAAGAATAAGTTCTGCGCCGAGGACGGCTGGGAAATGAACGCCGACGGATACTCGGAGAGCTGCAGTGAGCGCGGCGCCCGCCTTCTCAGCCTTGCAAACGCCGCAAGAGAAAAGCTCGTCCCCCCGATAGAAGCCTTCAGCGAAGCTTTTCCCGGCAGGATGACCGACGTTTGCGCCGCCGCATACAAGCTCCTTTGCGATTTTCAGGTTTACGACAGCCTCAGAGATCAGGTCTCCGCCTACGAGAGCGAGGGCAGATTTGCCGATGCTCAGAAAAAGGCCCAGGTCTGGGACGCCATCATGAAAATGCTTGACATTCTTGCAGGCTGTGTTCCCGACGGAGAGGTGGACGCCCCCCGCTTTGCTTCTCTTATCCGCAGGATAGGCGACACCGTTACCATCGGAACCATTCCCGACGGCATCGACCGCGTCTCTCTCGGAAGCGTTGGCAGCGTGCGCCTTGAGGATATAAAGCATCTTATCGTTCTCGGAGCGAAAAGCGGCGAGTTTCCCCGCGTTCCACGTGAGGACGGCTTCTTCAGCGACAACGACAAGCGCCTCCTTTCAAATATAGGCATCACCATATCCCCCGACTCCGTTTCCAAGCAAAAGGAGGAGCTCTTCCGCTTTGCTCAAACGGTTTGCGCCCCCAAAGAGACCCTCACCCTTATCATTCCCGCCGACGGCACGGAATGCCATCCCTCTCTCGGAGCCCTCAGGCTTATGAAGCTTTTCCCCAAGGCACCCGTGCTTGACTACACCTGCCCCGAGGGCGGCGAGCTTATAAGAGAGGCGGCAAGAACTGACAGCCTTCTCGGAATGGGACCCCTCTCCGCCGACGGCGACAGCGTTTCGGGCAGGGCCCTTCGCCGACTTTTTGACCGCGATCTGAGCCTGACCCAGTCCCGCATAGAATGCTTCACCTCCTGCGCCTTCAGCTACTACTGCAAGTATATCCTGAAGCTTGACGAGGGAGGAGAGGCAGAGCTGAGGCCTGCCGAGGTGGGCACCTTCGTTCACGCAGTTCTTGAAAACCTTATGCGCGAGATAAGCGAAAAGGGCTCCTTCCCCACTCCCGAAAACGAGCTTTCCGCCATGTGCGACAGGCTTATAGCAGAATACAGACAGCGCGTTCTTCCAAAGGGGGAAAACGGCTACACCGATTATATTTTCAAGCGGCTGACAAAAAGCATAAAACTTTTCGCCCGCTCTCTCAACGAGGAATTCTCTCAAAGCCGCTTCAGACCCTACGGCTTTGAGCTTCCCGTTGGCTTTTCCGATGAATTGCCCTGCGAGAGCCATCTGCTTGAAAACGGCCACAGGCTTACCGTTCGCGGTATAGTTGACCGTATGGATATCCTGAGAGAGGACGGACAGATATTCGTTCGCGTTGCGGACTACAAAACGGGAAGCAAGAGCTTCTCTCTGAAGGACGTTCTCAAGGGACACAACATCCAGCTTCTTTTATATCTATTCTCCATATGCAATATGCCCGCCGACTGCTCCTACAGAAAGGAGCTTGCCCCCAACGGAGAAAGGCTGGTTCCCGCAGGGGCCGTATACTTCTCGGCCCGCCCCGGCGACATCCTCTCCGACGGGCTCCTCTCAGACGAGAGCGCCGAGAGCTTTGCCCTTGACGCCATATCCCGCACGGGCATCGTTCTCGGAGACCGCGAGGTCATCTCCGCAATGGACAGGGATATCTCGGGCAAATACGCCCCCGTTACCGTCGGCTCAAAGGACAACCTCAAGGGCAGCTTTGCCGAGGACGAGGCGGCATTCAAGGAAATAGAAAAAACACTTAACGAATTTTTATGCTCCGTCGGCAACAGCATGGCAGGCGGCAAGGCGGCAAGCGAGCCTATGGGATATAAGAGCTCCTCCCCCTGCCAGTTCTGCAGTATGCTTCCCCTTTGCCGACACAGCGAGCACGCTCCGACCAATAAATCAAGCGACGAAACGAAAGGAGAGGAAAGCCATGAGTGAACGGCGATGGACGGCCTCGCAGCAGCGGGCCATTGACTACAAGGGCAAAAACCTTATCCTCTCCGCCGCCGCGGGAAGCGGCAAGACCGCAACGCTGACGGAGCGTATCATACGCCTCTTAAAGGACACAGAAAGCGGCGCCGAGCTCTCAAGAATGCTCATCGTTACCTTTACCACCGCCGCCGCAGGCGAGCTTAAGAGCCGCATTGCAGACGCCCTTAACGAGGCCATAGCAAAGGACCCGAAAAACACGGCACTCTCCCGCCAGCTTGCAGCCCTTGAGGGAGCGCGCATCTCCACCATTGACAGCTTTTTCAAATCTGAGATACGCCCCTATTTCTCCTCTCTCGGTCTGCCCCCCGACTTTTCCGTTCTTGACGAGGCGGAGGCGGAGATACTTCGCCTTGAGGCTATGACCGACACGGTGGAGGGGCTTTTTGACGGTCGGTATGCCGACGCAGTCTCCCCAAAATCCCTCTACAAGCTTTCGGACTGCCTTTCAAACGCGAGAAACGAAAGCGACCTGAGAGACACTCTCATGAAGGTCTCTCAAAGCCTCCTTTCCTACGATATCGGAAAGGAAAAGCTCTTGGAGATATCCCGCGAGCTTTCAAAAAACGGGGACGACTTTTTCAAGACCGAGTTTTCCGCCCCCCTTCGCGACCACTTGAAAGAGGTATCCGCTCATTTTGCAGAGCGGTTTTCTGCCTACGCCCGCCGCCTTTCTGAAAACGAGAACACTCAAAGCTACGCTGAGGGCGCTGCGGCTACTGCCGAGTGGGTACAGGGGCTTTTCGACCTTTCCGAAAAAAGCTACGGAGAAGCGAGAAACTATATCTCCTCCTTTGAGCTGCCCCGCCTTTCCGCCCTGAAAAAGGACAGGCAGACGGACGACTACATCCGCTACAAGGACCTGAGGACCGATCTCTCCTCCGAGATAAGATCCCTTATAAAGGACTGCTTTTCCGCAGACAACGAGACCATAGCCCATGCAGCGCGGGAAACGGCTGAGATAACCTCTGCCCTTGCCGCCGTTAATGAAATTTACATTGAAAGCTACGCCGCTCTCAAAAGAGAAAAGGGCTGCGTTGACTTTGCGGACCTCGGCATTTTTGCCCGCAGGCTCTTTGCCTGCCCCGACGGCACTCCCACCGAGGCGGCCCTTGAGGTATCCAAAAAGTTCGACTACGTTTTCATAGACGAGTATCAGGACACGAACCCCGTTCAGGACGCGGTATTCTCCGCGGTATCCCACTATTCGGGCCGCTTTATGGTAGGCGACGTGAAGCAGTCTATCTACGGCTTTCGCGGCTCCTGCCCCGAGCTCTTCACCCTATACAGAAAGAGATATTCCGAGACCGACGAGGGCGACGCTGTCTTTATGAGCGAGAACTTCAGAAGCGACAGATGCGTTATCGACTTTTCAAACACGGTCTCCCGCTATATCTTCAGCTCCTCCAAAACTCCCTTTGAAAAGGAGGACGAGCTGGTCTGCTCAAAGGACGGCGGTGATACCGACGTAAAATGCGAGGTCATCCTCTGCGAAAAGGAGAACGCCGAGGGCGAGCCCCTTCCCTCCGAGGCTGAATACACAGCAAGGAGGATAAGCGCTCTCCTTTCCGGGGAGAGGCTCTCAAGCGGCGAGCCCATACGGCCGAAGGATATCGCCATCCTTCTGAGAAGCGGAACTGCGGCCGACGACTACGTTCGCGCCCTTGCCGCCTACGGCATCCCCGCCAACAACTCGGCAACGGAGGAATTCTTTGCCTACGGCGAGGTGCTTCTGGTGCTCTGCCTGCTCAATACGGCAGACAACCCGCTGAGGGATATCTACCTTGCGGGTAGCATGAAGAGCCCCGTTTTCGGCTTTACCCTGAACGACCTTATCAATATCCGAAAGACCACCGACACGCCTCTGTGGTACTCCCTTTGCGCCTACTGCGAGGAGGGGGGAGACCCCGTTCTCATTGAGAAATGCAGGGGCTTTAAGTCCACCGTTGACCGCTGGAGGGCCGCCGCGAGGGAGCTGTACTGCGACGAGGTGCTGAGGCTCATCCTCTCCGACACCGCGCTGCGCTCCTATAAGGGAGACGGCACGAGGACCAACGGCGACGTTATACGCACGGTGAAGATAATCTCCGACCACGCGGCAAAGGTCGCAAAGCAAGGCGGCACCCTACACGACCTTATCCGCCACCTCAACAGCGTTATGGAAAAGAAGGACAAGCCCAAGGCCTTCTCCGACCCTGACAGCGTTACTATCCTGACCGTTCACCGTTCAAAGGGCCTTGAATTTCCCGTTTGCTTCCTTTGCGAGAGCGCAAAGCGCTTCAACGAGAGCGATACCCGCGAAAAGCTGGTCATGGACAGGGAGGGCAGGATCGCCATGAAGCTCTACGACGGGGCGGGCCTCGTTCGTTGCGACACGCCTCTGCGCGCCTGCGTCGGCCTCGGCATAAAGGAGGCCTCCTCGGAGGAGGAGGCAAGAGTGCTCTACGTTGCAATGACGAGAGCGAGAGAGCGCCTTATAGTTACCTGCCGCCTTGCAGACAGCGAAAAGCGCCTCAGAGAAGGCAGCGAAAAGGCTGAATTCTCCGTCACCCCATACGAGATACTCTCCTCCCACTCCTACTGCGACTGGATCATAGACGCCCTGCAGAGAGACGGCCGCGGCGAGAGCTTTATCTACAAAAAAGCAGACGCCCTCACAGGCGCACGCTTTGACAAGGATAGCTCCGAGGGCGAAAAAAACGCCGCTCTTTCAGCTTTTTTTGAAAAATCTCTTGATTTCTCCTACGATAAGGAGTATCTTGAGAATATCCCCGCAAAGCTTACGGTCTCCGTGCTGAAGCCGGATATTCTGGCAAGCGAGGAGGAGGGATCATACTTTGATGCCCCCCGCACGGTCTATATGCCCGAAACGGCAACGCCACCTGCCTTTCTCTCGGGAAAGAGCGCGGCCGATGCCGCCCGACGCGGTACTGCGACCCATGTGTTTATGCAGTTCTGCGATTATGAAAACCTCAGGGCAAAGGGTGCCGAAAACGAGCTTGCAAGGCTTATTGAAAAGAGATTTATCTCAGAGGAGGATGCGCGCCTCGTGCGCCTTTCGGAGATAGAGCTCTTCATAAAAAGCGCCATCTTCAGCCGCATTCTTGAAAGCCCCTCCGTTATGCGAGAGCGCCGCTTCAACACGTCCCTTCCCGCCGCCGATTTCACGGAAAACGCATCCCTCAGGGAAAAGCTTTTGCGCGACGGCATACGCATTACCGTTCAGGGCGTTGTTGACTGTATATTTACGGATAAGGACTCAAGGTGCGTGCTTCTTGACTACAAGACCGACAGGCTGACGAGAGAAGAGCTTGCAGATGAGAGCCTTGCAGAAAAGAAGCTTCTCTCCCGCCATTCGCGCCAGCTTTTGCTCTATCGCGAGATATGCGAGCGGATGCTTGGCCGCAGGATAGACGAGGTCTATATCTATTCTCTGCCTCTGGGAAGGACCGTCACAGTGAGCTGAGAAAGGAAAGGATTATTTATGTACACTCAGATAGAAAAGGAAGCGCAGGCTCTGGCAAGTGAGCTTGTGAGCGCCGCAGGACTTAAAAAAGGAAATATCGTCGTTATCGGCTGCTCCACAAGCGAGGTCTGCGGCTCGAAGATAGGCACCGCAAGCGTGCCCGAGGCGGCAGACGCCCTATACCGTGGGCTGAAAAGCGTTTTCGCACCGCTGGGCATCTATATCGCCGCTCAGTGCTGCGAGCATCTTAACCGCGCCATCGTTATAGAGCGCGAGGCCGTTCCCTATGGGGAATACGTGAACGTTGTGCCCCGCCCCAAGGCAGGCGGCTCCTTTGCAACGGCGGCATACAGAGAGGCGGTAGACCCCGTGGTCCTTGAGAGCATTCGCGCAGATGCAGGCCTTGACATCGGCCTCACCCTTATCGGAATGCACCTGAAGGCCGTTGCCGTTCCCCTCCGTCTTTCTCAGAGGACCGTTGGCGAAGCCCTCGTCACCGCCGCCCGCGTCCGCCCCAAATTCATCGGCGGCGAAAGAGCCCATTACGACGAAAAGCTGTTATAATATCAAAACGAAAAGCTCCGAGCATTGCTCGGAGCTTTCTTTATCTTTATAGGTGTTCTTTTTTGGCGTTTTTTATCAAACGGGAGCAGCAAGCTCCCCTACGACGACGTAACCCTTTTACGTTCGTCTCTGCATCAAACCTCTTTTCGGTTCGCGTGCAGATAAATTGACCCTTCCGTCATCGGTGCCGAAGATTTACGCTGTTGTGAATTCAATTTGCACCGATGCCACCTCCCCTAAAACCGCTTCGCGGTGTCAGTGGAGGCATTCGTTTTATGCAAACCCGTAGGGGAGCACTGTGGCTCCCGCAATTCAGAACGGTAGCGAAAAATCAAGAATACCGAATTTTTGTAGGCAAAACGAACAATTCATTTGTAGGGACCGGCGTCCTCGACGGTCCTCTACAGACGTAACGCATCCTTGTAAATATCGTTTCTGCAGGCGGACCGTCGGGGACGCCGGTCCCTACAACAACGCATACCTTTTGCGTTTGTTTGTGCATCAAATCTCATTCTGTTCGCGTGCAGATGGCGGGAGCGGCAAGCAGCTCCCCTACGATTTTTTGTTAGTTTGTGCGTAGCCGTAATCTACCCAACCCTCTTTTTTAAAACGAAATGAAGAAAACCGCCCAAAGGCGGTTTTCAACCTCAATTATTCATTATTCAATATTCAATATTCATTATTCATTTCCGAATAAAAAGCTCAAAGGCTTTTTATTCCTATAACCGCTCCCATAGTGCCGCGCACTCCCTTGGTTACTCTGTGGGAATGATAAAGCTCGGGATGGCAGGCTGTGCATTCATCGAGAACGTCCACCTGGCAAACTCCCGCCAAAAGCAAAAGCTCTCGGTTTATTCCCGCGATATCCGCATAGAGAGAGCCCTCTCTCTCCTTAATATGACGGCTCGCAAATTCTCCGCCCTGCAAGGCCGCAACGCTATCTCTCATATCCTCTCCCACCTGATAGCAGCAGGAGTGGATGCAAGGGCCGACAGCCGCGACAACGCGCTCGGCTCCCATATCAAAAAGCATTTTTGCAGCCTTGGGAGCAATGCCCGCCGCCGCTCCTCTCCAGCCTGCGTGGACCGCGCCGACAACGGGAGAGCCATCCGCCCTCTCGCCGCAAAGGAGCACGGGAGCGCAATCCGCCACTCTGACGATGAGGGAGATGCCCCTCTCCTCCGTTACAAATCCGTCGCAGGGGTAGGGCACGTCCCGCTCTATTCCCTCGCCGCCGTTTTCGGGCGTTACCACCCTGATATCGGCAGAATGTATCTGAGGGGTGCCCACCACGTTCTCCGAAATGCCTGCGTAGCCGCAAAGAAGGCGGATATTCTCGCGGACGGTGCCGTCCTCGTCGCCTCTGAGAAAGCCCGTATTCATTGAAGCAAGATGGGGAATGGTGCTGACGCCGCCCTCCCGCGTTGAAAAGGCGTGGCCCACTCCGCAGATATCAAGAATATCGCTTTGCCAAACGGGATAATTATATCTGAACATATATATTAGTATAACGCAAAGGACTTTTTCGCAAAAAAGTTTCTGCGGTTTTCCCTTTCTTATCAATAAAGGAGCTGTTGCGTTGCAATAGCTCCTTTATTTTATGTAGTTTTTCTACGAATATTACTTAATGATCTCGCCGTAGCAAAGGCCGAATGCGCAAGCAGCGTTAGCCTCGTCGGTATCAATGTGCATAGCGCCTGCAAACTTAGGGCTTACACGGACAACAACGTCGCCGAACACGGTGCTTCTGTCTGCGCTGTCGATCTTAACGGAAACGATCTCCTTATCAGCAACGCCTGCAGCCTCAGCCTCTTCGGGTGTGAAGTGGATGTGGCGCTTTGCAATGATAACGCCCTCGGAGATCTCAACCTCGCCGCAGGGTCCTACGATCTTGCAGGGAGCGCTGCCACAAACGTCGCCGCTCTCACGAACGGGCGCTGCAACGCCGAGAGTTCTTGCATCTGTGAAGGATACCTCTACCTGTGTTGCGGGGCGGGCAGGTCCGAGGATGATAACGTTAGCGATGGACTTCTTGGGGCCTACGAGAGTTACTCTCTCCTCGCATGCGAACTGACCGGGCTGGCTGAGGTCCTTCTTATGAGTAAGGGTAGCGCCTGCGCCGAAAAGTGTTTCGATATCTGCTGCGGTAAGATGCACGTGACGTGCGCTGGTTTCTACAAGTACTTTATTGTTCATTGGTTTATACTTCCTTTCAATATTTTACTGTTTTGATTATATCACTCATATATCCTAAAATCAACAGTTTTTATCATTTTTGCCTTCAGTGTCATTTTATGAGAAGGAAAAGGGGCGACTTTTTAGAAAAGAAACGTAAAAATTGATATGCTATTGGAACATTTTTTACATATTTTTTTCTGATTTTTGCAGCTTTTCCTTTCTGTATGCAGTCGGACTTTTTCCCAACTTTTTTGAAAAGAAGGAAGAAAAGGCAAGAACATCGTTGTAGCCCACAGATGCCGCGATCTGGGAAATATTAAGGTCGCTGTGACGAAGCAGGCTTTTTGCCTGCTCAAGGCAGAAACGGTTAAGATACTCCTTTGGGGATACTCCGTATTCCTCGAAAAATACGCGGTAGAGATAAGACTGGCTGATGTTCAGCTGCTTTGCAAGCTCGCCTATGGAGGGGTGGAGATGGTAATTAGTATCTATATGGTTTTTTGCAGCCTTTGCGTAGTCGCGGGCACGGGTGGCGCCGGTCTCATTTGTGGAGTGCCTTCTTAGAAAATCGAAAAATACGGCAAGGCTGTTGACGGAGGAAACATAGAAATTACGGCTTCTTTCAAGGATGCGGAACTGCTCCTCCACAATGTCAACAAAGTTGTATGAAAATATACCGGTGCTTGGGTCGGGGTTGAATATGTTCAGGAAATACTGGGGGTCGTCAGTGTCTATGATTATCCAGTAGTAGGTCCAGGGATCGCTGTTTGACGGGTGATATTCAACGATCTGTCCCGGCAGAAAAACAAAGCCTTGTCCTGCATCCACACGGTTGTTGAGAAAGTAGCCGTGACCCGATATGCAGTAATGGACAACAAACACATTTCTACGTAAGGGACCGCTTCTTGTGGAGTCTATGTCTTTGGCACACCCAAGGCTTATTATTGATACTCGGGGCATCCTTTCTGAGGAATATACCTCATGCGTCATACTCATCACCTCTTTATGTATGATTTTAACATATATATGAACGATTTTGCAATAGAAAACAAAAAAATAATGTGATACAATTTATATGTACAGTTTTAATCTCACAAAATTAAGAAAGGACCGAAATATGAAAAAGATACTTTCCTTAGTTCTTTGTGCTTGTATGCTTTTTTCAGCTCTTGCTATTGAAGCATTTGGAGCACAGTACAACCCCGAGACCCTTGATGAGGACAATCTTTCTCTCACTCAGAACTTCATGAGAGACGAGACCTTCATTCTCGGTGACGCTGACGGCGACGGTGAGCCCAACGGTAAGGACGCCCTCTCCATCAAGGCGAACATTGCAGGCCTTGAGGGCTACGTGATGAACGCCGAGGCTTGCGACTTCAACGGCGACGGCGCTGTTGACGCGAAGGACTCTTACCTTATGAAGACCTGCCTTTCGGGAACGAACTCCTTCGACGCTCTTGACGGAAAATATCAGATCTACAGTCTGACCGTCGGCGGTATCGCTATTGATGAATACTGCCTCGTTATCCCCGAGGACACCGTTTACGATTCCAACCTCTATTTTGCAACGGAGCTTCTCTACGAGTATATCAAGGACTCTACGGGAGTTGCTCTTGATATCGTTAGAGAAAGCGAGGCAGGAGAATACGGTATCTATCTCCACCACGTTGCAGACGACACCGATCTCGGCCGCGAGCTTGGCCACGAGGGATATACATATAAAGTGGTTGACGGAGACCTTCATATCTACGGTACTCACCGAGGTTGTATGTACGCTGCATACGAGATCATTGAGGAGTATCTCGGCTACGGCTTCCTTATGGCTTCCAATACCTTTGTATATAAGCAGAGAAGCGTAGATATTCCCGCAGATACCGACAGAACCTTCGTTCCCCCTTACAGATTCAGACATACAAAGTCTACTTTCCCCGCAGGTAACCGTGAAAGCGGATATCTTGCGAGAAGACTTAACGGTGCTCAGAGCTACGGCTATAAGAACGAGAAGAGAAGCGTTGAGTACTACGGTGATTTCGTAGGTCCTGTTTTCAACAATATCCATTCATATGCTTATTACTGGCAGATGGGTACGGGTACAATGCCCGCGGATGACGGCTCAATGACCCTTGAGGAGAGATATTATGCAAAGCTCAATTCCGGTGAGGTAAAGGACGAAACAAAATGGGAGCCCTGTGCAACACTTCAGAAGGACTACGATATTCTTTTCGAGGGCTTCCTTGATACGATCAGAATGATCGAGGCAAGAGGCTATCCCATCAAGTATCAGGACGATACTAACTGTTACTCCTTCTCCGCAAACGATAACGCTGAGTGGTGCACATGCCGTTACTGCAAGAAGGCATCAAACGAGAAGACCTACACGGGCGTTTATCTTGAGCTTGCAAACCGCGGCGCTCGCGATATTCAGGAGTACTATCCCGGCCTTGAGGTATTTACCTGGATCTATACGAGAGAAATGCCTACAAACGTTCTTCCCGATGAAAACCTTGTAATCGTTCTTTCCGGCTTTAACTGCGCAAACCATCACCTCGGAAGCGGTGAATGCATCGGCAACACATTCTTTGAGCACAACAATAACGTGTTTGAAACGATCATTGACGGTTGGGATGCTATGTGCGACCAGACAGGTGCTGAGATCTGGTTCTGGTACTATCCCGAGACCCACTACTTCTGGCTCTTCGATATTCCCAACATCTATACAGTCTACTACGATATGATCTGGCTCAACGAGCACGGCGTTAACGGTATGTTCTACGAGGGAAGCGGCGGACGCGGCTACCTCTTCGAGAATATGAAGGCATACCTTGCATCCAAGGTAATGTTTGATACCTCCATTACCCTTGACGAGTATAACGAGATCATCAAGGATTATCTCTATATGGTATACGGACGCGGTTATGAGTACATCTATGAATTCCTTATGATGTATGAGGAGGCAGGCGACCTCTGCGGTACTGAGACCGGCGGTGACGTTCCTTACTGCTTCATCGGTAACTATGACAGAGCATATGACTTTGTTTCCATTACGTATATCAATGAGAATTACGAAGAAATGAGAGATCTTCTCCTTGCTGCAATCGAAGCAAACGAGCCCTCTCTTACGACTAATTCCGGTCTCCGCGAATCAAAGCTCCAAAACCTCTTCTACTGCTTTGAGATCCTGGGCCTCGGCGCAACCTACCTTGATAACTACAAGAACGGTACTGAGGAAGAAAAAGCAGAATTTGCAAAGAGATTTGATGCGTTCTATTCTTACTATAAGAGCACCGGTATGACAACAAGCTCTTATACAGATTATGATGAAAACAGACCTGAAAACATCGATCTTGACCTTCAGAACCCTGCATACTATTTCTTCCCCGGCGGAAGCCGCAGAGCAAGCATTAACGCTCTCCTCGGCGGCGAGGCAGACTGATCTGCCGGCATTACGATAAACACCCCGAAGTGCCACGGTCTGCGACTGTGGCACTTCTCACTTATAAGGAGGACTTATGAGAAAGATCATTGCTTGCGCTTTATCCCTCGTTTTTATTCTTTCAATAATACCTGCGGTGTCTGCAGCGCCCCGCAAATACGATCCCATCCCCTGCGATGAGGACAACTACGACCTTAACCACCCAATATACGCAGACGCCACCTTCACCCTCGGCGACGTTAACGACACGGGGACGGTGGACGGCAAGGACTCTCTTACTCTCAAGGCCACCGTTGCAGGCCTTGAGGGCTACTCTGTCAACACCGACGCCGCAGACTTTGATGCCGACGGCGACTGCACCGCAAAGGACTCCTACTACCTGAAGCTCGTGCTCTCAGGCGCAAAGTCTCCCGCGGATTTTGAGAACGGATATCAGATCTATTCTCTGACCATTGCCAAGAACCCCATCTCCGAATACACCATCGTTATCCCCGAGGACGCTTCCTTTGACGACAACCTCTATTTCGCAGCGGAGCTCTTCTACGAATACGTAAAGCAGGTCAGCGGAGCTGACCTTGCCATTGAAAGAGGAGAAAAATCGGGGGAGCACGCCGTATTTTTCCATAACGTTGAGAGAGACTCTCAGCAGGGACGGGAGCTTGGCGTTGAGGGCTACCGCTACGAGGTAGCTGACGGAGACCTCCATATCTACGGCACTCTCCGCGGAAATATGTACGCGACCTACGAGATACTTGAAGACTATCTCGGCTTTGGCTTCGTTAACCGCGATTGGACCTTCAGCTACAAATACAGGACCGTGGACCTTGAGGAGGGGCTTTCTCGTACCTTCGTTCCCGGCTACCGCTTCAGGTGGTCCAAGACCTCCTTCAACCATAACGCGGGATACCGCGAGCGCTTCTCCCTCCCCCGCGGAATGAACGGCCTGCAGGGCTACAATCCCGCCAAAGAAACGATACCCATAACCTATCACGGCGGCTTCGTTGGCCCCGTTTACCGCACTATCCACTCCTACCACTACTACCATCAGATGTCCACGGGCAAGATGCCCGATGAGAGCTTCGGCACTCTCGGCGAAAGATACTACGAAAAGTTCCTCTCAGGCGAGGTCCACGACGAGACAACGTGGGAGCCCTGCGCAACGAGCGAGACTCAGTACCAACACCTCTTCAACGGCCTGCTTGAGACTATGGAAATGGCTCTCAAAGGCTGGGAATACCCCTTTGACCCCCAGGACGGACAGCACTTCTTCTCCTTCTCCCCCTGCGATAATACGGAGTGGTGCTCCTGCCGCAACTGCTCAAAGGCCGCAAAGGCTACCACCTATACGGACCTTTATCTGAAGCTCAAGAACCGCGCCGCCGTCGATATTCAGGAATATTACCCCGGAGTTAAGCTCTACTCCCTTATGTACGAGAAGGAGGCCCCCGTTGAGACCGTTCCCGACGGACACCTTATCCTCGTTCTCGGCGGACTGAGCTGCGGAAATCACGCTCTCGGCAGCGAGGAGTGCGCAGGAAACGGCTACTATCATATGTCCAATAAGGAATACGGCGATTTCGTTGACACGATGTACGCCCTCTGTCAGCAGACGGGCGCCGAGATATGGCAGTGGTGCTATCCCGAGACCAACAACTGGTGGATGTACGATATCCCCAACGTTTATAATATGTATTACGACTTCGCATGGCTCTTTGACCACGGCGTCACCGGAGTTATCTACGAGGGCCATACCTATACCCCCGGCTATACCTTTGAGAACATGAAGGCGTACCTTATGTCGCTGATGCTCTTTGACCCCGATATGACCATAGAGGAATACGAGGAGCATATCAAGAGCTATATGTATATGAACTACGGCGAGGGCTGGGAGCATATCTACGAATTCTTGCAGATGTACGAAGAGGCAGGCGACCTTGCAGGCTACGAGCTTGGCGGAACTGAGAGCTACTGCTTTGCAGGAGCGTATAACCGCGCCTTTGACTTCGTTAACTTCGAATACATCGCAGAAAACTACGAATATATGAGAGGCCTTATTCTCGCGGCCATAGACGAATTCGATACAGAGAAGGTTCCTAACGGCGCCGTCCGCAAGGATAAGCTGGATCAGCTTCTCTGCGTATTCGATCTGCTTGGCCTCGGCGCCACCTACGTCAGCTCCTATAAGAACGGCACCGACGAGCAGAGAGCCGCCTATGAGGTGCGCTACAGAGAGGTCTACGACTATTATCTGAACTCCGGAATGAACTACCACGTCGCAAAATACTCCGGCATCTCAATGCCCGAGACCTTCAATCTTGATACGAACCCCTTCATCCAGTTCACCGCAGTCAGCGTACGCCCTGAGATAACAGCGGCAGTCAAGGGCTGATAGAGCCGTAACAATAATTCCTGCAAGTCAAAATATCCCTTGGGCAGAAACAATGACCCATCGGTATTCTGAATTGAAGAATATCGTAAAATGGGGCTGCTCACAGCCCCATTTGTGATCTTATAAAGGAGAACGCTATGAAAAAGATACTTTCTATAAGCCTTTTGCTGTTCCTCTTGCTTTCAACAGCTTTCCCCTCCTTCGGGGCGGATTACGTCTACGACCCCGTCCCACGCGATGAAGACAATTACGATATAGACCACGGCATATATGCCGATAAGAGCTTTACTTTGGGCGACGTGAACGGTGACGCAGAGCAAAACGGCAAGGACGCCCTTGCCATAAAGGCCGCCGTTGCGGGCCTCGAGGGCTACGGACTTACAGAGGGAGCCGCAGATTTCAATGCAGACGGAACGGTGGATGCAAAGGACTCCTACCTTATGAAGACCTGCCTTGCAGGCACAAACGGCTTTTCCGATTTTGAAAACGGAAAGCAGGTGTATAAGCTGACGGTTGCAGGCCGTAATATCTCCGAATTCGCCATCGTTATCCCCGAGGATACCTCATACGACGATAATCTTTATCTTGCCGCAGAGCTTCTTTATGAATATATCAAAGATGCAAACGGCGCCGACCTTGCCATAAAGCGCGCAAGGGGCGACGGTGAGGGTGCTGTTTTCCTTTACCGCGTGGATAAGGCATCACCCTTCGGCAAAGAGCTTGGCAGCGAGGGCTACAAATATGAGGTGCGCAACGGTGACCTTTATATCTACGGCACGGACCGCGGAAATATGTACGCAGTTTACGAGATACTTGAAGACTATCTGGGATACGGATTTGTCAACGACCACTGGACCTTCAGTAACAAAAAGAGGACCGTTGACCTTGAAGAGGGGCTTGAAAGGACCTTCGTTCCCGGCTTCCGCTTCAGATATTCCAAATCCTCCATCAACAAAAACGATGGATACAGATACCGTATGGCTCTTCCCTGCGGCGTCAACGGCATACAGGGCTATAATCCCGCAGGCGACAGCGTTCCCATAACCTATCTCGGAAACTTTGTAGGCCCCCTTTACATCAACATCCATTCCCTCCAGTCTTATCATCAAATGGCAACGGGAAAGATGCCCGATGAGAGCTTCGGCACCCTTTGCGACAGATATATGGCCAAATACGGATCGGGCGAATTTAAGGATGAGACCAAGTGGGAGCCCTGCGCCACCAACGATCAGGTATATGATCTGCTCTTCACAGGACTTTTGGAGACGCTGGATATGGTGCTCAACGGAGCAAATTATCCTTTCAGCTACGAGGACGGGACGAACTGTATCTCCTTCTCCCCCTGCGATAACAGAAACTGGTGCACCTGCCGCTATTGCGCCAAGGCCGCAAGAGAAAAGACCTATATCGGCGTTTATCTTGAGCTTGGAAACCGCGCGGCCCGCGATATTCAGGACTATTATCCCGGTGTCAAGATCTACAACTGGGTGTACACCGACTATCTCCCGACGAACGTACTGCCCGACAGCAACCTCATCGTCGTTCTTGCAGGCTTCAACTGTGCAAATCACCACTTGGGCAGCGGCGAATGCGTTGGCGACACCTTCTTCGGAACAAACAACTTCGATTTTGAAGCGGTCATCGAAGGCTGGCACGAAATGTGCACCGAGACGGGCGCTGAGATGTGGCTTTGGTACTACCCCGAGTCTCAGGGATGGTGGATATACGATATCCCAAATCTTTATAATATCTACTATGACGTAACGTGGCTCTACGAACACGGAGTTACGGGATTTTTCTACGAGGGCAACGGCTATTGCCCGGGATATACCTTCGAGCATCTCAAGGCATATATGGCAATGAAGATAAGCTACGATCCACGGATGAGCTTTGAGGAATACGATCAGCTTATTAAGGATTATCTCTTTATGACCTACGGCGAGGGCTGGGAGTATATATATGAGTTTTTGCAGATGTACACCGAGGCAGGCGACCTTGCAGGCTACGAGCTGGGTGGAACCGAGCCCTATTGCTTCATCGGCAACTATAACCGCGCCTTTGACTTTGTGAATTTCGAATATATCGCAGAAAACTACGAATATATGAGAGGCCTCATCCTTTCAGCCATCGAAGAATTTGACAGCGAAAAAAATCCCGCGGGCACGTCACGCACGGAAAAACTTTATCGGCTTCTTTGTGTTTTCGAGCTTCTAGGTCTCGGAGCCACCTACGTCGACAGCTACGTGAACGCCGACGAGGGATCCCGCGCCGTTTACGAGGAAAGATACGCATGGGTATATGAATACTACGACGAATCCGGTATGAGATTTTTCGTTTGGAGATTTTCGGGAGAAAATATGCCCGAAACCTTTAATCTGGATACCAATCCCTTCCTTCAGTTCACCTCAGCAAGCGTCCGCCCCGAGATCACCGAGGCCCTTAAGGGTTGATAACAGCGCAAGATCCGAATATATATTAAAAGGTACTTACCGTTATTGGTAAGTACCTTTTAGTTTTGAAAATTATTTGTAGGGTGGCCTGTTTGATATGAACGATATGTTTGACCGTTACGGCTGTAAGCGAGACGAAGGACTAAATAAAGCCTTCCCCACGCGGATGTAACGTATTGCTGAATTTAAAATCTACGTATCCGCTCCGTCCTCGCAAAGGCGAGGATCTAAGCAAGTCCTTCCCCCAAAGATTCGGGGGAAGGTGGCTCCTTAGAATGAGGCTTGACTATTGCTTTCTATATTTCCGGCTGGTGACTTTAAGTTAAGATAAACTATATGGGGGAGACGGATGAGGGTTTGCTATCTGGACGAGAGCTGTCTTTCAAATTAAGTTGAGCGGTATTTGATTAATAAATTTACAGTTATTCTCCTATGCCTCGCATACAGAAATTGTTGGCATCGGTTCGCACCCAGGTAGCAAACCCTCATCCACCGCAAGCGGTCCCCCTTCCCCCAGTTCTTCGGGGGAAGGACTAAACAAAGCCTTCCGCTCGCGGATATGCACACAAAAAGGCCGCTGCAACTTAATGCAGCAGCCCGATCTTTATAATTTCCCTTCTCCTATAAACGGGGTGACGGTGGTTCTCGTTTGGCAATAGGGGATGAGGATATCTACCGCCTCTGACCTCATTTTCTGATTTAACGTTATCTTTATCATCTCGCCCTTCAGCTTCTTTTTATATCGGTCGCGGCTTTTTTGCACGTCCCTTGAAAAATACAGATCGTACGTATTTCCGTCATACCGAGAATATATAGCAAAGGACAGGCCGAAATCTCCGATCTCGTTCCAATGCAGATGCTTTTCCGAGAGAAAGGTCCTCTCGGTCACTCCCTCCCCGTTTATGATGACCTTTTTTGAATACATTACCATTGCATATATACCCATTACAAGGTCAAACAACGTCCAGCAAATCACCGCAACAACGCCGAAAATGCCGTTTGCAAGATTTCCCTTATCAAGAGGGAAAAGGGATATCAGCAGCAGCACTCCGAAGAACGACAGAAATATCATTGCCATAGAGAGCCAGATATAATAGCCCTTGTACGTTACGGTGATCTCATTATCATTTCTCTCTATCATATTCCCACCTCCCGTCTTATTTTACCGCAAAAGCAGCGCACAAAGAATACTCAAAAAGCCGCTTTTGTCCCTATTTCGCGGTCTTTTTCCTTGCCTGAGGGTGCTTTTTCTTTTTCTTTTTGACGGAGAAGCCGAATTTTCCAAGGCTCCTTCCAAGCTCGAAATACTCCCCGTGTGCAAAGGCGGCAAGGCCTGCCCGCTCAAGACGGAGCCTGCCGTCCTTATCAAGCAGCTCCTCGTTTACGTCAACGGCAACGATATCCGCAAGGAACATATGATGGGTGCCAAGCTCGATGCAATCGAAAACGCGGCACTCAAGGGACAGAGGGCACTCCTCTATAAGGGGCACGCCGACCTCGCTTGCAGGGACCCTCGTCAGATGCCATTTCTCAAACTTATCCACCTTTCTGCCCGTATGTATGCCGCACCAGTCGCAGGCGGCAACAAGAGAGGCAGAGGTGAGATTGAGAACGAACTCTCCGCTCTTCTTTATTATATCATAGGAATATCGCTGAGGACGCACGGATATATAGGTCTTCGGCGGTATGGTATTTATAAGCCCCGTCCACGCTACGGTGAACACGTTTTCCCGCTCTCCGTCGCCTACGGTCACCAGCACGGGAGGCACGGGGGCAAGAAGGGCGCCGCCCTTCCACGCAACCTTTGGCATTTCTTTTTCCCTTTCTTTTTCTTAAGACCCGTTTAAGACTTCATTAACTTTAAATTATTTTACCGCATTCCCCCCAAAAGTACAAGTAGTGTTAACAAAAAATACTTGTAATACGGCTGAAATGCAGATATAATTGTTACAGTAATCCGAAAACGGGAGGCCCCGAATATGGAAAAGCACGATAAGCTTATAACCTTTGCAGTTCCCAGCTACAATGCGGCCGCATTTTTGCACAACTGTATTGACTCTCTGCTCCCTGCAGGGGACGACTGCGAGATAATCATAATCAACGACGGCTCAAAGGACGATACAGGCGCCGTTGCAGACGGATATGCCGAAAGATACCCCTCCTGCGTTCGCGTTATCCATCAGGAAAACGGCGGCCACGGCGAGGGCGTCAACCAGGGCATACGCAACGCCCGCGGCAAATACTACAAGGTGGTTGATGCCGACGACAGGCTTGACAGCGAGGCCCTTCTCCGCGTTATCAAAAGAATAAAGGAGAACGAGAGGCAGGGCATCGAGGCGGATATGTACGTTTGCAACTACGTTTACGTCCGTATCGACACGGGCGAGCGCCGCCCCATGAGCTACGGCTACGTTTTCCCCGAGGGGCGTATATGCTCCTGGGACGACACAAAGCCCTTCGGCCCCTCCAAATACCTTATGATGCACTCCGTTATCTACAGAGTGGACCTTCTCAGAGAGTGCGGAGTGGAGCTTCCAAAGCATACCTTCTACGTTGATAATCTTTATATGTATCAACCCTTCCCCTTTGTGGAAAGAATATATTATATGAACGAGGACCTCTACCTCTATTACGTGGGAAGCGACGAGCAATCCGTCAACGAAAAGAACGTTATCAAGCGCATTGACCAGCAGATACTGGTCACAAAGCTCGTTATCGACAGCCACGACCTTAACGCCATAGAGGAAAAGAGCCCAAGGCTTTACAGATATATGCTCCACGAGCTCTCCATCCTTCTCAGCATCAGCGACGTTTTTCTCGACATCAAGGGCGACAGCGAGAGCGTGCTCAAAAAGAAGGAGCTCTGGCGCTATCTTAAGGCAAAGGACCCCCGCACCTACAGAAAGATGCGCTACGCCGCCCTCTCCGCCTTTACCCACCTTCCCACAAAGCTGGGCAGAAAGACCACCGTCGGTATGTACCGCATCGTTAACAGGATCTATAAGCCTAACTGATTTTTTGCACAAAAAATCCCCCATTCCCCCTTGCAATTTATCAATTTTATGGTATACTGAAAGGGCAAGGTGTTTCTATATTCAGGTTCACCTTAGATAGTTCATTATTTTTGCCGCTTTTGCGGCGGAACGGAGTATATTATGAGAGAAGAGAAGCGCACAAGTGTTGTGAAGATAATCGTTATTTCCGTAACGGTTGCTCTTGCCATCGTTGCTATCGTTGCAGTTCTTTACAAGCTCTTCAAGAAGTATTTCAAGGTTTCTATTGATTGCGGCGACTGCGATGCTTGCTCTGATGCTTGCTTCGGCGAGGATTTTGATCCCCTTTGCGATTGCGATGAGGATTTTGTTCCCACCTGCAGCATCGACGAAGACGAAAACTGATTTTTAGTTTGACTTAAAAAGCGAAGCTTCGGGCTTCGCTTTTTGAGTATTGAAAGGAACCTATCTCTTATGAAAAAGCTTACATTTGCACTCTCCCTCCTCCTTGCCGCTCTCCTGCTCTTCTCCTGCAAGGGCGCCGACGGAAAGACCGAGGAAACGAAAAAAGAGACTGACTGGAGAAACACCGTTGAGTCTGAGGGCTCCTTCTTCGTTAACGAAAAGACCCGCCTGCTCTACGCTTTTGATACGGGCAGAATAACCCTTTGGGATTTTGCGGGCGAGGGAGCAGTTCTCCAGACCATTGAATACGATACCACCGTTGCCGATGCCATTGAGCGCATCGAGAAGGAGGACTTCAACGGCGACGGCCACCGCGATATCCGCATACTCTACTACGAGGGCGAGGAGGGCACACGCTACCGCCTCTGGCTCTGGGGCGAGAGAGCGGGCAAATATTCGGAATGCCGCCTCTACTCCTCCATTATCGACCCTGCCTACAACGAGGAGGACAAGACCGTTACGGGACTTGAGGATATGGGCGCCTTCGGCGTGCTCACCCGCGTTTACGCATTTAACGAGACCCTCGGCCTTGACACCGTTTCCGTTTCTATCGACGACCCCGCAGCCATCGCTCAGAATATTGCCGCGGCAACAGTTGGCGGCACGGCAAAGGCCGCTGAGGGTACTGCAAAGGTGAACGAGACAGAATGCTCGGCCTACGTGGTTTCCGAAGGGGACACCGATATCGCTTATATCGCCCACACGGTGGACTCCAAATGGTACATAGACACGGGCTGCCGCGGCTTCTACCGAAGCATTGTGGAGAAGGACGGAGCTATCGCCATGGGCGAATACGTTGGCAAGGCGGGCGCCTGCGCCGAGATGTGCGAAAAGATCACCGGCGAGAAGTGCGAGATACTCGCAAGCATCGGCGGCTATATCACAGATACTCTCGCAGGCTTCAGATACACCTTGAAGACCGAAAGCGGCGACAAGGTCTGCATGGTCAACGATACGGGCGGAGTCTGGTACTTCTGCGAGGATATCGACGCCGACGTCTACACCAAGAGAAGCACCGCCGACGGCACCGTTGTCAGCGATACGGAGTTCTACTTCACCCTCCCTCCCGAGGATGCGGTTGAGCCCGAGGACGCTATCATGCCCTGATAAGAAAGGAAGACCGTATGTTTGTTAAAAAAGCGACACCCCTTGAGCTTGAGGAAAAGCTCACCGCCCTCAAGGCGGCCTTCGGCGAGGTTTGCGAGGTCAGCGACGCGCCCGCCAAGGAATATATGATAAAATGGCTCTCAGCCTTTGCCCCCGATATGACCCTCTCCGATGCAAAGTCCTTCTGCCTGCCCCGAATGATGTACAGAAACTACCTCTGGCACGCATTCAGCTTTGAAAAGACGGACAGCTACGTTGCAGACGACGCTGCGGACTCCTTCAAGAACGGCTTTGAGGGCCCCTGCTATCTGCTTCTCAACCACGAAAACCTCCTTTGCCGCGTTCCCGACGGCAGGATATTTGACCCCGAGAAGGTCTCCGCCTTCTCAAACATCATTATCTTCACGGAGGATTTCACCGAGACCTACGTTCATACGGGCAGCAGCGAGTTCGGCCCCTATTATAAATCCTCTGAAATGGCCGAGACCGATGCCGAGGAGATAGACCCCGAGGACTATATCAAAGCTGAAGAAACCGAAGCTGAAGAATAAGAATATTAAATGAAGAAAACCGACGGCTCTCCGTCGGTTTTCAACATTTTCTCTTCTCTTTTCTCTCTTCTCTCTTCACTGAAAAAACCGCCCAAGGGCGGTTTTTTCAATATCCTGCTTTTCCTATAACGGTGTAGATAGCGGTGAGAAATATGAGCTTTACGTCTATAAAGAAATTTGCTTCCTTTACGTATTTTATATCCATGACCATTCGGTCCTCATAGCTGATCTTGCCTCTGCCGCTGAAGGTGGTCTGCCAGTAGCAGGTAAGGCCGGGGGCCATATCGTAGCGCTCATCGAATATATCGCCGTTTCGCGCCTCCGCCTCCTCCACCTCGTAGGTAACGTAGGGTCGGGGGCCCACGAAGCTCATCTCTCCCTTGAGGATATTGATAAGCTGAGGAAGCTCGTCTATATTGGTCCTTCTGATAAAGCGGCCCACACGGGTGACGCGGGGGTCCTCCTTATCCTTGAGCTTGATGGCAACGTCGCCCTTACCAAGCTCTACCTTGACCTCCTTATGTATATCCTCCGCATTTCTTCTCATGCTTCGGAATTTATACATATTAAATACCTTTTTATCCTTGCCCACTCTCCTCTGCTTGAAGATGACGGGAGCGCCGTCCTCAACGGCGATGGCAACGGAAACTACGAGAAACAAAGGAGAAAGAAGGATGAGAGCAAAAATGCTGAGAAATATATCAAGGGCTCTTTTGAAGAAAAGATAAACGGGACTTTTCTTCGTTTTTACCCTTGGGGCCTTTACGGGGGCCTGAGTATTTCTGTCCATAGACTTCTCCTTTCCTCAAACAGTCGCTTTAACGCAATTTAATTATACAACATCCGACCCCCTCTGTCAACAGATTTTTCCCTTCCCCCTTTTTCGGGCCCGTTATTTATAAAATGATGTATCGGTATCCGATATTATGTACAGAGGAAAAATTTTTCAAAAGCTATTGACAAGAGTAAAGCTATGTTGTATTATTGTATTAGTACAATAATACAAAGGAGTGATGTCATGGACTATAAATTTGTGTCGGGAAAGCCGCTGTTTTTGCAGCTTCGCGATATGATCCGCACGGATATCGCCTCGGGCAGATACGCCCCGGGAGAAAAGCTGCCCGGCGTTCGTGATATGGCGCTCTGGTTCGGCGTCAATCCAAATACGATGCAGCGCGCCCTCTCAGATCTTGAGGCTGAGGGCCTGGTCGTTACCCACGGAACCAGCGGACGCTTCGTTTGCCCCGATGGGGCCGTTATCGACCTTGCAAAAGAAGCGATACTCCGAGAGCTTTGCGAGGAATTTCTAAAAAAATGCGCTCCCTTCGGTATCAGCGAGGAGGAGATAGCAAAAATGCTCAGCACCATCAACGAAAACAGAAAAGAAGAAAGGAGTACTCCGGAAAATGAGTAATATTCTTGAGTGCCGTAACCTGACGAAAATATACACCCGCGAGGCAGCCCTGGACAACGTTTCCATGACTATCCCCGGCGGGCGCATCATCGGTCTCCTCGGCCCTAACGGCAGCGGCAAGACCACCCTTATCAAGCTTATAGCAGGCCTTCTCGTTCCCACCTCGGGCGAGCTCTATATCGACGGCCACGTCCCCGGCGACAAAACGAAGGCTGTGGTCTCCTATCTGCCCGAGCGCCCCTACTTCCAGAGCGGAATGAAGATATACGAGATGCTCAACTATTTTGCAGACTTTTACAGCGATTTTGATACCGCGAGAGCCGCAAAGATGCTCTCCGACCTTCATATCCCCCTTGATGCCAAGATGAGAACTCTCTCAAAGGGCACTAAGGAGAAGGTTCAGCTCGTTCTCGTAATGTCCCGCCGCGCAAAGCTCTATCTCCTTGACGAGCCCATCGCAGGCGTTGACCCCGCGGCAAGAGACTACATTATGAGGACCATCCTCACAAACTACGGCGAGGACTCCACCATTATTATTTCAACTCACCTTATTACGGATATAGAAAAGATACTTGACGAATTCGTATTCATCAACCGCGGCCGCATCGTTCGCGCGGGAACCGTTGACGACACGAGAGCCGCAGAGGGCAAGAGCCTTGACGAGCTCTTCAGGGAGGTATTCAGATGCTGAGAAAGCTTTTTAAATATGATTTTCTTGCCATTGGCAAAAATATGTGGGTGTTCACCATCATCGCGGCAGGCCTTGCGGCCCTTGCCTGCTTCACCTTTACGGGTATCATTGAGCTTGGCGAATTTTTGGGTACGGCATCCGCCGATAGAGAGACCGCCCTCGGCATCTCTCTTATGATGGCGGCGGTCATGCTCTTTATGGTCTGCATTTTCGGCATTATCGCCTACGCCGTTCTCGGCATGATAATGATCCTCGTTCGCTACTATACGAACCTCTTTACCGATGAGGGATATCTCACCTTTACCCTCCCCGTCAAGACCTCCACCATTCTCAATTCAAAGATCCTTTCCGGCATCAGCTGGTACGCCATCATCGTCGCCGTTGAGATCATAAGCTTTGCGGCCATCATCACCACCGTTATGATAACCACGGGCGACTCCTCTCTCTGGGAGGTTTCCGAGTATTATACCGTGGAGCCCGATACGGTCAATATTCTCGGAGAGATCGTTATCGGAATTTGCGATACTTTGAGCCTCGTTATCATCCTTTTTGAGCCCGTGCTCCTTATGTTCCTTTGCGTGACTCTCGCCTCCGTTATCGCAAGACGCGCAAGAGTGGTCCTCGGCCTCGGCCTTTTCTTCGCGGTCAATTCCGTGACCAGCGCCGTTGTTACCGCAGGCAGCGTGTTTATCACCTATATGACCACGGAGTTCTTCGGATATAACTATTACGCGGATACCATCGCCCAGTCTCTCCTTTATATCCTGCTCTACGGCACCATCCTTGTAGTATCATATCTTCTCAACAGATATCTGCTGAAAAATAAGCTGAATCTTGCTTAAAAACGGTCATGACTAATAAAAAAAGAATAGTTTTAACTTTGCTTATCGCTCTCCCTATCGTTCTTACCGCAGGACTCCTTATAGCCGCGGCTGTGACGGAGATATTTGCACTAAGCGTTATCGCACACATTATTATAAAAGCCGCACTTGCGGCAATCTGCCTCTGCCTCATATATAAAGCCTTCAAGGATCAGATCAAGGCTCATATGAAGCCCGCGCTTCTCATCTGCGGGACGGCACTGCTTGTTGATATGGTAGTCCTCTCCTCAATACGCTACGTTCTTTCCGGAGGAGTGCAGACCATTCTCTTCTTCCCCGCGTGCATTCCCCTGTGCTTCTCCGCTCTCATTTATTATGCCGGCGAGGACTCCGAGGGGCATAAGAGCGCAAAGAAATGGGCGTTTATCATAGGAATCCCCCTGACCTTGGTTGCCATCGTTTTTGAAGTGCTTTCGTTTTTGGGATAAACCGTTGAGGTAACCCGTAGGGGCGTGCATTGCACGTCCGTGTAAAAACGAACGGTCGTTGATGCCGTTGCGGCGAGATGCGAAATGAAAAATCCCCGCAAACCGGTAGGGGGGTCCATTGCACGTCCGTGAAAAAACGACCGGTCGTTGATGCCGTTGCGGCGAGATGCGAAATGAAAAATCCCCGCAAACCCGTAGGGGCGTGCCTCGGTGCTCCCGTTTGGAAACGAACGGTTTAAAGAAGAACGGTACGTAGGCGGAAGAACGATATTTATATTTGTAGGGACAGGCGTCCCCGACTGTCCGCGAACGGAAACGATATTTGCAGGGAGGCGTTGCGTCTGTATTTAGGACAGTCGGGGACGCCTGTCCCTACAACAGCGTGTGTGCTTTTCGTTTTGTTCCTGCATCAAATTTCGCGACCTTCGCGTGCTGATATCGGACGAACGATGTTCGCCCCTACGAGCAAACGGGAAATTTACGCAAACCTGAAAGAATATCGTTTACGGGAAATCCACCGCAAACCCGTAGGGGCGTGCATTGCACGTCCGGGATCAGCACACGAACCTATACGATATCACCGCGAGGATTTACGTTTGCAACGGACAGTCGAGGAC
>JAZQAS010000053.1:0-29158 GCA_045545335.1 Candidatus Avispirillum sp. | reverse complement strand
CTGGAACGCCTCCCGAGGGAGGCGTTCTTTTTCATTAAATTATAAACTTCAACGTCTTTATCTTGAAGGGGGCAAAGTCAAGATACGTCTTGCCGTCTGATACGGAAAGCTCTCTTATAACGTCCTCCTTAAGGTCCGTTTCAAGCACCTTTTTTACGTAGGAGGGGACGGTCATCTCGCACACCTCTTCTCTGCCGTGGAACTCGCAAAGGCGCATTACAAAGCCTTCCGCGTCGCAGGAGGGCTTGAGGGCGGACACGCGAACGCCCTTTGCGAAAACTCTTGGGAGATTTGGCAGAGCCGGGTCTTCAGCAAAAGCATAAAGAGTCGCGTTATAGCCCTTTGCATCTGTGACCGCGCTGTTTTCGGCAAATGACGAAGGATATGACGTGACGGCATAATCAAAATGATGCCATCCCTCGTCTCTCATTCCGTCGTAATCCGTCATGGTATAGGACAGGGGCTCGTGGAGATAAGTGCCCACGGAGGGACTGCGGAGAACGGAAAGGAAGATGACCTCGTTGCCGTCCTTATCCTTATTGATCTGATAGGAGGGAGTACCGCGATTGAGAAGAGCCACGCTTGCTCCCTCGCCCTCTACTCCCGCAAAGCCGAGCGCAGGCCAATCTCCTGCCGCAGAGGCCCAGTTGGACGCTCCGTGAGGCCACACGCAATTATTCTCATAGGGCTTTCTTTCAATATGGCCGTAGGGTATCTCATAGATGGAGGGACCCTTGAGCATAGTGGGGAATGCAATACGCAGACGATGGTTCTGACTGTTCCAATAGACATCCGCCGAAAACAGAACTCTCTTCACTCCGCGGACAAGGGACACCGTATATCTGATATCATGGCCCGAATCTACTGCATAGGCCCAGAAGCGCTTATTGACGGAATAGGTGAGTCGCTGGACGTCCTCGCCCTTTTCAAGCTTTTCAAGGAAGGTGGAGGAGGACATGGGCATTCTTCTCATATCCGTTGAAAGTGTGGCCCAGGGGCTTCCCTCATCGTGCTCAAGGCACCACTCGCCTACTCTGTACTCACCTGCGGTGCATACCTCCTTTTCTGCCTCCTTATCATAGATGCTGATAACGCCGCGTCTGTCAGCAGTTATCTTATAAAACTCATTCTCGATAGCGAAGGCTCCGCCCTCTACGGGAGTCTCCTCTCCCGTGACCTCATTTCTGAGAACGGGGGCCGCCTCGCGGCTATGCTGACGCTTGAAGCGATACTCGCTGAGGGCAAAGGCATTTTCGTCATCTGCAAAATTACAGTACAGAGCGCTATATGGGGCAATATCCTTCACGGCCACGGTGAGGATATTTTCTCCCTCGCCCTTCTTTACGTTCACAACGGCAAGGCGCTCGCCGTTTGCATAGGGCGCCTTTCCCTCGGGGCAGGCTATATCTATCTCTCCCGTAAGGCTCATTCCGTAGGGATTTACGATATACACCCCATCCTTTGCAGCTCCCTTGGGCGCAAGGCGCTCCTCAAGGCTCGTTAGGCGGTTGTCTATATCCTCGTGGATATCCATAAGCTCCTTATACGCCGCATCTACCATAGTTCCCGTAACGGCATCGTGGAACATTGTGAAGAGCATTTTATCCCAAAGGGATGAAAACTCCTCTTTATTTGCCTTTTCGCCCTTCAGTATATTCATTACCTCCAAGGCCTCAAGTGCATATGCGCGGCTCTCGTTTTTTCTCACGTACTGCTTCGTTTTAATTCTCGTTACGTATACTCCCGTATTATTGCAATTTACCTCCGCAAAGGGATAGAAGTCCTCCTCGGCGGCATTATCAATATTTTCGATGCGCTCCTTATAATACCTGTCTGCAAGCTCCTTATAATTGGAATAATAGATATTGAATCTTTCTTTATTATTCTCTATCCACTCAAAAAGCTCCTCTGCGGGGAGAAGCTCCTCGCCCGAAACGTAGAGCAGGCCCTGAAGCTCATCGCTCTGGGGGCTGTTTTCATCTATCCATATGCCTGAGCGGCGCAATTCGGCAAATGCCTTATCAATTCTCGTGTTGCCGCAGGCAGAGCAATCCTCCCCCTCAAAGCCGTGGCAAACGGGACAGGGGCGATACTTTGCATATCCGCCGCTGACAGCGCTTCTCTGAGGGTCTACGTTGGCAAGAACGCTTCCGTCGATACCTTTCCAGTAAGGCGCCGTTAAGTTGGTATAAACCACGTTATAGACCCAATTAACGCCAAATCCGCGGGCTATCTGCGGAAGGCTTGCGGAATTGCCGAAGCTGTCGTTACGGTCAAAGCCGTCGGGAGTATAGCCGAAGTTTTCACGAAGATATGTATATCCGTAAAGATAGCTGCGGATAATGCTCTCGCCGGAGATGAGATTTGAGTCTGTGATATTATGTCCCGTCATGGGAATGAAGAGCCTGCCCTCGGAGAGGAGCTCTTCTATCTCCCCCTTATATTCGGGGTTTTCTCTTAGAAAATGCTCAAGAGTGGCTACGCACTCTATCATAAACTTATATTCGGGATGCTCCCTTGCGTTCTTCAGATTTTCAAGGATATAGAGCTTCTGAAGATGGGCGTAGGAAACAAAGCTCTCGCCGCGAAACTCAAGTGGGCGGTCAAAGCATCTTCTCCAGGTAAGGTCCTGATGGTTTATTACGAATACGGGCAGGTCACGCACTTTATTCTTCATCATAATCCTCTTTCGCGAAGGTCGGACAGGAGCTCCACGTAGAACTCGCGGACGTCGAAGCCTTCGATGTTTTCTCGGTTCAGGTCTATCATATCTCCGTGAGATATGCCGCGGTCTCCCTTTGAATAGAGGATGCGACAGCTCTCGCCGAAGGCAAAAGAGTCTACGGATACCAATCCGTCATTCTCTCCGTCATACTTTTTTACAAGGGGATAGGAAACGTTCAGCGGGAACTTGCCTCCCCTTCTCTTTTTCAGAACACTGCCAAAGCTCCGGCAGAATATCTCAGGGGGTACTGACAGCTCCCTGTCGTACACCGCGCACTTCTCTGCCGTCAGATCGCTGACTGCCGCGAGAAAATCAGGCTCTGTATCGCCCATTACCCTTGCGGCGCCGTTATATGCCCTTGCGGCCTTTTCTTTCATCTCCTCCGAAAACTTTGAAAGGAGATGATCTGCAAAATGGCAGCCGCGATGAGGGGTATTAACGGTGGTCAAAGAAGCTACCTTATCAGCTATGCCAAGTTTGGCAATTGCATATCTTGCATCAAGGCCGCCCTTTGAGTGGGCGATGATATTCACCTTTTCGCTTCCCGTTTCCCTTACTACCTCAAGTATCCTCTCGGCAAGCTCCTTCGCTGAGCGAGGAACGGAAAGGGCCGACTGATGGTTACCGTAATAGATGCGAGCCCCGTTGCGGCAAAGCTCTGCGGGAACTCTGCCCCAATAATTGAGGCGCTTTGAGTCTCTGAAGAACACGCCGTGCACCATAAGGACGGGGTATTTCGTTTCGCATATCCTTCTTTTTTCTCTTTCGCGGTTTTTCAGATCCTTTGCCGTCTCCTCCCGCACCTCTCTTGAGCATATTCTGATAATGCTGCGGAGGGCAAAGAGATGGGCTATGGGAACAGGGCCACAGACAAGGCCCACTATCCTCGGCTTTACTCCAAGCTGAACGCTTGTTACGTACACGCTTATGATGCCGTTCCAGAAAAGGACGAAATGGGCAAAATAGCAAAGGAGGGCTGACCAAAGCCAGAGGAAATACTCGCTGGGAGAAAGGATCACGACTATTATATGGAACACCGCCGAAACGATAACGGAAAGGACGAAAACTATAAGGCTCTCCGTTCCGTGATCCAGCACCTTTATTCGCCATTTTTTAACGGTGAGATCGCAAAAGCCGCAAAGAAGATTGACAAAAAGGAATGCGGCTATGGCCGCCGGCAGCCACCAAAGGCTGTTTTTCAAAAGCAAAAAGGAGTTTGCCGCAAAGCAAAACAAAATAAGAAACAAGACCCTTACGGGTATTCTCTTTTTGCTCATAGGCTCACTCCTTTACATTATTTTTTCTTTTTCCACATTACGAAATATATGGGCAGACCGACAAGGGGAAAGAGCATTCCCACAAGCATTCCGCATTTCATTCCCAGGGCATCGGGGGCAATTCCGAGATTTTGGCAGATGCCTATCGCTCTTTCGCTTGCTATTACCGCATCTGTCACCGAGCCAACAAGCTGAGGGCCCACAGATGCGCCGAGATCTCCTCCCGCCGCCATCATTGCAAAGATGAAAACGCCTCCTTTAGGAAAGCGATCCGTTGCGCCGACGAGGTTTCCCGGCCAGAGCATAGACGTACAAAAGCCGCAAAGGGCGCAGGCAATAAGCCCAACGACGGCATTTGACGATACCGCCGCCAAAAGATAGCAGCCTGCGGCTCCGAGAGCGCCGAGGAATATTACTCTGCCGAGGTTTTTGCCGATCTTTGCATACAGGGTCCTGCCAAAGCCAAGCATTGCGCCGAAAAGCGCAACGCCGAAGATATCGCCCCATATCTTTTCAATTCCGAGGGCGCTCTCAACGTAGCCCGAGCACCACTGCGCCATGGTGCACTCAGCGGCGCCGCCGAGAAATATGGCGACAAAGCAAAGCCAGAGGCTTTTATTTTTCAGATACGCAAGCACGCCCGAGGTCTTTTCTCCGTTCTCTATCTCGGGGATCCTTGCAGTTCTGTAAAGCACCGCAGAGGTTATGGGGATAAGGGAGAGAAGAAGAGCAAGTATCTGCCAGCTTTCCCCTCCGAACAAAAACAAAAATACGGATGCCAACGGCACGACGATGACCACGCCCCAGGCATAAATTGAATGGAGCTTTGACATCTCGCGATCGGGGTCCTTTGCGGGAAGGGCCGCTATTATGGGGCTTATCAGTACCTCTGCAAGGCCTGCTCCCGCCGAAAACACTACCGTTCCGAGACTGAGGCCCAAATAGACGAGCCGAGGAAAGGCCAAGGGCCAGAGGGCAAATATCCAAAGGCCTGCGGCGCAAAGCACGGGCATCAGGCGCACGGTCTTTTCAATATTGAACCTGCTTGAAAAGAATGAAAAGATAAGGTCCACCGTCAGCTGAGTTACGAAGTTTATGAGAACGAGAGTGCCGAGGAGCGTGAATGAAATACCGTACTGCTCTCTGAAGGTGAGAAACAAAAGGGGCGGTACGTTGCTGACCACGGCCATGGAAATGCTTGTGAAATAGCAGGCGCTCTTCAGCCTTCTTGTGCTTGAGTTCATTTATTCGCAGGTCTCCTCGCAGCCATCCTCTTCACCGTCAACGTATTCGCGCATACCTACCCTGCGAGCTCTGCGCTCCTCCTCCACCATTGCTGAAAGAAGCTCCTTTATCTCGCGGGGGCGCTTTATATGCTTGATATCAAACTCGCCCATGCTCTTATCAGCAGTGCAGCAATGGATGGTGCCAACGCCGCAAAGGCGCTCAAAAAAGCTCCTGCGCAGGGTGAGATCAAGGATGCGATAGAGGCGCACCTCATCCTCTGTTCGGGAGAAAAAGCCCGTATCTATAAGAAGCTTTTCTTCTGTTAACGCATATCTCGTAAAGGACCAGGGCAGACCGAAGAGGGTTCTCTTTCTGTCGCGCCAGACGTACTTTGTATCATTTTTAGCCATTTTTATTTCTCCTTTTAGTCTTTATAACAATTTTAACACACCGAGACCTTCAAATCAACACTATTTAAAATAACGCTCATTTTTTATTGTCCTTGACCTTAAAGGGTCTCTACGGTAAAGCACTATCACTTTTTTGGACAATCCATCAATTCTGTGTATTGATACAAAAGGATACAAATGATAAAATCTATTTAAGGGTATTGACTCTCAACCTAACTTTAGGCTTATAATCAATACAGCAAAAGAAAGGAGAAGAATATGCAGATAGGCGAATTTGCAAGGATTTGCAACACGAGGATATCCGTTCTCCGCCACTACGACAAGGAAAAGCTTCTCTCTCCCGACTATATTGATACCTTTACGGGTTATCGCTACTACTCAAAGGAGCAGATAGCCGATTTTCTGAGAATAACCGTTCTCAAGGATGCGGGCTTCTCCCTCTCCGAAATTCGGGCCATCATCTCCGAAAAGCGGACTGACGGAGATATCCTTCACCATTTTGAAAGAAAGAAGGACGAGCTGAGAGCTACCCTAAAAAGTCTTGAGAGGGCGAAGACTCTTCTCATCGGCAACGTTGATACGGGGCGGGTGAGCATTTCGGGAGATATTGCAAAATGCTCCCATCTTTCTCCCGAGGACTGGCAGGCAGCCTGCGATGCCATTGAGCACTCCCTCGCGCAAAACGGATATCAGCGCATTTCCGTTTACCGTATGGAGGCCGATACCAAGGGAACGGGACTTAAGGTGACCTGCCGCGTTACCAAGCTTTGCGACGGGCTTCGCATTCTTCGAGAGGACGTTGACATTCCCTTCACCGATGACCCAAGGGTTGTCGGCAAATGGGAGACCCTGGGAGAATTTGCTGTCAAAGAGGATTTTTTCTCGGGCGCTTACCCATCGGACAACTCATACACCAAAAGGCTTAACGACATCTATTTTCTCCCTCGGGGCGAAAGCTACTGGTGCTACTCCTGGAGCGCGGGAAAGCTTATCATCCGCCGAGGCGGAGGCGACTGCTCTGCAAACGACTACACCGTTGAGGAGCATGATGGAAGCGTTTATATGTTCATAGACCTGAAATCCTACAACTACCGACGCGGAGGAACCACCACCGTTCTCGTTCTCAGACAGGTGGACACCGTGCCCTACAAAATAGAGGACATTGCCATAAAGGACGATACGGATCTTCCCTTTATAAACGACCCATGCGTTCTCGGAGAGTGGCAGGCCTGCGGCTTTTGCGAGGAGATAGAGGATTTTTCTCCAAGGGCAAAGCGCCTCGGAGTTTGGGCTTACAAAACCATGGAGTTTATGGAGGGCGGACTTTTGCGGGCCGTTTACTCCACGGGAGCTACCGTTTGCGACCAAGGGCTTGAATGCTGGACGCGAGGCTACCATTTAAGAAAATGGATATCCACAAAAAGCGCTTACGAGATACGTGAGATCGAAGGCCGGGAATACCTCTTTATCCAATGGAAAAGCGGCGACTATATCTACGGAGGCCTTGAGCCCATGTACTACGTTTTTGAAAGGAGCGGTAACGATGAAAAAGGTCATAGTTCCGAAAACCGTTAAAAGGAAGGTACGCACGTCGATCATCCTTCGGTTTGCAAGGCTGTTTTTATCTCTTGGAATTTCCTACGTTATACTTGACTATTTCTACGAGGGGCTGAAGGAAGCGGAGCTTGGAAACGCCTCCACCGTGGTTTTCGTTTTGCTCGTCGTTCCCTTCTGGGCCTGCGGTGTGCCTGCAAAGCTTATTGACCGAAGCTACTACGGCGAGATCATAAAGATTGAGCTTGAGAACATCAATATGCTCGACAAGGTTGAAAAATACGATCACAATCGCTCGGGCGTAAGAGTAAAGGCTCTGGTGCGCGCCTCCGACGGAAAGCTCTACGAGCACGAGGTCTTTGACGAGGGCGAATACTTCTGGGGAGAGAGGACCCGTGTATACGAGGTGGGTGACAAGGTGATCCACGCCTACGGCACGAAATATCTCGCGCCCCAAAGGACCCCTGCAAAGCCAAAATCCCTCGCCTGCGTATGGTGCGGAACGAAAAGCCCCTATGAGACCAAGGTATGCCGCGACTGCGGCTGCTCTCTTGAATTTGAGATCATCAATATAAAAAAATAAAATGATGAAAATAATACTTTCAACGTTAGAAAAAATATCCTTTTTTCTGAGCCGCATATCCTGCGCTGTCAGAAGATTTTTGCATAAAATATTTTTCGGCGTATTTTCCTATATTGCCCCTGCGTTTTGCTTTCTTACGTGCACGCTCGCGCTTTCAGTCTGCTACGATCTTATATACTGGGCGGCGGTGGCAGAGTTCAACAGCTACAAGCTTCCGTCATTTTCCTGGAAGATATATCTCGTTATGCTTCTCGCAGTTCTCCTTTTCAACTGCGTTATGGTTGCCCTGTACGCTCAGGGCGTGAGCAAATGGCTGAACCAAAGGGAGCGGCCCATACCCTTTTCAGCAGTGGTGGCAAACCTCATTGCCTCACTTTGGCTATGCACTTCCCTTTTGGATTTTCACGGCACGGTGGAGCTTTATTTCATCCCCACCTATATGGTAGAGATAATCGACGAGGCGACCCGCGTTCTCATCAATTCGTTTAATCAAGGGCAATGGCGAAACGGCGCTTCTATAATATACCTCTGCCTGCTTACTGTTGTTTTTTGCGTATCATACCTTTTGGAACAGAAAAAGCAGGAATACATAAAGGAGCGGGAAAGACTTCACAGAGAGGAAAAATCAAATGATGCTGTTCTTTAACGTTTTTTCAAAAATGCCATACGAAAAAGCGCTGGAACGCATTGACCGCCACATATATATGGACACAGACCTTGAGCCTGCGGACTACGGCAAATTCAAGGAGCACCACAAGGGCGTACATATGGAACGCCGTGGGCAGCGCCTTTCGGGGGTCTTCCGCCTTAACAACTGGGCGGAGAACGACTATTCACGACACAGAAGGGTCTCCGTTCACATATATTTTCTGGCCTTTATCAGAAAAAGAAGGGACGGCACAGCCGCGGTCTTCGGCCTTACCGCCTTTAAGGTCACTCAGCTTTTCCTTGCCCTCGGCCTTGCCCTTATGACCTTTCTCTTTTCCTATAAGCAGGAATTTACCGAGACCGGCGTTTTTTCCATCACCTTCGGCGCAATGCTCATTTATCTTATCATTGAGTTCGCCGTCCACACACTGAAATTTAAAAAAGAGCTTAAACGCTTATTTGCAAAGGATATGTAAAGGAAATATTATGAAAAAGCTTATTACTCTGCTACTTTTGGCAATTCTGTCTCTCTCCATCACAGCTTGCGCCCCTGCCGATACTCCTTTAGTCGACACCACAGAAAGAGCAACAGAAGCGCCCACCGACACCGAGCCGCCAAAGGAAGAATACAAAACGGCCCTTTCTCTGAAGGGGGCAGAAAAAATACTCTCCGCCGAGCAGGAAAGCATCAAAATGGAAAACGTGGCGGCGTACACTTTGACTATGAAGGTGGGTGCCACGGAGCGCAGCTTCAGAATAACCGCGCCCCTTGACTATATGCATAAGGAATACCCCTGCGTTTTATATTTCCCCGAAACAAGACCTGCTCACGAATACGATGCATCTATCTTTGTGAAAAGGGGATACGTGTGCTTTGGCTTTTCCTATATGAACGTTTTTGACGGGGATTTTGAAGCAGAGATGGCATATCTTGGCGAGCTTCTTGAAAAATGCTCCTTTATTAAAAGAGATGCTGTATTTGTCACAGGCTCGAGCACGGGCAGCATCCGCGCCTTCCTCTGCGCAAAGGTAATGGGAGAGCAGATCAAGGGAGTTTGTACCGCAAACAGCTTATGCGATCTCACGGCTCAATACTACGTTAACGAGACATCAAAAAACGTATGCACCCAAATTTGCGGCGGCTCACCCACAGAGGCCGCAGAGGCATATGAAAGGCTGTCTGCAAAGGCCTTTGCAGATAAGATCCCCTGCCCCGTTTTGCTCATCTCCTACGCAAACAACCCCACCTTTCCGATCTCTATGTGCAATGATATGAAGGATGCCCTTGAGAGTGCGGGAACGGAATGCACCGTCTTTCCCGTAAAAGAGGCCGGCGCCGATTTCTATAACGAAGAAGTTAAGAACGCCCTCTTTGATTTTTTTGAAGGGCTGCAAGGATAGAATTGTACAACATAACAAAACTAAATATAACGATAAATAGGGGAGCGGCAAGCCGCTCCCCTATTCTTCTTATGTATGATCGCACGTATATTATTTCTTTGTTCGCTTATCAGATCGTACAGGCTCAGATGTTCCGCGAAGTACGACCGCCGCCACTTCTCAATATTATTCAAAGAAATCGTTAACCGTGCATTCCAGCAAACCTGCAAGTGTGGGAAGAAAGGTTATATCCGGATAGCATTCCACTCTCTCCCATTTTGATATTGCCTGCGGCGACACCCCAAGCATTGCCGCCAGCCGCTCTTGAGAGAGTCCTCTCTCTCTCCTGTATTCCTTTATAAGTCTCGATATTACTACTTCTTTCATGATTATAATATTATCTATCTTCTTTTCTTTTTCACGGTCGTCTCTTATTATCTTTGCATATTCGTGAACAAGCAAGCCTGTCTCTTCCTCTGTCAGATACCGTTCGGGCGTGCACCCCTCGCATTTCATAAGCTCACTCGTTCCAAATATTCGGCATACGAAAGCCCTATTCTCATAAACGGAGCATTTTCCGTCCTTCAAGTGGACGCACTGCCCGTCCCATTCATATCCGCCCATTCTATCCCTTTCCTCTGCCGTCACCTGTATCATATTGGTACAGCAATCCGAACAGCCTTCCTTACACGTTGAGCGGGGGATCTGTTTATATATCTCCGAAAGTTCCATTGTAATGATCCTTTGCTCCTTATATCTTCTTTCACAACGCTGTATAAGGATTTACATATATTTCATCTAAAATATGTGTTCCCTTCACGTCCTAAAAGCTTGAACGCTATCATCTCGCGGCGTATGGTACAGTGATCCTCGTGATACCTATGGATGATACCGTTTACTTCCTCCTCGGTGTATGCCCTGCCCGGTTCAAAATCTTTGACGATTTCAGAAAGAACTATCTCCCTTTTCTTCTGCTGTACGGGAATAGACACGAGACGCCCGTACTTGAAAAAGTTGGCTATCACTTCTTTTCGGTATTTTTCCTCCGTATCCACCTGCGCTTCGCTGGAAAGAACCATATCTATAAGACTCTTTTCAAGAAGAGTGCGGTTAAGGGAATATATGATGTAAAACTGAGAGCGGGAGGCGGATACTATGCCGGCCTGCTCCATTTTTTTCAAATGATAGCATACCGTCGCCTCCGTTACAGACAGACGGCTTGCAATGAGCTCAACGTAGGAGTCCTCTTTTGCAAGTATTTTTATTATTGAAAGTCGTGTCTCGTCTGCGAGGAGCTTGAGTATCTTAACTATATTGGCTTCCATCATTTATCCTCCAAAAGAGTGGGATATATTCCGTTTTCACGCCTCCAGGCCTTCCAAGCCTTAAGCATAGCCTCGATCGCGCCAACCTTTATGGTATACTCAAATATCCTCGATATATCTCTGCTTTCCTTTGCCGCTGACAGCTCCGCAATATTTGCCTGATGGTACTCACCCGTTATCCATACTTCTCCGTAAAGGGCGGCTGTGATCCGCATCTTTTCCTCTGCATCAGCATTTTCGAAAGCCTCAAGCACATCAGGAAAATTTCTGCAAACGTGGGGCATACGGGTGCTCTTTATTCTGATAGCACCTTCGCGGTCTCCGTTTGTGTTATAGAGAAGACCTGCGCGTATACCCATACTGTACATTCCGTCCTCTATCATTATAGCTTTTTTCTCGTTTTTGGCATTGTCAGGCAAGGCTGCGAGCCTTGTTTTGCATTCTTTCATCATATCGAGAACGATATTTGCTAATGCCTTTTCTATCTCTACGGCCGTCATTTTTTCCTTATACACCTTACACCAAGCCTCCTTTATGCACTTTTTTGCAAATCTATAGCCATCAATATAGCAATTCAGCTCAACTTTTTCCTGCTCGTTTGCAAAGGAAAGCTTTTGGGCCTTCTCTTCTATTAATAAATCTGCATATGCCAAGATTCCGTAATAAAGGCCCACGTCTGACTTTTTATCTTCATCAGCTTCATTAAAAGCCTTGAGAAACTCTGCATCGTTTTTTATAAGCGCATCATAGGGCTCGAGAACGAAATGGGTCTCATATAGCTTATCTATTAATTTGTTTGAAAAAAAGAGTGCGTTCACAATTGCACAGACAGCCCCGTAGCGGTATCTTGCCATTTTGTATTCTTCTATTCTCTTTTGCTTTTCCGTCATATTTGAGTCAAGGGCCGTGCTAAAGGCTTCGATTCTATCGGTTTCAGTCTTTAGCGGCTCATAAGCCAAGGTATAGAACTTAGAATCCTTCATATTTACCTCCGTATATAATTTCAGCTCGAACTTACACTGATATTATATCCATCTAATCACTTTTTGTCAATAGTGATTAGATATATTTCTAATCATTCTACCAACAGTAGAGAAAAAGCACCCTGCAAGCAGGGTGCTTCTGCTTTGCAGGGTGCTTTTCTATTTCCTTATTACTTAAGGGGAACGCCGTTTGCAAGGGTGCCCTTAACTTCGGCATACTCTTCGTCAGTCATCTTGAGGACCTTAACGCCCAGAATGATTCCCTTAACGAAGTTGATGATCGCGATAACACCGAAGGTCACGCAACCGAGCACGATCCTCCAAACGCCTGCACTGACGTGGCCCTGCATAAAGCAAGGAACACCGTAGGAATTGAGGAAGATGCACATAAAGCCAAAAAGCATTCTGTTATCCATAACTGCCTCCTATTAATTATTTTTTATTTTATTTCTCAGCTCGTCTGCCTTTGCCTTGAAGCTGAGAGATTCTCCATCCAAAAGACCGATCTGATAGATGGTTTCTATCTGCTCTGTATCAAAAAGAAATACCTTATCGGAAGAGATATATCCCTCGGGGAATACTACTCCCGCATAATCCCATACCTTATTGGGGTCTGCGCCACCCTTCTGGCATACGCCTATTACCATTAATCTCTTGGTGCTATCCTTAAGAAGCACTACTGATCCAATGGGCAACAATCCTTTAATCATGATCTATTCCTCCATTAATGCTTTGATTATATCATATTTATTCTAAGTATTCAACACTTATTTTGATGCTATATATTTAATTAACAGCATCGCAAATGCTGCAAACGACACGCCCGCCGCATACAAAAGATACGGGCTATTGCCCTCATCCTCTCCTGCAACGCTCTCAAAGCCGCTCTCGGTCACCCTGCAACGCAGAACTCCCTTTTTCGTATAATAATACTTTACTTCAACCTCGTCTCCGACATCCGTTCCCTCGGGCACGGTTCGGTAATTATCGGTATTTGCAAGCTCTGATCCATTCGGCGTTTCTATTCTGATATAAAACCATTTTCTTCCGTTATCATTTCGGTTTATCCCTTCTATAATTCCCTTTCCGTTCGTCATTACGGGCTTATAATCAAACAGCCCACCAAGCAGAAAGTGACACACTAAAAGCACCATCGATAACACAAGGAAGAAAACAAATCCATACTGCTCTTTCATTTCAGCTACCAGCCAAACCAATCTCCGACAGCTTCCCACGCCGAGGATGCCGCGTCTGCCACGGTATTTACCATACCGCCAACATCTACCTCAAAGCCCACGTCAAATCCAAGGCCGAGCGATGCTCCTATCTCGCATTTGATAACTCCGTCCTGATAGCCGATATCTGCATTGACGCCTACACCGACCTTGACGCTGCCCTTGAGTTCAACCTCTCCGCCAAGCACGTTTACTCCAACGCTTCCCTCCGCCTCTGCAAGAACGGCATCAGCACTGAAGCCTACGCTTGCATTGGGATCGAAAACAACGTTTCCTTTTTCGTCTGTTCCGAAGAAATTGATCTGTGTCTCCGCCTTGGCCTCCGCCTGAAGCACTGTCAGTTCAGCATCTGCATTGACCCCCAAATATTCATTTCCAACTATCTGAGCCTCATACTCGGCATTAAGCACCGTTACGCTTGCTCCGATCTCGGCACTTACTCCGGGGCTGAAGAATTTTTCACCATCGGCACCCATAACGTATAGGCCGCCCGCGATCATAGCGTGAGCCTCCGCCTCTGCAACAGTAACCTCAAGTTCGCCGCCAAGCCAGTTTTTATACGTATCGTTATACGCTGAAACAGAAGCCTTGGCCTCTTTGCTTATCTCAGCAACGGTCGCTTTTCTTTCATAAAAATCGGGAGCATCTGATTCCTTTATTTTCTTACCGTTCTCGTCATAATATTCCGTATCCTTATCCTCGTGATACAGATCATTATCCTTAAGCTTTTGTTCAAGCTTTTCCTTTGCCTTTTCGGTCTTGTCAGACAGCTTAAAAATATCTGCTTCGCCGGAAAGCTTTGTGGTATCCGTGTCCTCACTCACAATCGTACGGAGCTCACCGTTTTCGATTATTGTCTTAACGAGAAATTTTTTCTCTTGGTTCTTACCGAAGAAATCCTCACCAAAGCCGCTTCTCTCAAGACCGTTAAGGATGGTTGTTTCCTTTTCGGTGAGCTCTGCGGGATCTTTACTCTTGATTTTTTCAAATATCTCCTTCGTAATAACAAAGGCTCCGCTACTACCAAAGGGAAGGTCCTTAAGGTTATCTCCCGAATGCTTATCGGTAGCAAAGAAATAGCGCTCCCATTTGCTCAAGCCTGCAACGGCGCTAAGCTGAGATGCGCTGTTTATATCGCGCCTCATCTGCTCTACGCTGACGTCGGTAGACTGATATCTGTTTGCTCCGCTCTCAACGGTATTACGGATATTCACGATCTTTTTCTCAATATTGGCCATACGGTTATTGACCGTATTTATCCTGCCTCTGATATTTGATCTGTCCTTTATCCTTGAGTCAACTGCAGAACCCGTTTGAGAAAATGAGCTTTTGGCAGAGCTTACGCTACTTTTGGCAGAATTGATCTGCGAAGAAGCACCAATAACTGCGCCTACGTTAATTTCAGTTCGTCCCACTCATTTCACCCCCTTTTCAAACGCACGGCTTTCTTATCTTCTTGTACCGCACTGAGGGCAATATGCCTGAGATGAGCTGAACTGAGTTGCACACTGCTTGCAGAAAACAACGCTTCCCTGCTGTGCATACTGATTCTGCTGATACTGAGCCTGAGGCTGATACTGCTGATACTGCGCCTGAGGCTGATACTGCTGCTGAGCATAATACTGCTCATTTACCTGAGGAGCTCTATACTGCGCCGCGGGTGAATTGGAGGCGCCCTTCTTCAACAATGTGATGAGGAAGAACAGCACTGCGCCAAGCATTATGATGACGACAGCAAGCATCACGTATATTGTTATAAATTCAGGATACATTTCTTTTTCTCCTTACATGATATTGAATACAAAATTTTCGTTTGCCAGACGGACACGGGCTCCGTTTGACAGCTCAACATCTACACCGGGAACTACGGCAACGTCGTTCACGTAGGTCTTATTTGTCGACCGCTGATCACTGATATACCATCTTCCGTTCTGATATTTTATGACCGCATGATTACGGCTGACAGCCGAATTATCACCTACGCAGTAATCATTGCTGTGGGGGTCCTTGCCTATCTTAAAATTGGCTGAGCCGATATCTATATGCTCCGATGTTTTTATCCTATACAGCGTTGCGCAAGGCGCAGGCGGCGTAGGGGGCACAGGCGGAGTCTTTATCTGCTGCAGGTCATTTGGAGCATTACAGGGAGTCATATTATCTATTATCGGCATCATCACATCGCCCATAAGGATCCCCTGCTGTGTGCCTGTGTCTGACTGTCCCTGAGGAGGGGTCACGTTTTTCAGAGGGTCATACAGATTTTGCTCCGTTGTTGATACTGAGCCTATCTTCATTCCGCAGGCAGGGCAGAAATTCACGTTAGGCTGCAAAGCCGATCCGCATCTCGTGCATTTCTTTACCTTTTTTTCAGGAGTGCCTCTTGAACCGAGATTCTTTAGATACTCTTCAAGGTCAAACACGGAAAAATTGATGCCGCTGTTCAATATTCGTATGTAATCCTTAACGTATCCTGTATCCTCTCCCGGAAGAAAAGCGCAGTAATTGATAATGCTGAGCAAAAATTCCTTCAGAGAGGTGCCGCTCTCAAAAAATGTTATGGGTACGTATACAAAGCTGACGTTATGGGTCGAGGGATTGACCATCACCGCATTAATATCCATCAATATGTACTGCATATTATAGTATGCAGACTGCAAAGCCTTAAGGTTATTAAGTATTCCCGTCAAAAGACTGGAAAACGACTGCTTTGTCAAGGGATTGAAAAGATATTCCCGCAGGGATATACAGCCGGATATATTATAATTGAGCCTGAAGCTGTTTCCCTTGCGGACAAGGTCTGCTATAAGCAATCCGGGTATCTGACCCGTGTGGATAGCATAATACTCCCTCTCGCTTATCTGCTGCTCCTTTTGCCCTTGAATCACGAGATACGTATTTCCCGCGCTTCTTTCAATTTTATACTTTACCATAGCTTATCTCTGTGCTGCACGTAATGCGCTCTCTGCATTACGGCAATTCCTTTCAGCATCGGATATTCTGCTGTTCATATCCTCTATGGCGCGAATAATGCCGAACCTTTCGCGCAACGGAGCGCTGCCAAGCCGATTCTGCAGGTCATCTCTTTCTCTGAGAAGATTAACAAGCGCCTCGTTTGCAGCGTCGTAAGCTCTCTGAGCCTCATTGATCCTTCTCTGCCTTGCCGCTATCTCTTCCTGACGAATCTGGTTTGCAACAGTTTTTACGTCTCTGCTCAAGGAATCGATCTCGCCTATGGCTCTGTCGATCTCTGCTATGACTTGATCTATTGCCTTTGTTATATAGCTGACCTCGCTTGCCTTCCAATTGCTGCTTATCGAGGTCTTATATGCGGTCAGCTGTCTTTTGGCGTTTCGCAGCTGATCTGCATTTGTATTCATTTGCGATGCCTGATTATTAGCTGCACCTACGTTAATAGCCACGGCTGCCCTCCTTGCTTTAAATTTTATTTTATTCCATTGCCTTTACTCTCTCAATAAAGGTAGGATCATATTTTGCCCTGAGCTCTTTTTGAGATGAATAATATGGAGAATCTACAACAGAGTAGCCTATACCGGCAGTTCTGTCGCAATATGCCGTTGATTCAAAGAACATTGCAACTATTATTGCCTTATCCATGTGCTCCTTATCTTCAGCATATATGGTATACGTATTCAGATAATTAACGACCTTATCGTCTTTATGTATTACAGCAACGGTTTTTCCTTCAGAAAGAAGAACGATATAGTGATGGTCAGCGCCGAGACCTATATCAAATATCTCAATTTCTTCATTCTCTGTTTTTAACCGATATCCGTCATATCCTATGGGCAAGAACAAAAACTTTCCCGTTTTTACAAATACGGGAGTTATCTCGCCCGCTATCATACCATTTTTAATTACTACGGTTTTGGAAATAGTTTCCGTCACAGTTTCAAAAACTGCACCGTCTATGGTTACCGATGACCGAAAAACGCCGGGGACGTGCGCAGCGTAGATCGCTGCGCCATCCCTTTTATTCTTTATTACGTGCTTTCTCAGGGGTAACCGTTCCGTTTGCTCCAAACGATAGATCATGGGATCACATTCCTGTTTCCTTTAATCCCGTAAAGCCGTTATCTCCCACAGTATTAACTATAACGGAGCACGTTACCGAATAATCTGTGCCGGGTATACTTGCCGTTATCTGCACCATTCCCTCAGAAACAGCCTTGATATTTCCGCTTGCATCAACGGTGGCGATCTTTGCATCACTTGATGCAAACTTTACAGAGGATGCATCGTATCCCTCAGGAATATCCGTTACTTCGATCTTCGCACTGTTACCGACAAACATATTAAGGAAATACGTATCGATATCAAGGAATTCTTCATTACCGCCCGCGTTGCCGTTGGTAGCGCCTGTGGTTTCCTCATCCGGTACCGCGGTATCTGTTGTTACCTCTGTGGTCTCCTCTTCAGGCTCGCTATAAGTGCGGGTGCATTCAGCAACAACCTCGCCGTTTTCAACGTGCTTGCACAGCTTCTTGATGAGAGCATTATCCTTGCCGAATATCTCTATCTCAAGCTTGAACTTTGTTCCGTCTGTTGATTTCTTTCCCTTGAGGATATCAGATACTGCGCAATCCTCATCAAATTTAAACCTCAGGATAAAGTATACCTTTCTGTCACCGCAAACATCAAGATGGAGCGATGCTGTAGTATCTTCCTTTCCGTAATACGAGCCTTGAACGGCGAGTCCCGCCTCATCTGCAAGGTTTCCGCTGATACTTAGCGATACCTCGTCCAGCCGTTCATTTTTTATATTTACAAGGTGCATGGTAGTTGTCCATTCTGCACCTATTCCTGCCTCAAATCCTACGCCTACGATATCAATACCAACAGCTTTAAGAGTTACGCCTGCATATGCCGTAAGTTCAAGAGCTGCCTTGATATTTACTGCTACGTCCGTATCCTTGGACTTGATTATTCTGAAATTGCCCTTCTTATATTCCAGTCCGTTTGAATTGCGGGTAGTTACCTCGATCTCGACCTCGCCGCTTACACTGAACTTCGCCTTGATATCAATATCAACTCTGGCAACGCCTCCGTTTACTATGGGGAAAGAACAGATGGTTATTGTCTTTGCGCCCTTAGCTGCAGCCTTAGGCTTCAGATCTTTTTTCCAGAAGTTCTTCCACCAGGTAATATCATTTTCGTCCTCGGCATAATTACCGCGCTGATCGGCAAACAATGCGCCTTCATTTTCATATTTCAGGCCTACGCCGGTGGTATCCTTGGTAGTGTAATTAAGCTTTGCATATGCTGACTTTAATTTGAACCACTCGATATCCCAGTCATAATCAAAGGAGATATCTTCAATAGCATAGCTCTTTTTTACAGTTACCTTTGCACCGTCAAACTTCTTAAGGGGGATATCGCCGCTGATCTCAAACTCAACGTCATTTCCGCTTGTGGAACCGGATATCTTCAATCCGTCTATTTCGAATTCAATCTTTCCCTTTGCACAGGGAGTTGCTCCAATGAATTCTCCATCGCCGTCAACAGGATTATATATGCCGGAATTATCAGGTCCGTAATAATTCATGCTTGTTGCTGCATCGGCATTAATTACGTTTCCAAGTCCGTCTGTGATCGGAACCGTGCTGAGATCGGGAACTATGCTTCCGCTGATCTCCATATCCTGAATAGTGTTCTCAATAGTTGCTTCGCTTGTGACGATCTTGGCATAACCGTTTTCAAATACGACGTCTTCAACCTTATATGCAGATATTGTAGTATCATTTCCGTTGGGGGGAAGCACGAGGGTCTCTCCATCAACAAGACCTGCTGCCGCACTTTCGGGAATGATAACGGTATTATTCACCTTATCAACGTGTATCTGGTCGGCTGAGAGATTGGTCTGAGCAAGATTTTTCACGTTCTCTCCAACGGTGAGCTCTTCCTTATACTCGTACTTACGGTTAGTCCAAATATCAAAGGACTTTTCAATGCTCTCGCTTGCCTCAGCCTTTGTTACGTATCTGATGCTGTCTGTTCTGCCTCTGAAATCATACGCTACGTAATTGTTCTCTACCGCGTATTCGGTTATTTCATCATCAGTCATATCAGCCACGTCTGTCAGGCCAACACATTTTACCAACGTTTTTGCAAGATATCCCTTTGTTACCTTTTCATAAACGTCAATATCCTTTTCATCAATGATCTCCCATTCAAATGCGATCTGAACGCCGGAGAAATATGCATCGTCAGAGTCCACTGTTGTTGTGTAAGGGGTCTCCTCCGTATAAGTGCTCATGCCGAAGCCCTCGCACAGCATATTTAACCATTCGCCCTTTGTTATAGGCTCATTATCTGCCTTTGAGCATGAGGTCAGCGGGATCGCACCGACTATTGCCAAAAGGCACAGTATCATGGCAGTTATTCTTTTAAACATATTATTACTCCTCACTTAATTTATAATAAAATACGTCTCTCAGTCATCAATTACAGTTACAGAGATCTTCTGCTCTGCGGTCTTCTTCCACCAAAGAGCTCCCTTTTTTGCCTTTATCACGATCTCCGTGCTACCCTCGTCAACGCCTTCAATTATTACCGCCTTTGACGATTTGCTGTATTTTGCCGTTGCTATTTTTTTATTCTTCGTTGTTACAGTTATGGAGTTCTTTGAATTGATGATCTTCTTTGTCTTTGCAGGCAGCTCTGTCAGAAGCACCTGATCGCAGCAGCCCTTATGAAGCGTTATTTTGTATTTATCAAGCTTTACGTCGTCATCCTTGGATTTTTCAACCTTTTCATCTGTTGTTTCTCCGCGGGTACATTTATCGACTACGCTGCCGTCCTCAACGTGTATTCCAAAGGTCAGCACCTCTATGGTAAAATCAAGAGACGTGCCCTTTGAAACCGCATCCAGAATTGACTTTACCGCAGATTTTTCAAGATATCCGGATATGGACAGCGTTCCGTCCACGCCAACGCAATATCCGAACTTCGCATCCGACAAATAATCTGCCAATCCCTCTGCGGGGGCAAATACTCCACTGCTCTTCATTTCATTCTCATAATACAGAGAAGCCTTCATCAGAATATCAAGATCGAAGCCTACGTCATATGTAATAACGTCAATAAAGGAAAACAGTGTCAGAGATGCCTCAACTCCTACTCTGCCGTGGAGGTTAACCTGCGCTGTGAGCTCGCTGGTCTTTTTACCGAGAGACGTGCAGCTTACCTTACCGTTATTTGTCTTGATCTGAACGCCTCCGCCATCAACAGAGGTTTTATAGCTCACCTTACCGTCAACTGAAATGACAAGATAGATATATACGTCTGCTCCGATAATTCCGCCGGCGGTGGGAGTGAAGCGAGCTATCTTTATCTCCTTTGCGCCCTTGGAATCACTATCCGTCCATCTGGAGTTTGACCAGTTGGAGGGAAATTTTCCGTTTCTGTTACTGTCAGGTGTGTATCTGAGGCTCTGCTCAAGATTGAAGGAAAAATCAGTATCTGCTGTGATCTTAACGTGTCCTGAGCCCTTCTTATTTGCAAAGCTCTTTATGTTCTTTATATCCACCTGGAAATTATCCATGGTGAAATCGGCAGTTGCGGTTACGGTCTTCTTTGCATTCTGCCAATCCTTGGATCTATCGGTCTCACTGACGGTGAAATCCTTTGTTGCACTTACGTTTATGGAATCCGTTGTGCATTCGAAGGTGAGCTTCCAGCCCATATACTCGTTCTTAAGGGGTTCAAAGCTGCTCTTATTTACACCGGATGCATTGAGCTTATCTTCTTTTACGTTTACGGCAGCCTGCTCAAAATCAGGATACTCGAAAACACAGGAGTAGTTCTGTCCTATTTTGCTGTAATGGGTCAGTATACCGATAACGTCACCCATAGTGCCTCTCGGCGACGTACCGTTGACAACCTCAAAGGCCTTAAGAACCACAGTATCGCCTATCTTGAGCTTGAGCTTTTCAAAGCGGGATGCCGCGATGGTAGCCATAAATCCCGTTTTTGTCTGATTGCCTGCTATGTTAGACTGAGGAAACTGAGGCGCCGTGGCTACGGTTACAAGCTCTGCGTCCGTGCCGGAACCGTTTCCGAGAAAGGTCACCTGAGGATAGGAATATTCATCCTTTTTCAGAGACATATTACCGACAAAGCTATCCGTCTGGACCTTGCCGTTGGCCACAGTTGACTCCTCGGTTATGAACTCAATTGTGATATCGCCCTCGTTATAGTCGGAGCCGTCATCTACTATGACGCCCTCCTCCATTTCGTAATCATCGCCTGTGGGCTCATAATGGACACCTGCGGCATACTCTGTTGAATTATAATATATCTCCTCGCAATCAGCAAAGGTCATCTGCTGTGCGCCGTCGAAATATCCGTTTTCAAGCTCAAAGAATCCGCTTGCATACGCGTTTGCTATAAGCTGAGGATCATCAAGAAGGTCTGCATCCTTAATATCTTTTGTGTTTCCTTCCTTGAGGTCAAACGTGGCGTTTGCGCACACCGTTACTACGGTCTCTTTATCGACAGGAAGACTCAAGCCGCTCTTGGCGCTCTTCTCGTCAATATATCCCCATTCCACAAGGATGTCTCCCTCTACGCTTCCATCTTCGCAATTCTCTATCTCCTGAACGGAATACTTGGAAGACGTCATATTATTCATATAGACGTAATACGCAAAAAACTCGCCTTTTTTCAGGTAGATGGTTTCATCGGTCTTTTGTATAGCGCAGCCTGCAAGGGGTTGAACAAGGAACAAAAGCGCAAGGATCATACACAGTAAATTATACAGTCTTTTCTTCATATGCTCCTCCTGATTTTTTTGTATATATTAAATATAATTCCTATTATATATTTTTTTCAAAGTCAGGCAGGTGAGCGTGAGCTACGCTCACCTGCAAAATTTTGGCATTATTTGAATGCGTTTGCGTTTGTCTGTACTGCGCTTTCTGTGGATTCATAGCTCTGTGCTGTGTTCACAAGGAACTTAGCATAGGACTCGATAACGTTCTTATATTCTTCAAAACGGGGTTTGAGAGCGTTCATTGCGCTTCTGATATCATTAGCTGCATCGCTCTTCCATGTTGCTTCCAGATCGTTCATATTCTTGTTGATATCTGCAAGCTTTTCGTCCATAGACTTATTGCAATTTCTTACCTTTTCCGCAGTGTCCATCAGCACCTGCGTTGAAATCTTAATGCTATCTGCCATTTTAAATCACCCTCCTTTAGTTAACTAACTTGCGAGCCTCTGCAACCACGGTATCCTGAGTATCGCGGTATGCCTTTGCGCTCTTTCTAAGGAAATCTGCATACTGATTCATAAGATTGAACATCTTCTCGAAATCATCCTTGAAGCCTGCAATCTGCTCAGTGAATGCAACATTGTCCTTTCCGTTCCATGTGGAAGCCATCGCGTTTGTCTCATTGTAAAGCTGTTCGTACTGAGTCTTATAGTCAGCTGCGAGGCTTTCAATTCTTCCTGCGGTGGATTCAAGCTGCTCAGGAGTTACCTGAATGTTTCTAGCCATTTTAATGACCTCCTTAAAAATTTTATATCAACATGAGCTTGGTTCCGTTTCGAATTCCCAATTCGAAAACGCTCATATTAATGTTGATTATAGTTCCGTTTTCACGGTAGCATATTGCGGTTTCCTCAGTTGCGCGGAATTCTCCGTCCGACAGCTCGGTCACCGCTTTTTTTACAAGCTCCAGCACCTCTGACATCTGCGATGCAAGGGGGACAAAAACATCATAGGACGTATTGACTACGGGAACGTATATTTCTACAAGAACCTTTTCCATTTTTACTCCTCCTCTGAATCTGCTGATGACAGCAGTTTTACAAGGGTGGGGCGGTTTCTGTTCAGCACGTAGCCGTATTCATCACCGATCTCCTCATAAAGCTCGCCGGTCAGCTTATTGATCTTAAGCAGATACTGATCTGCTATTCCATCGCCTATCCACAATCCGTCAGAACCGCTGATATGGCGCTTATACCATCCATCATAGCTGAAGGATGAGTATTCGCTCAGAGCCTCAACTATAATAAAGTGCAGCTTATAGATCGCCTCTGCTTTTTCAAGAAGCAATGCAAGCTTTTCCTTTCCGTCTGCAGAAAGCTGATTTGAGAATCGCTTATAGCCTACGATGACTACGACCTTTCTCTCAAATGCATCAAGTGAAGAAACGTCAAGATTTGCATCCTTATAAGTGTTGTTTCTTTCAACCATATCGGCGAACAGGCACTGCACCTGCTCTTCAAAGCCATCTGTGCATACATGGATGCTACCGGTCTTTTCACCGTCTATAAGCTGCTCTGCATCTATACATTCAACTTTGCAGAGCTTTGAAAGCACCTTGACCCATTCTTCCACAAATCTTGCCGCCTGATAGGTCTCCTGGCTGACAACAGGAACTGCGACCTTATTCTCTACGTTGATGCAAACGGGATTAAGAGTCTTCTTTCCAATACCCACAGGCACCTGTCTGAGACTGTCTATGCTTCTCTCAACATCAGAATACTTAACGATCTCGGGAAGGATAGGTATTCTCTTAGCATACGAGGTTGCTTTGCTATGAAGCTCTGTGCAGTATCCCTTAAGATACTCGAAGAGATCCTCTGCCTCTGCTGCCTCTGCTGTCTGGAACTCATAAACTCTGTCAAGAGCAACAAGTCCCCTGCCCTTATGCTTGGAAGGAACGAGTCCGTCTGTCTTTCCAACCACGATGGAATAATCGGATGCATCGTTGAGCTGCATAGACATCATCATCTTGAAGTTCTGCGCTATCACGTATCTCACTGCATTTGTAGTGCTTGCTGTTACCGCAAAATATATACCGTACTTGACGCCGTCTCTTGTCAGAAGCGCAAAGGATTCAAGAAGATCCTCATACTGCTCTGAAAATCCCGCATAGTTATTTATCAGAACTACGATACCGGGAAGCTTTTCTCCGCTAACTCTGCAATAGCTTGCATAATCTCCGCCATACTCAGAGAAAAGACTCTTTCTGTATTCGATCTCCTTATGGAGCATCTTAAAGAAATTGACTGTTTTCTCTGTATCGGAGGATACCATAACACCGCCGACCTGAGGCGCCTTTTCAAACACCTTAAGAGTTTCGGAGCCAAAATCCATAATATAGAGATTGAGCTCGTCTGCGCTATGATTCTTAATAAGTGAATATGCAATGGTTGTGAGCATCGTTGTTTTACCGTTGCCGGTGGAGCCGTAGATCAGGCAGTTTCCGTCCTTGGAAAAAGGAATGGTAAGCACGCCCTGCTTCTGATTGAAGGGATCGTCGTATTCTCCGACCACGGGACAAAGCTCTGTTCCGAAAGAACGGGTATTATACTTATCCTCAAGATCATCTACGTATATTTTGGGAGAAATGGGAGGCAGCCACAGAGGACGAACAGAAATGCTCTCCTCAAAGGCAAGATCGGACAGATACTTAACGATAGATACGATCTGCTTTACCTTACTGCCCTTATTGACCGTTTTCTTGGCGGGCTTGACGTTCATCATTGTCCTGCCGAGATTATCTACTACCTGAATGCTGTTATCTACAGATTTTTCAACAGATTCCGTAGGAATATACTCAGCTCCGCACCATGCCGACTGACCGAGAGCAAAAAGCTCGTTAAATCCTACCTGAAGGTAGAATCGTCCCGTTTGTGAAAGCTCTGCGGCATCGGAGCACTTGATCATATCCTGGCTATCTGCCTTTTCCTGAACCTTCAGACATACTCTGAATTTACTGTTACTCCAGATTTGGTCATCAACAACGCCGCTGGGCTTCTGTGTTGCAAGAATTAGGTGAACACCGAGGCTTCGTCCGATACGGGCAGCACTTATGAGCTGCTCCATAAATTCCGGCTGCTGAGTCTTCAACTCGGCAAACTCATCGGAAATTATGAAGAGATGAGGAACGGGCTCACTTACCACCTTATCGCGGTAAAGCTGCTGATACTTATAAATATCCATCGTTCCCTCATTGGACACCTTGCGGGCCTCATTGAAGATAGCCTGACGGCGTCTCAGCTCACTCTGAATGGATATGAGGGATCTCTTGACCGCCGCTCCGTCAAGGTTTGTGATGGTTCCTGCAAGATGAGGAAGCTTTACTCCTCGCTCTTCGTCCTCAAAGGCACCGGTAAGTCCGCCACCCTTATAGTCGATGAGGATAAAGGCTACCTCATCGGGATGATAGTTGACCGCAAGAGAAAGAATATAGGTTATGATAAACTCCGATTTACCGGAGCCGGTCATACCCGCCACAAGGCCGTGAGGTCCGTGGAACTTCTCATGGAGGTCCAGATTGAATATTCCGCCGTAAGAATCTACGCCGACAGGGGTCTGGAGAGTTTTTGTCGGGTTATTCTCCTTCCATCTTGTCAGTGAGTTGAGATGCTCAATCTTTCCCACGTTGAACATTTCCATGAAGGTTATCATATTGGGAAGCGCATATCTCTGACTTGACAGGTCAAGCTCAATATTAGCTATCTTCTCGGCTACGTTATTAATCACCTGACCGTTGACATGATCAACGCTGAAGGATACCGTCTTGCCCGTAGTATCCTCTCTGTTGAACACACAGGAATCAGAGCCGTTTAAGTATACCACAGTCTTTGTTTCCTTAGGAAGATCGTTAAGCGCATTCTCGGCATACACAACGCTGAAGCCGCAATTCTTTTTATACTTCAGCAGCTGCCCGATAGAATCGCTTTTCTCGGCCATCTTCTTATCAGCTACAATAACAACGTAATAGGGAGAATACTCGGAATAATCCTTATGCCCTTCCTCACCGCGGCTGAGGATACTATTATCGATAAACGCTGAAAGCTCCTTGACCTCATCGGTATTTGTGGCAAAGAATCTCATCGTTTTATCGTCATTCCAGAAATGAGGGATATAGCGAATGAAATCCCAATCCTTTTCGGAATTATCGGCGATCAGAACAATCTTGAGTTCATCATAGCTATGAAGAGCTATCATCTGAAGGATGAGAACTCTCAGCATATTCTTGACCTCATCCCTATTACCGTATATGCCGGAAATATAGTTATCTGCAAGGGAGATGCTTATGGGAACGTTATTCAGCACCTTAGGCTCTTTGCCCAATGACAGCATGGCATCCTGAAGGTTATCCTCATCCATGGTGAATTTTTTATCAGGGAACGCAACGTCTGCATCAAGGGGAAGATGGCCAAGGCCAAGACGCATCTTCAGAAAATCGGTGTGTCCGAGAACTCTTTCCCAAAGGCTTGTTTTTTCATCATATATCCTTGACATACATTCCCCGGGATCAACCAGATTTTCGAGAAGGATATCGCTCTGCTCCTTGCATCTGCGCTTGATCTCATCTCTGACCTCATCAAGATATGCCAGATACTTTTTCTGTCTCTTCTGCTCGTTTATGATTCGCTGCTTTTTCTCATGCCTTTTTGTGAGAATAGGCCAAAGCACGGTACCTAAGAGCATACTTAAAGACATTATGAGAGTCGGCAATGCCTGGGTGATCTCTCCTCCGTTAGCAATAACGTTAGTCACGGAGAGTATACCTGTGCTTAGAGAGGTCATCGCCATCGTCAGCGAAGGACCGAGCATCAAAGCCAGCGGTACTGTTTCAAGCTTCTGTATCTGAGGGGGAGGATCAATGGAGATCACAGCATGCTCGATCTCTCTGTAAAATCTGGGAGACCTGTAGAAATACTCCTTTTCGGGAAGCTCCTGCTCCGCTCTGACCTCTACGCTCTGAGGCTGATAAGGAGCTATGTTTATTGACTGCAGCACAAGCTGTCCGTCAGGGTTATTGATAGCAAAATAATTATGACCGACAACGATCTTAAGGCCCATGATATATATCATATCGCCTGCGCAAAGATTTGCGTTATCAACACGGTATCCGTTTACGTATGTACCGTTGGTGCTGTTCATATCACAAACAGACCAGTTATTACCATCAAAGATCAGCTTTGCATGATGGCCCGAAACGAACCTGCTGGCAAAATAAAGGTTATTATCATTGTTTCTTCCTATTACCAAGGTATCGGGCTTACGCATCACGACCTTTGTAAAGCTTTGCCTTGATGCATCAACGTTCTCGGCATAAAGGATTATTCTCTCATCCGAATTATGATACTTCAGGCTGAGAAAGCTCATGGAGCTTATTTCACTTGACGCAACAGGTCTGTTATTCGCGTCAAGCACGGTAACGTGCTTATTGCTTTTTACGGTCCACACGTTATTGATAGCCTCTATACTGATCAGCTGTCTGTGATTGCCCGCCTCATCAATATCGGAAAGCCAATACTGTCCCTTGATCTTTTCAGGCAAGGTCAGGCTGAACATCTGCTTTGCTTTTATAAGATTAACTACCAATGGATTTCTTCCTTTCCGTATCCATCTCTGATGAAGGATACATCTTTTTCAAAATCGTTTATTATTTATCAGACTGTAAAAGTAAAATCCTCATTTGCAAGTCTCACCTTATCGCCTGCGGTGAGCTTGGTCTTTACGTTACTTGTTATCAGCTTTCCGTTAAGGTAAGTATGATTTGTGGAATTTGTATCCTCTACAAAATACTCGCCGTTCTCAGTATGGATATTTGCGTGGCTGCGGCTGATCGCAGTATTATCTCCGATAAAGTAATCAACGTAGCTCTTCTCTTTTCCGATGCGGAATACGGGCTTATTGATGCTGATGCGTTCACCTGTCTTTGCTCTGATAAGGCAGGGATTTGGTCCCATATCCTGTGCACTGAGAACCGTAGTCTCTCCGCCTGCCGAAATGGGTGAAAGTACAGTTGTTTCATTAAAGCTGTTCTGTACGGGTATTGGCTGTACAGGAGGCTGCTGAGAGGGATACTGTCCCTGAGGAGGATACTGTCCCTGGGGCCTCATTCCGCCCTGACCGTTTACCGGAACACCCATAGGAGGCTGACCGGGTCGTGTACCCATAGGTGGCTGACCGGGTCGTGTACCCATAGGAGGCTGACCGGGCATTGCACCAACGGGAGGCTGCGGAGGAACGGGCTTCTGCGCGGCTTTGGCCGATGCTTTAGCGGCCTTTGCCTCTTCCTTTTGCTTTTTATACAGCTCTGCGTTTTCCTTATTATAGTGAGCAAGCAGCCCGATAAAGGACATCTTTTTTTCTCCGTTATCCTTTGCTGCGCCTCTGTTCTGAACGTTGGGCTGAGGCTGAGGCTGAGGAGGAACTGCGGGACCCTGACCGGGGATCGCAAATCCGGGGCCGTTATTTACGGGAGGACGCTTTTGAGCATCTGCGGGTCTTACAGGGGGAGCTCCCACCGTACCGCCCATATTGCCGCCGCGGGGAGGCATATTAGGCGTGCCGCCATAGCCGTTATTAGGCATACCGTTAGGATTATAGGCCTGCTGTCCCATAGGAGGCTGGGGCTGGGTATACTCACTTAACGGTGCATATTACCCCGGCAAATCCATGTCGGAATTTTTCCTGCAGCCCGGTGACGTGCTGACCTTAAGATACACCCTTGCATACAACTGGGATATCGGCGGCGGAACTGAAGGCTACGGAAATAACTACGGCTACTGCGTAACCTGCTTAAACGGCAACATCTCCGTAAATCACCAGATGCAGCAGCAAACAGCCGAAAACGGTGCAATCAGCTATGTCTGCAAATGCTGCGGACTTAAAGAGGACTGCGCGCATGCAAATATTCAGTGTATGGACTTAGGCGACGGAACACACTCGGTTTTCTGCGACGACTGCAAGACGTATATCTCAGACCCTGCAGCCCACGTATGGAGCACTGAGGACACAGATTCCGCAGAAAATCAC
>JAZQAS010000052.1:0-4812 GCA_045545335.1 Candidatus Avispirillum sp. | reverse complement strand
TTTCAGTTGATATGTTGTATAATTCTTTCGTGGTTTCATTGGACTGGACACCTAATTTTACCACAAAAAGAAGACTACTTCATCTTTTTTTGATAAAGTAGTCTTTCTTTTTTATTCTGGAACTTTTTTTACAGCCCCTTTTTGTTATCTGATTTCAACCGTAACCTTCATATCAGCGAGCTTTGCAGCTGCCTTAGTTACAGTACGGATAGCCTTAGCGATGTTGCCATGCTTTCCGATTACCATTCCCATATCGCTCTCAGCGACTTTGAGGGTAAGCGTGACATTGTCGCCGTTGATCTCCTGGGTAACTTTAACTTCGTCAGGGTTATCAACGATCGATTTTGCCATGTCTTCAAGAAGACGAACAAGATCTATCATTGACATCCTCCGCCTGATTACTCAGCGTCAGAGTAGTTGTCGATGAGAGCCTTAACTGTGTCAGTGGGCTGAGCGCCGTTAGCGATCCACTTGTCGATAGCTTCCTTGTTGAGCTTAACTGTTGCAGGCTCAGTCATAGGGTTGTAAGTACCAACCTCTTCAATGAAACGACCGTCACGGGGATAACGGGAATCTGCTACTACTACGCGATAAAAGGGAGCCTTCTTTGCACCCATTCTTCTAAGTCTGATCTTAACCATTTTGTGCCTCCAAATAAATGTTTTATTATTAAAATTTTATATAAAAATCCGTTAGAAATTAAACGGCATTTTCATCTTTTTCTTGCCTTTACGGCCCATATTGTTCAACTGCTTGAACATTTTGTTCATCTGCTCATACTGCTTCATAAGGCGATTGACCTCTTCAACGCTTGTTCCGCTTCCTTTGGCAATACGCTTGCGGCGCGAACCGTTGATGATATCGGGGCGATCACGCTCCTTTTGAGTCATTGAGAGGATAATTGCTTCTGTTTTAGCAAGAGCATTTTCGTCGATCTTTGCATCCTTGAGTGCGCCTGAATTCATACCGGGCATCATTGCCATAATGCTTTCAAGACTACCCATGCTCTTCAGCTGTCTGAGCTGATCGAGATAATCGGAAAGGGTAAAGGTATTTTCGCGAAGCTTTTTTTCAAGCTCGGCTGCCTTCTTTTCATCAATTGCCTGTTCAGCCTTTTCGATGAGTGAAAGAACGTCTCCCATTCCAAGTATTCTGGATGCCATTCTGTCGGGGTGGAAGGGCTCGATAGTATCAAGCTTTTCTCCCGTACCAACAAACTTGATAGGCTTACCGGTTACGTGTCTTACGGAAAGAGCAGCACCGCCTCGGGTGTCACCGTCAAGCTTTGTAAGAACAACACCTGTAATATCAAGAAGATCGTTAAAGGATTTTGAAACGTTGACAGCATCCTGACCGAGCATAGCATCTACAACGAGAAGTATTTCCGTAGGCTCTACTGTCTTTTTAATATCGGAAAGCTCTGTCATCAGAACTTCGTCTACGTGAAGTCGGCCTGCAGTATCAAGGAATACCATATCGTGTCCCTTGCGCTTTGCATATGCAACAGCTTCCTTAGCAATTGTCACAGGGCTTGTATTGCCCATCTCAAAAACGGGGATGCCGGTCTGCTCACCAACTACCTGAAGCTGCTTAATAGCCGCAGGACGGTAAATATCGCAAGCTACAAGAAGGGGATTCTTGCCTTGCTTTTTGTAAAGGGAAGCGATCTTTGCAGAATGGGTTGTTTTGCCTGCGCCCTGAAGACCGCACATCATAACGATCGTTGGGGGATTGGAAGCAATCTCAAGCTTAGACTGGGTGCTTCCCATAAGCTTTATAAGCTCTTCGTTAACTATCTTTACGATCTGCTGGGAGGGAACAAGGCTTTCCATAACCTCAGCTCCGACCGCTCGCTCGGATACTTCCTTCACAAAGTCCTTGGTGACCTTAAAGCTAACGTCTGCTTCCAGAAGCGCAAGCTTAATTTCACGCATTCCTTCTTTTATATCAGCTTCGGTAAGCTTGCCTTTATTACGAAACTTTCCGAGAGCCTTATTCAGTTTTTCGGAAAGGCTTGAAAACATAACTTACCGTTCCTTTCTTATAGGTTAAGCTGTGACAGCTCTTCAGCTATTGCAATAAGCTTTGCATTCTTATCTGAATCGTCAAGCTCAATGCTTCTTAATTCACTTGAGATGTTTGCTATCTGTGTACGAAGCTCCTCATATCTGCCTGCAAGACCAAGCTTATTCTCAAGATCAAGAAGTTCCGCTTCGCTTTTTTTTACAGCGTCACGCACTCCCTGTCGGGAAATACCGGATATTTCCGCGATCTCTCCTAGAGAAAGATCGTCGTTATAATATAGACCGGTGAGCTCTCTTTTTCTTTCGGAAAGGATATCTCCGTAGAAGTCGAGGAGGAGGGAAATATGCATATCTTTTTTAAACATATATACCTCCAAGCCACTGTAAAGCAAAACACTTTACAAAGTATATCATCACACTTTCGATTTGTCAATACTTTTTTATAAAAAAATCGGCGGTTTTTAACCGCCGATTAATTTGATAAATATTAGGAAAGCTTTGTAACGATAGCTTCTGCCCAACGAACGATCTCAGTACGCTCCTCAAGGCTGATCTTCTTACCGCCGAAAATAGCAGGACCACCGTTTACGTAATAAAGGTCGTCAACGAGAACGTTTGTGCCCGCTTCCTTAAGTGTTTCGATAACAGTCTTAAGACCGGGGTTGTCCTCGAGCTTAGGTCCGTCTACGAAAAGTGCAACGTTGTGAGCTCTCTGAGGAGTAAGCTCACGGCAGAAAAGACGAAGCTTATCATCGGGAGCGTCCTTAATTGTCATACCGATGAATACTACTCTTTCCTTGTCGCAAGGGAATGCAGGGGGAACGTCATTTACAAGACACTTGAATGCCTCGGAAATGGCAGTAGCAAAGGTCTTAACCTTAGCCTTCTTTGTAGAGTGCATAACTCTAACTTTTACCTTAGGTGCAGCCATTATAAACCTCCAAAGTATATGTAAAAAATTTATTCGATATACATCGTTATAATATTGTACCACAGATATTGCATAATTGCAAGGAGATTTTATAACAACGTATACTTATTTATGAAGAAGATTTTTGAAATTCTTGTTTTTAGAAAGCAACGTAGTTATAATCGGACCGCCAATTACGTTAAGAAGAAACTCTACAAGGAAGTTGACTATTACAAATGCAAATATTGCTCCAATAAGCAAAATCGTGTTGCTTTCGGAAATACCAAAGTTTTTGTCAAAGAAGTCAGCAAAGAAAAGCGCAGAGGCGGTTGCAAATATACCAGTATTAACAACGGGAACAACTGCAAAAGCGATTATGGAAGCAGGATAAATCTTGTTCTTAAACAACTTAATAAATAGTTTATAAACAAGCGCGCCCGCGATACCGGCACAGATACCTTTTATAAAGCAAATACAAACTGTGGCAAGAGGTTTATAGGTTATCATCATATTCGTGAATACGTCGAGTCCCGTGAATCCACAAATAAGAGTGATAAATCCGAAAACTGCTCCAAGAAATGCTCCTGCACGAACACCGAGGGCAGCGCCACCGATAACGATAGGTATCAACACAAGAGAGAATGGAATGTTTATCCTGCCGAAAAGGCTGGAAACAAGCTGAAGAACAACAACAAGTGCTGTCAGCAGGCTGATCTGCACGAGCCTTGTGGTTCTTTGATGGTTGTCAAGACGTGTGTTTGACATAAAAATATACCTCCCGGGACTTTAACCCGATACTGACTTTTGCAAACCCTTGCAATAAGTCGTATGTAAAATTTATATAATAAGGCCGAGGCCATATTACCAAAAAAAGTTTTGTATAATACGAAACAATTAGCGGGCAGTATTATTGTAGAAGAGTTGAGCAGCTCCTCTGAGAGTCATATCGTTTATGATGAAAAATCTATTTTCACAAGAGGGTAAGATCACATCAGCAAGCCCTCCCGTACCAAGTAAAACGCATTCTTTTGAGCTGTTACAAAGCATATTGCGAATTTCACGAACAAAGCCATCAATAGCGTATACGTGGCTGAGAAACGAACCACAGCAAATGCTATCCTGGGAATTCTTACCAATTATAGATTTTGGGCGTTTAAGTGATACATCTGTCAACAAAGCGCATTCAGAGCTAAGTGCGTTTAAGGAAACTGCGGCTCCGGGAATAATAGCAGTCCCCAGCAGACGACGCTCAGAATCTACAGCCGTGACAGTAGTAGCAGTACCAAGATCTACAATAATAAAGGGCGGATTTGCAAGCTCAAAAGCATATGCAGTATTAGACACGATGTCTGCGCCAAGCTGTGACTGTATATCTATATTTATAGGAAATCCGGTTCGCGTACCGCTGCCAATCATAAACGGCTCTTTATTACAAAGCTTACTGACAGCTGCAGCAATACGGTCTGTAATAGAAGGTACAACTGAAGATATAACAGATCTGTCAGGAAAAATTCCTGAGAATTCAGAAAGCATCTGTTTAATAATGAAATAATATTCATCGGTAGTACGAACGGGAGATGAGGCGATTGCAAAACTGCAGGTCATTAAGTCAGCATTTCCTTCAAATATACCAAATCTTATATTAGTATTGCCGATATCAACAGCAAGCAACATAGCATATAATCCTCCTTGATCTACTATTTTCGCTTCCCTCAATTATATAAAATTTCCATTTTGTATAATTGGGTATATAGGTTCCTGGTGTCCTCCCCTTCCCTATGTGCCAGAAAGGAGAGAAGTATGTCAAATATCAATACTATTGATGATTATATTGATGAAATAGTGTATTTTATAGAATTAAATGGATTACCTGAAGAA
>JAZQAS010000051.1:0-5573 GCA_045545335.1 Candidatus Avispirillum sp. | reverse complement strand
TAGTAAGTAACAATTGCACGGCTGGCAGGCCAATACTAAACGCACTTGTGCGTCGCCAGTAGTGTTTAGGGCTATGCCCGAAAATGAAATACCCCCCGTTTTACGGGGGGATATTTATTTATAGCCGAATGATACCAAGGGATTCGAACAAGGAGGGAGAGCGCAAAGCGCTCGGAATGGCATATTATTTAACTATTCGGTTGACAGCTCGAAACTTATGTGTTAAAATTATAAAAAGCGAACAGGAGGTATTATAATGAAAACAAACAAGCTTCTTATAATTTTTGCCGTTCTAATTGCTGTGCTTTTGACCTTTAGCGGATGTGCGTCCCTGATGCGTGCTTTTGAAAATCAGGATATACGTGCGTATACAGAAACGGTTATTGATTCCATTCTTGCCGATGACGTTGATTCGGCGTATGCGATTTTTGAGGATATCTGTACGCTTGAGGATTTTTCTCCCGCCTTTTCTGAGATGAGAGGCCTTGTTGAAAATGTTGAAAGCTATGAGTTGAAGCTTCTCAACATTAACCAAAAGGTTAATATGATAAACGGATCTACGGTAACCGAGATCAGTTCGGTTTATGAAATGACAGCAAACGGCGAGAGATATATCGTGGATGTAAAGGCAAGCTCTCTCTATGCAAAGCTTTCTTCATTTTACATATCCCTCTATGAAAACACCAATTACTACAGCTACGGAACTGTCACCAATATGAAGGGCGCAAGTGCTTTTCAGTGGGCTTTCCTTCTTTCAAATCTCGTTGTCATCGGACTTATGACCTTTGCTCTTGTTGATTGCTGCAGACATAAGGTAAGGCTCAAGGCTTTGTGGATAATTATAATCATCATAGGACTGTTTTCCGTAGGCGCAACAATATCGCAGAGTAACTTTAATTTGAATCTCAATCTCGGTTGGCTGACAGCGTATACTGCGCTTATTCATTACGGCGGCGGAACTACCGTGGTCAGATTTATGATCCCCATAGGAGCTGTTGCATATTTTATTGCCCGTCATTGGATAATCAGGAGACCTGCTCCCGAGCCGGAGCCCGCACCCGTTTTGGAATATGCTCCCGCAGAGGTATACAATGCAGAGAATGAGAATGTTCCCGTAAAAGAGGAGCAGCGCCTTGACTGCGAATGTGAGCAAGCAGAGCGGATAAACGAGGGTGAATGATGAACTGGCGGCATAACGAAACCGTAGGCAAGGATATAATCCTTCACGATTGCAAAGTGAGCGGCGCCCGTCTTGAGGAGGGGGTTCTTTCTCTTGATTTTGATGAAGGATTTTGGATATCCCCCCTTCATCCCGAAAGTGAGCTTGATACTCTCGTCCGCACGGACGGCTCAAAAATGGATATTTATCTTAATGAGGATCCTCATTGCCAAATCCTCGTTTACGTATTTGAAAGGCGCTTTGGAAAAACGGTAAGAAAAGAGCTGCCCATAGAAAAGCTCATAAACGATGTCAGTGCAGGAAAGGCGAGAATTGAGTTTTTGTATCAGTATGCCGATTGGAACGATGAAGGCAAGCGGATATTCGATTGCATCATAATGCAGGATAAAAAGCCCTTTTGGCGTGAATGCCTGATCAAGGTGTATGCGAAAGAGATCGTGTACCGATGGAACAAAATTGAACGTGAAAAAGTATGGTGAAATAAACAAACGCTTGCTCATAGGCAAGCAGAACGTTTGAATATTCAAGAAAAAGGGCTGTTGCGTCGCAACGGCCCTTTTGACGTAAATACGTCAAATTACGTGTCGCGTATAGCTTGTAAAGAAATAATCAAACGTTATGCCTCCCCTTCTCACCGCAGGTGTGAAGGGGAGGGGGACCGCCGCGAAAGGAGAAAAGCCCGTTTGCGCAAGCTATGTCGGGGCGGTGGAAGGGTTGCCTATCAGCACGATAGGAAGGAATAAAGAATACCTGAATTGGAAAACTCATTTAACATTTGTATTGTAATACCGCCGCTCTCAGCGATTATCAGAAAAAGCGCCGCGAGGGCGTAACCCCAATCTTTTGCGCAAAGGATATCGGAATTCCGGATGATACCGACTATTGGAAATGAAAATAATAACCTATAAGGAACCTGAGTTTTCGGGTTCCTTATTTGTTAATATTATGTTGCCGAGCCGATAACGTTTTATATGCCTATTGACATACCGTTTCTTTTTGATATAATAGTTTGTGTACAAACTATTTGCGCACAAAACAAAATAAGGAGAAAAATATGACAGTCTACGATTTGACCGTAAAAAAGAGGGACGGAGAAGAGGTCTCTCTCGCAGAATTTAAGGGCAAGGTGCTTCTTATCGTAAATACCGCAACGGGCTGTGGGTTTACCCCTCAGTATGAGGAGCTTCAGGCCATTTATGAGGAATATGGAAAAAAGGGTCTTGAAATACTTGATTTCCCTTGCAATCAGTTCGGGAATCAGGCGCCGGGAAGCGATGAGGAGATACATTCCTTCTGCACCCTTCGCTATAATACCACGTTCCCCCGCTTTGCAAAGATCGAGGTCAACGGCGAGAATGCCTCGCCCCTTTTCAGGTGGCTCTGCGAAAATACCACCTTTGATGGCTTCGGTACGTCTCCCGTGGCTCTTATGCTCTCGGGCGTTGTAAGGAAGACGGATAAGGATTATAAGAATAACGGAAACGTAAAGTGGAATTTCACGAAGTTCCTTATAGACAGAGACGGAAATATCGCAGGCCGTTTTGAGCCTACGGATATGAAGAGCCTTCGCAAAAGGATAGGTGAATTGATATAAGAACCCTCCTCGGGTCTTGCAATCGGTAATGTAAAATAGTATAATCAGTATATAGTGATATGAGAAAGGAACGGTCGAAAATATGAAAACGCAGGTCAGATACTATACCCGCTCCGGCAATACGAAAAAGCTTGCGGATGCCGCGGCAGACGCGCTCTCTCTTAAGGCAGAGGACGTATCGGTGCCTCTTTGCGAGAGAGTCGATATTCTTTTTCTCTGCTGCTCGTATTATGCCTTTGATATAGACGAGGCTGTTAAGAGCTTTATCAGAGAGAACGGATCAAATATAGGAAAAATAGTTTGCATCGGGACGTCGGCTATGATGAAGTCAATGAAAAAGCCTGTTCGAAAGGTCTCAGGCGGCATTCCCGTGGCAGACGAAGAGTTTCATTGCAGAGGAGCCTTCGGCTCCATCCATAAAGGCCGCCCCGATGAGAATGATCTTTCAGCGGTCTGCGAATTTGTAAAAAGAGTAGCCGAGTGAGCTGCTTGAGCTCCTGCGGCAACGTAATGAAAGGTAAGATATGAGCAGCAAATACGATAGCCTGAAGCTAAAAAATCAGTTGTGCTTTCCTCTGTATGCCGCCGCCCGTGAGGTGACGAGAAAATACAGGCCCTATCTTGAGGCCCTTGATCTGACGTATACTCAGTATATCGCGATGATGGTATTCTGGGAGGATAAAAAGCTGAACGTGAGGGAGCTGGGAGAAAGGCTTATGCTGGATTCGGGAACGCTGAGTCCCGTTTTGAAAAGCCTTGAGGCAAAGGGCTATATCAGCAGAAGCCGATCAAGAGAGGATGAAAGAGCACTTGATCTCGTTGTAACGGAGAAGGGTGAGGCCCTTCGGGAGCTTGCTCTCGGGGTGCCCGAAAGCGTTGCAAGCTGTGTGTCCCTTGAGGCCGATGAGGCGGCAGAGCTCTATCGCCTGCTTTATAAGCTGCTTGGAAAGGGAGAGGAATAATGGAAAAAGAAACAAAGAAAAGAATACCCGTGATCCTTGATACCGATCTTGGAGACGATATAGACGATACGTGGGCTCTGGGACTTCTTCTTCGCTGCCCCGAGCTTGATCTTCGTCTGGTGGTCAGCGCAGTTGAGCCTGTGGACGATCCCGACTATCGCGCCCGTATTGCCGCAAGGCAGCTTTCGGAGAGCGGCTTTTCAGGTGTGCCCGTGGCGGCAGGCCTTGCAACCAAGGTAGGCGGCTGGCGACCTCTCAGCGAGTACGCAAGGGACGTGGACCTTTCAAAGTATCCCGATTACCGTCCCGACGGCGTCAAGGCTATTGTGGATACCGTAATGTCCTCCGATGAGGTGGTAACGATACTTGCCATCGGACCCTATACCAACTTGAAGGCCGCCCTTGAAATGGAGCCGAGAATTGCCGAGAGGGCAAGAGTCATCGCCATCGGCGGCAGCATCTATCAGGGCGTTTCCGTTGAAAAGATAGAGAAATATTCCGATTATAATATCAATGCTGATATCCCCGCCGCAAGAGCCGTATACGGCGCAGGCTGGGAGGTCGTCGTCTGCCCCCTTGACGTGTCGGCCCGCCTTTATATCGGAGGCGACGATTTCTGGAAGATACTTCAGAAAAGAGAAGACCCCGTTGTTTCAGAGATCCTCTCCTGCAATGAGGAGTGGCTTGCCCGCTGCGGCGGCGATATCCCCGAGAGATACGCTTATCACACCACCTGCCTCTACGATACCGCCGCCGTCTATATGGCGGTAACGGGGGATCATAACGTGATAATGGAGGAGCATAGCCTTTGGGTGGACGATAAGGGCTATACGGTAGACTCCCCCGAGGGACGGCCCATGCAGTGCGCCGTTTATTGGAAATACGTTGATATGACCTTGAAATTCATAGCAGACCGCATTTGCGGAGAATATTAAATGGAGATCAGTATGGAAAACAAAAAAATACCCGTAATTCTTGATACCGATATCGCAGGCGATATCGACGATTCCTGGGCGCTTGCCTTTCTTCTCAGATGCCCCGAGCTTGACGTAAAGCTCGTTCTCACGGCTCTTGAGGGAGGAGATGACCCCTATGCCCGCGCCCGTGTTGCCGCAAAGCAGGTGGTTGAGAGCGGATACAGCGGCGTTGCTGTTGGCGCAGGCATACCCGTTGAGCGCTACAGCGCAAGAATGGGCGGCTGGGCCGATGACTTTTGCGTTGAGTCCTATCCCCATTTTCATGCAGACGGCGTGCAGGCCCTTATTGATACGGTAATGGCGTCGGATGAGGTGGTGACCGTCCTTTGCATAGCTCCCCTCACCAATATCGGCGAGGCCCTTCGCCGCGAGCCCCGTATTGCAAATAATGCGAGGATCATCGCCATCGGCGGCTCTATCTACAGCGGCCACGACCTTAATTCCATAACCAAGCAGTCCGATTATAATATCAGAGCAGATATCCCCTCCGCCCGCGCGGTGCTTGAAGCTCCCTGGGACGTGACTATGGTTCCCCTTGACGTCACCGCTCATATAGTCGTCGGCGACGATAACTATCAGCATATCCTTGCAAAGCGCGAGACCGACCCCGTTTGCAAAACGGTGCTCTCAGCCTTTGACCGCTGGATGGAGATACATAACTGCACCTATTATAAATCCCACACCACCTGCCTTTACGATACCGCCGCTGTGTATATGGCGGTAACGGGGGACTATAATATGATAGTAGAGGACCATAAGCTGGTCATTGACGACGGCGGATATACCAACGACGACCCCGATGGAAAGAACGTCCATTGCGCCGTATACTGGAAATATAAGGATATGTTCTATAAATTCCT
>JAZQAS010000050.1:0-6036 GCA_045545335.1 Candidatus Avispirillum sp. | reverse complement strand
CCGCCCTGTGGCGTTTTCTCCGCTCAGGATGACAGGTAGTCATTCTTTCGCTCCATCTCCCCCTCAAACCGTAATTTGCCGTCAAAAAGGCTGTCGAGAAGGATGCAGAAGCCGTGAATTGTCCGTCGTCGGCGTACAAAGGTACGACAGAGGGACAATTCGCGGCTAAAAAGCCGCTTATAACAATGAAATCCGCCGATATTCTCGGCGGATTTCTACTTTTTTGCTCAATTTTCTCTAATCTAAATGTTATATATTTTGCGGCTTTTGTTCTGCGCCTTTTTCGACAGCCCCTTTTGTCAGAGATCTATGATCCTTCCGTCGGTGGAGACTGTGACGACTCTCCGGGGAATAAATTTGCCGCTTGCCATAAGAGCGCGCTTCACAGCGTTTTCAATTCCGCCGCAGCAGGGCACCTCCATACGAACGACGGTCACGTTCTTTACGTTGTTGTTTGCGATGATGGCGGTCAGCTTTTCGGCGTAGTCCCCCTCGTCAAGCTTCGGGCAGCCGATGAGAGTTATGTGATTTCTGATAAAATCCCGATGGAATGCGCCGTAGGCAAAGGCTGTGCAGTCTGCGGCAACGAGAAGGTTCGCGCCGTCGAAATAGGGGGCGTTCTGAGGAACGAGCTTTATCTGCACGGGCCACTGAGAAAGCATACTGCAGGGCGCGGGGGATGAATTTGCCTCGGGGCCTGCCTCTCTTTTTATTGCGTGAGAACGGGTGCCGGGGCAGCCGCAGGGCAGGGGAGCTTTTTTCTCCTTTGCGGCCTTCACAGCCGCCTCGTCGTAGGCGGGGGCCTCTCTCTCCTCAAAGCTGATGGCGTCAACGGGGCAGGCGGGCAGGCAGTCGCCAAGGCCGTCGCAGTAGTCCTCGCGGGTGAGCCTTGCCTTACCGTTGACCATTTCAATGGCGCCCTCGTGGCAGGCCGCGGCGCAGGCGCCGCATCCGTTGCATTTTTCTTCGTTTATTCTGATTATTTTTCTTATCATAATTATCTCCTTGGTTGTTTTTACGCTCTTATTATAGTATAATAAATAAAACAAGTCTGTTGTATTTACAACAAAAACGAGGTAAATATGAAAAAATATATTCCAATTTTGAGAAAAACCAAGCTATTTCAAGGGGTCAGCGAGGAGGAGATAGGCTCGATGCTCGGCTGTCTCGGAGCTCGGCTTCGGGAATATAAAAAGGGAGAGGCGGTGCTTCGTCAGGGTGAATATATCGGCGATATCTCAGTCCTCGTCAAGGGCAGGCTCCATATAGGAAGCGATGACTATTGGGGCAACCGAAGCTTGCTTGGCAGCATTTCAGCAGGGGAGATGTTCGGCGAGGCCTATGCTGCCCCCGACAGCGGCGGTGTGCAGAACGACGTTACGGCCGTTGAGGACAGCGCAGTCATATTTTTTGACGTAAAGCGCATCATAACCACCTGCCCCTCCACCTGCCGTTTTCACAGCGCCGTTGTGCAAAATCTGTTTTTTGCCATATCGGAAAAGAACCGCGCCCTCGTTCAAAAGCTCGGGCATATGTCAAAGCGTACCACCCGTGAGAAGCTCATATCCTATCTTTCCTGCGAGGCAAAGAAGAATAAGAGCCCCTGCTTTATGATACCGTATAACCGCCAGCAGCTTGCGGATTTTCTTTCGGTGGACCGCAGCGCAATGTCGGCAGAGCTTGGCCGAATGAGAAACGAGGGTCTCATCGAGTTTGAGAAAAACGCTTTTAAGCTGCTTTGAGCAATAAGGAAAAGAAACCGCTTCAAAAAACATTGATTTTTTTCGGCGGCATGGTATTATATAGGTAACGAAATTCAAAAAACGGAGAACCATATGAAAAAGACAGCAATTATTCTTGCCCTTGCGGCAGTCCTTTCTCTCTGCCTTGCTTCCTGCAAGAGCTCCGAGGGTGAAAACGGCCTTTCCGAGGAGATGATCGCCGCTCTCGGCGAGATCGGAATGAGCGAGGAGGAGTTTGCAAGCCTTCCCGCAGAGGAGCAGGATGCCCTTCGCTCAGAGCTTGGCTTTGAGGTCGGCGCAATTGACGGCGGTGAAGAGAATGATAAAAAGCCCTCAAAGAAAGCCACCCTTTCCGACGTGGATAAGGGCGGAGATTACGTTGTCACCGTAGGCGACGGAATGCTCTGGAATTATTATGAGCTCTATTACAGAGACGGAAAGCTCTGGAAGATAGTCACCCACTTTATGAAGAGCGAGGGTGAGGATGAAGAGGTACAGGTCATTGAGGGCGAGGAGGCCATCTCCGAGTTCAACCTCTTTGATATCGACTATTCAGGCTCTGCCTCCACCGTAGTTTCAAAAATAAAGAACGCCGTAGGCTACGACTCGGTCTATATCGAGCATAACGCAGAATAAAGAAAAAGTATGACAAACGTTTTTGACGTAACCGACCTCGGCGCCGTCGGCGACGGGGTCACCGATTGCACGGCCGCCTTTCAGCAGGCGATAGACCTTGCCGCCGAGGTAAAGGGCGCCGTCGCAGTACCTCCCGGAGTATATATCTGCTCCACGTTATATATGAAGCCCTCCGTTTCCCTTCGTGGCTTTTCCGGCTGGGGCTACAGAGAAACGGGCGGAAGCGTCATAAAGCTTCGCGACGGCGACTGTAAATGCCTTGTTGATATGTCGGGGGCCTTCGGCGCGTATCTTTCGGATCTTCAGCTCCTCGGCAACAGCTGCGCGGGAGAGGGCGTTTGCGGAGTGCACGTTTGGTGGGAGGATCAGGAATCCCGCCTCCATAACGACCCCGAAAGGGAGGATAACTGCATACCCGAGGAATGCCAGATAGGCTTCAGAGAGGACAGCATCACCGTTGAGCGCTGCTGCATCAAGAATTTTTCGGGAGATGCCATTCATCTGTGGCGCATCTGGGCCTTCACCGTAAGAGACTGTATGCTCATTGCCAATGGGGGACACGGCATATACATAAACGGATGGGACGGCTGGATATGCAACTGCGTTATGCACACGAACCGAGGCGCGGGCATCTATGCCGATAATATCTGCGCCGCCATTACCATGACGGGCAACAGGATAGAGTGGAACCGCGGCGGCATAGACCTTGTAAATGCAAGCTCCCTGAACGTAACGGGCAATTATTTCGACCGCTCCTACGGCCCTGCGGTAAGCCTTCGCGGCGAGTGGTTCTCCTGCAATAATATAACCTTCACCGGCAATATCTTTAATCGAAGCGGAAAATACCTTCCCGGGTTTGAAGAGAATAAGTACAGAAATTGCCATATGTATCTTGATAATTGCTATAATATAACCGTATGCGGAAATACCTTTCTCACGGGGCGTGACGATTTCGGCGAGAGCCCCTTTTCTCCGGATTACGGCATAGTGTATAGAAGGCTGAACTCCGCCAGCGTCACGGGCAATACCATGTACGGCGGCGCCATGGTGGAAAAGCTGTGCGATCTCGGAGAGAACACCGAGGATAATTGCTTTTTTGCAAACGCAGGCATCGCCCCGCCAAACGAGAGGGAAAAGCCCGGCAACGGAACGTACGAATAAAATGAATAATGAATATTGAATATTGAATAGTGAATAATTATTGAAGAAAAAACCGACGGGAGCCGTCGGTTTTTTTCATTTTATTTAATAAACCTTTTTTTAAAAGCGTCGAAGAGCTTTTTTGAAATGTCCTGCATTGCGGCCTCGTCGGGCTTTGTTACCTGACGGTCGTAGGTGAGAAGGCCGTTCGTCTCGTCCTCAACGTCTGTAAGCTGAGTGAGCACCGCAGCGCAAAGGCCCTTCTTTTCTATCTCGGGGAGTACCTGAGAGAGATAAAGGTCCCGTAGTCCCTCCGTCAGCTCCTCCTTCGTTTTGAAGCTCTTGTAGCCGTAATTTTTTGAGAGATTGTAGCAATGGCCCTCTATCTGCAGAGAATAGCCGCCGAACTCAGAGAGAACGAGGGGCCTCTCGCTCTTTCTTTTCAGATCGAGGCGTCTGAAATAGATGTGCTCGCTTTGCACGTCGCTCTCCTTTTCAAAAAACCAGCCGGAGGTAGCGTCCCATACGCGCCCTGAGTCAAGGGCCTTCAGCTTTTTGTATATCCTGTCCGCGTCGTACTGTCCCCAGCCCTCGTTGAAAACGGTGTAGTAGCATACGGAGGGGTGGTTTTGGAGCAGGGCGACCGTCGCCTCGCAGTCGGCCTCAAACTGTGCTCTGCGCTCCTTCGTTGCCCTGTGGGTAATGCCCCGCCGCAGGCCGATGGTGGGGATGACCGTGTCAATAACGTAGTGGTATTTTCCCGAGTTCACCATGTCCTGAAAAACGATCATGCCGTATTTGTCGCAGTAATGGTAGAAAAGGGAGGGCTCGATCTTTATGTGCTTGCGGAGCATATTAAAGCCCAGCCTCTTTGCCGCGAGAATATCCTGCCGATATCCCTCGGAGGTGGCAGGGGTGTATATTCCGTCGGGGAAATAGCCCTGGTCAAGAAGCCCGTGGAAGAAATAGGGCTTGCCGTTGAGGAGGAGAGCGCCATCCTTTGCGCTGACCGTTCTGAGGGCAAAATAGCTCTCTATCTCGTCCTCTCCCGCGCGGAGGGTGAAATAGTAGAGGTGTGGGTCCTCGGGGGTCCAGTTTTTCGGAGAGGGGATGTCAAGAGTGATGCTGTCGCCGAAAAACTCAAAGCTCTCGCCGCTGTCCTTAAGGGTCAGCACCTTTCTTCCCTCGCCTCCGATCACCTTTACGGTAACGCTTGAAAGGGCAGGGGTGATGCAAAGCCTCTCAATATAGCCCTTTGGAACGGTCTCAAGCCAAACGGCCTGCCATATGCCGCAAATGGGGGTGTACCACATTCCGCCCCGCTTTTCTCGCTGCTTTCCGTAGGGCAGGTCCTCTGAAAGCTCGTCGGTGACCTCCACCTCAAGGGTGTTCTCTCCCATATGGGCAAGGCTCTCTCCTTCAACGGTGAAGGGAAGATAGCCGCCCGTGTGCTCTCCTGCAAGGACGCCGTTGATAAAAACTCTCGCCCTCTGGTCAACTGCGCCGAAATGGATGAGAAGCTTCTTTTCCGATAAGTCCCCGTCAATGGAGAAGGTCCTTTTGTATATGTATTTCTCGCCCTTTTGCTTTTTGCGCTCAATTCCCGAAAGAGGCGCCTCAGGTGCAAAGGGCACGCAGATGCTGCCGATATAGCTCTTCCTGCCGCCGAGAAGAGAATATAGCTCCCATTCTCCCGTGAGAGAAATATAGGAGTCTCTTTTCAGCTGTGGACGGGGATATTCCGTCCAGTCTGCCCCGTTTTTTTCAAAGGGAGTATAAAGCCTTGCAAGGTTTTCTTTCATAGCCGCTCCGAATATATAAGATATAATTAATTATATCATAACTAAAGAAAAAATACAGATATTTTTTGACAATTACCAAAAGGGCTTGCATTTTTTGCGTTCATCGTATATAATAGCCTACGGCGGATTTTGATAACAAGATTATGAAAGGAAAAGAAAAAATGAAAAAAGTGATCTGCAAGGTAGAATATGATACCGAGGCATCCGAGATCGTAGCAAAGTTCACAAGCGGTGAGCTTGGCGATCCCGCAGGCTATGAGGAAACTCTTTACGTAACCGCAGAGGGCAAGTATTTCGTATATGCAAACGGCGGCGAGGAGTCTATCCATCCCGAGGAGAGCATCAAGAGAATTGCCAAGGATAAGGTAGACGCTTGGAAGGCCGAGCACAATATCTGAATTTGAAAAGGGTCGCTTGAGGCACACTCCGTAAGGAAGTGTGCCTCAGCTATATTCGCCTTCCCACAGGGGCCCCTGCGACAACGAAATTGTCGCGGGGAGTGGGTGCGGCGAGTTATATTGCTTCGCAGTTATATTTGGCTTTCGCCAAGTTATATTGTCCTTTGGACAGTTTTGTGGCGAATATAATATAACGAAAGCCGCAAGGCTTTCATATAACTTGACCGCAGGTCAAATATAACTGCAAACTTTTAGTTTGCAATATCACTGTACCTGCCGAATAAGATATTCTTTATTTTCGGCAAGTATAACCTTTCT
>JAZQAS010000049.1:0-6710 GCA_045545335.1 Candidatus Avispirillum sp. | reverse complement strand
CTTACCGTTGATAACGCCGTCTACTACGAGGTCACCGATACCAACGAACTCTGCATCGAGAGTTACGTTCTTTGCGGGCATTGTGAAGCTTGTTACGCCTACGGTTGCATCTGCAAGAACGTCTGTGTCACCTGTCCATGTTACGAAACGGTAGTAGATACCGCCGTCTGCATAGAACTCTGCTGCGAGCTCAACAGTTGCGCCTGCTGCATACTCTGTTGCAACGCCGTTAACTGTTACTGTGTACTTGTCAGCGGGAACAACGGGTGTATCGCCGCCGTCAGGTGTGGGAGTGGGCTCAAACTCACCGATTCTCTGATTTGCAAGACCTGCGGAACCTACCTCCATATCCTTAACGTAGCAGTTCATACCTGCGCGTCTGAGGATCGGAATGGACTCGCCGGGAACGGAGAGGTGGTAGTCGCAAGCGGATGCAACAAGCTCGTTATCCCAGAAGAGCATTGCTGTGCCTGTTTCATCATCGAAGAAGAATACGTACTCGTGCCATACGTCCTCAGCTACCTGCTCAGCTGTTGCCTTCTGATAGTCAAGAGCAGTTGCAGCAAAGTCCTCCTCAGTTACAGCCTTGAGGAAGGGAGACTTGTAGATACCGAAGTAGTACTCGCCGCCTACTCTGATAAGACCTGCGCCGTAGGTTACCCTATCGTCGCCGCCGAACTGCTGAACGAAGCATGCATTATACTCTGTTCCGTCTGCAACCAGATCCTCAATACCCTCAAGGGCATCGAGATTAGAGAAATATACGTCTGTCTTCTGTGTGAAGGAAGAGTAAGGAACGCTGTCTGCATCGAAATAAGTACCTGTCTGAGCAGGGTTGAGATCGAGAACTGCATAACCGAACTTTTCGGTATTATAAGAGCACTTAGCGCTTCCGTCCTCGTTCCAGAGGAGAGCGTAATTAGGATCGTCTACAGGATACTGAATGCCCTCTTCGTCTGTAGCCACCCACTGAGAGGTGAAGCCGGAGTTGAAGCCGTGGTCGTGGATCTTTGCGTCATCTGTATAGAAGTCCCAACGGATGCTGGACTCGTTCTTAGCGATCACCTTTGTGAAGGTGTCGCCGCAAACTGTACACATACCGGAAATAGAGCCTTCCTTGGAGCCTCCGGGAAGAGACTCGCCGTAATATGTATACTTATGGCCTGCAATAAAGCCCTTTTCGTAGCCGCAAAGGTTACAGGTTATGGGAGCAAGACACGTAGCCTCTGCGAAATCGGGATCGCAGCCTACAGCCTCGTTATAAGCTGTGCCTTCAAGAACGAGAGCATTGGAGCCGCCGCAGGTGATAGGCATATTCTGGGTGAAAAAGCCGCAAACGCCGGAGCCCCACTCAAGATAGGAGTTGAAGCCGCTGCCGCCTGATGCATAGTTAAAGAGAACTGTGGAGATACCGAGAACGTCGCCAACCTGGGGAGCAAGCTCCTGACCCTCGATTGCGATGATATCCCAAGGAACAGCGATCTCATATACTGTGTTTGTGATGGGCTCTTCCCATGTGCCGGCGATCTGTGTGGGGAGGCAGGAAGCATAGATATGCTTGGACTCTTCAAGCTCGCCGTAGCAGGAAGCGTCTGCGCACTTCCAGATAGTTGTTTCTGTTACGGTGCCGTCCTCATTCTCGATAGGCTCGCCTGCTTCGGGGAAGTATCTGAGCGATGCGTCGCAGATATCTGTGTAGCCGCCGCCTGTGTGGTGAGAAATGATGAAGTTGCCAAGTGTGGAGTGAGACTCCTGACCGTAGCCAAGATACTCGGTATTGTCATTGGACCAGGGATATGTACAGTTAAGAGTGTTATCTGTATCGCCGTGGATCTCCTTATCGTAGGGGAAGGAGTCAACGGTAGCATCGTAGCCCTTGCCGCCGGTAATAGCGTTAGGACCGTTGGGGTCTACACGGAACTGGAATGCGTCGCCGTCCCAGTTGCCGCCTACTGCGGAGTTACCAATGTTAACGATACCGTCAACGTCAGTAGTCTCAACTGCAACGTAGAGATAGTCCTCGTCCCACATGAAGCGGATATCGTAGGAAAGGCCCTCTTCAGGGTCAAGTCTTGTTCTCTTACCGTTTGCATCAGCCTCGGAATAAACGAAGTAGTAGAAGCTGTTTTCAGCAGAGGGAACCTCAAAGAGAGGGTTGAGCGTATAGCCATCACCCATATTCTCGGGAGCATACTCGCTGGAGATGTGGTAAACAACGTCTGTCCACTCGCCTTCGCTGATAAGACCGTCGAGATTAAGAACGCCCTTAGATGCATCGCCATCCTTGATGGTCGTGGGGTCGCCGGGCACGATACCGTCTGCAAACGTACCGTAAAGCTCGGTATAATCGAGCTGACCGCCGAAGTACTGGGCAGTCGCCTTGACATTATTCGCGTCAAGAACGTCATCGGTAGCGGCAGGGCTGATCACCATTGCGCACAGAAGCATAGCTGCTACCAATGCGAGAGAAATGATTTTTCTCATTTTGTCCTCCTAAAATAAATATTAGCATACTTGGACAATATGCCATCCTACCTGCATTATATCATTTTGATTTGGCAATTTCAACTACTAATTGAGAAATCTTCGGTCTTTTTTTCGCATTTTACATCAAACTGTTCGTTATATTGATTAAATATTCTTAATTTGTACAATACAGACGGTCATCGGTTTTTTATCACGCCGTTATTTAATAATGAAGAAAAAATATCCGCAGCCGGGCTGCGGATATTTTTTGTTTTCATTCGTTATTCTCTTCGGGGAGCTTTATATTCTGAGTATTGATCCTTCCGTGGACCTTTTCAAAATACTGTACGTTTGTGCGGATCATATGGAGCATATGATTATTCAGATTATTGTTCTCCTTTGACGCCACGTAGAGAAGCTTCTTGTAAAGCTCTCCGTCTATCCTCACGGTGAATTCTTCCTTGGATTTCATGTTCCTGGCCCTTTCATTGTTTTTTATGTTTAGATTATAACATAAAAATGGCCCTTTTTCTATTGTAAGGGGTAAAAAAATGTGTTAATATAATCATATAAATGTAAATTTTACCGTTTTTGTGAGGTTATGATGCTGACTTGTACATATTCCGCCGGTCTTTTCGGCATTGACGGCTATACGGTCACCGTGGAATGCAACGCGTATTCCGACCTGCCCTCCTTTGAGATAGTGGGTCTGCCCGATGCCGCCGTCAAGGAGGCCAAGCAAAGAGTTCAGGCGGCAACGGCAAACAGCGGCTACCGCTTTCCCGAAATGGCAATAACCGTGAACCTCGCCCCCGCGGATATCAAAAAGGAGGGCAGCGCCTACGACCTTGCCATCCTTGCCGCCCTTATGAAGCTGTCCCGCGCCATTCCCCCTTCCACCGACCTTGAGCGCTACTGCTTTATCGGAGAGCTCTCCTTTTCGGGAAGCGTTCGCAGCGTGCGCGGCGTTCTTCCCATGGTGCTTTCGGCAAAGGCGGCGGGAAAGACCCACGTTTTCGTTCCCGCAAAGAACGCCTCCGAGGCCGCCGTTGTTGACGGGGTCTGCGTTTACGCCGCAGAGGACGTTGCAAGCGTGGTGCGCCATTTTACGGGAGAGGCTCCCCTTCGCCCCGTTGAGCGCAATATCGCCGATTTTTCAAAGCTCTACCCCGCAAAAATAGATTTTTCCGACGTTAAGGGACAGGAAAAGGCAAAAAGAGCCCTTGAGATCGCCGCCGCAGGCGGACACAACGTTCTGCTCATCGGCCCTCCCGGAGCGGGAAAATCAATGCTTGCAAAGCGCATACCCACCATACTCCCTCCAATGACCTTCAAGGAGGCCATAGAGACCACAAAGGTCCACTCAGTTGCAGGTCTTCTTGGAGAGGGACAGGCTCTCGTTTCCTGTCGCCCCTTCAGAAGCCCCCACCACACCCTCTCTGCCCCTGCCCTTGTTGGCGGCGGAAAAAATCCCACACCGGGAGAGATATCAATAGCAAACCACGGAGTTCTTTTCCTTGACGAGCTGCCCGAGTTTCCCAAAAACGTTTCCGAAAGCCTGCGCCAGCCCCTTGAGGACGGCAAGGTCACCGTTACGAGAACGGCGGGAAGAGTCACCTTCCCCTCGGATTTTATGCTGGTCTGCGCAATGAACCCCTGCAAATGCGGCTATTTCGGATCGAAGATCAGGGAATGCACCTGCAAAAAAGAGGATATCAAGAAATATCTTGCAAAGATAAGCGGCCCTCTTCTTGACAGAATAGATATTCAGGTGGAGCTGCCCGCCCTTGAATACGCCGAGCTCTCTCAGAAGGGCGAGTCTGAGCCCTCAGCCGCCGTGCGCGAAAGGGTCATCGCCGCCCGCGAGTTTGCCGCTGAGCGCTTCAGGGACGTTGATATCAGCTGTAACGCCGCCATGACCACCACCCATATCAGAAAATTCTGCGCCCTTGACGCGGCGGGAGATAAGATACTGAAAAGCGCCTTTGAGGCTATGGGTATGTCTGCCCGCGGCTACGACAGGATACTGCGTGTTGCAAGGACCATTGCTGACCTCGACCGCAGCGAGAGCATCACCGCCCGCCATATCGCCGAGGCAGTTCAGCTCCGCTCCCTTGACAGAAAATACTGGGGCTGAGATACCTTTTTCCAAAACCACGAACGGAGATAAATATAATGGAAAATTTTGAACGTTACTTTCTTCACGACAGAAAGATACTTCTTGAAAATATAAGCTACGAAACGGTAAAGCCCGATAAAAACGCAAAGACCATGACCCTGGGCTGCAAGGACACCATCGTTGCCCAGCTTATGGAAAGCGGCATCAAGATCAACTTCAACCGCGCCATGAACTTTACCCCCGAGGGGATCTTCTCCCTCTCCGTCACCTACTCCATGATGCTCTTCTTTGACCCCACCACAAAGCACGAGGTCAACTGGAAGGGTATGGATATTGCAGGTGAATTCAAGAGAAGCTGCCCTCAGCTCCTCTCCGCAATGATGTCCCGCGCTTCTCTTATGATCGCTCAGATCACCAGCGCCGCAGGACAGAACCCCCTCATCACCCCCGGCGCCCCCACAAAGGACATCACCGAGGTGCGCTAAAACGAAAATATTTCTTTTTGAAAGGAACAAAGATATGTTAGCTAAAAGACCCCCTATGGGATGGAACTCATGGAACACCTTCGGCCCCTATATCAACGAGCAGGTGGTCATGGAGACCGCAGACGCGATGGTTGAACGCGGACTTCGCGATGCGGGCTACGAATACGTTGTCATCGACGACTGCTGGTCTCTCAGACAGCGCGGCGAGGACGGCCGCATCGTTGCCGACCCCGAGAAGTTCCCCCACGGTATGAAATACGTTGCAGATTACGTTCACTCCAAGGGACTGAAGTTCGGTATGTACTCCTGCGCGGGAACGATGACCTGCGCCGGCTACCCCGGAAGCTTTGATAACGAATACCTCGATGCAAAGACCTTCGCCGAGTTCGGAGTTGACTATCTGAAATACGATAACTGCTACGTGCCCGACCACGTTCACTCTCCCCATCTCTACCGCCGTATGGGCCTTGCGCTGAAGCAGTCCGGCCGCGAGATCCTCTTCTCCCTCTGCAACTGGGGAATAAACGACGTTCACTCCTGGGCGAGAAGCGTTGGCGGACATATTTACCGCTCCACGGGAGATATATACGACAACTTTGAGTCCTTCAAGAATATCGCCGTTTCTCAGCTTGATAAGCTGGGAACCAGCGCCGTCGGCTGCTTTAACGACCCCGATATGCTCATCTGCGGTATGAGCGGCAAGGGCAACGTTGCCGCAGGCGGATGCACCCCCGAGGAATACAGAATGCACTTCGCTCTCTGGTGCATGATGGGCGCGCCCCTTATGATCGGCTGCGATATCAGAAGCTGCGACGAGGAGACCCTTGCCCTTCTCAAGGATGCGGCTCTCCTTGCCATCGACCAGGATGAGGAGGCGAGACCTCCCATATGGCTCCAGCCCACGGTAAAGGACGATATTGTAAACCTCTTCAAGCACCTTTCCGACAACCGCTACGTTCTCGGCGTGTTCAATTTCCGCGATCACGACGCCACGAACTATACCTATCTTGAGGATATCGGCATTCCGCAGACCGCAGGATACACCGTTGAGCTTCGCGACCTTGAAACGGGAGAAGAGGTAGCGCCTCTTGACAGAATGATCCGCACCACCATCAAGTCTCACACCTGCAAGCTGTTCGACGTGAAGATAGTTGAGAAATAAATTCTCAGTCTGTCGAAAAAGGCGCAGAACAAAAGCCGCAAAACATATAATATTTAGTTTAGAGAAAAAATACAGCAAAAAAGTAGAAATCCGCCGAGAAAATCGGCGGATTTCATTGTTATAAGCGGCTTTTTAGCCGCGAATTGTCCCTCTGTCGTACCTTTGTACGCCGACGACGGACAATTCACGGCTTCTTCATCCTTCTCGACAGCCCGAGGTCAGTTTGTCGAAAAAGGCGCAGAACAAAAGCCGCCAAACATATAACATTTAGATTAGAGAAAAAATACAGCAAAAAAGCAGAAATCCGCCGAGAAAATCGGCGGATTTCATTGTTTATGCGGCTTTTTAGCCGCGAATTGTCCCTCTGTCGTACCTTTGTACGCCGACGACGGACAATTCACGGCTTCTGCATCCTTCTCGACAGCCCGAGGTTATCTTGCCATATTTGCAATATTCTGCATAATAGCGCCCATGGTGT
>JAZQAS010000048.1:0-6701 GCA_045545335.1 Candidatus Avispirillum sp. | reverse complement strand
TTTATAGTAATTCAGAAGGGAGGCATATCTGTGGAAGAAAAGAAAAAAATATTCTGCGCGGTGCGTATCATAGATGTGCCGTACCATGCAGACAGACCCTATGAGTATTATATCCCCAATGAATTCGTTGAGGATTGTAAGGTGGGCTCATTTGTCAGCGTGCCCTTCGGAAGAGGAAATCGCACCGTAGGCGCCGTAGTAACGTCCATTCAGGATACCTGCTCCTATGAGGAGCCAAAGCCCGTATCCTCTCTCTCTGCGGGAGAGCCCCTCCTTTCGGGAGAGGCTATGGATATATGCCGCTTTCTTTGCGATTATACGCTTTGCACCTACGGAGAGGCGGTCAAGACCGTGGTGCCCTCGGCGGCCCTTTCAAAGCTTTCCGAGTTCTATTCGGTAACGGATAAGGAAACGGGGCTTTCAAAGCTTTCCGATAAGGCCCTTTTGTTTTATTCCTACGTTAAGGCAAGAGGCACCGTTTCCCAAACGAGGCTGAAAAGTCAGTTCGGCGATAGCGCCGCAGAGCTTTCCTCAAGCCTCATAAGGCTCGGCTTTCTGAAAAAGGAGGCAAGGGTAAAGGAAGCGACTAATTTTAAATACGTAACCTACGTTATCCCCTCGGAGGGCTGTGAGGCCGCGGCCGATAAAACGAGAAGCCCCCTTCAGGGAGAAATACTTAGGCTTTTGTCAAAAACGGGCAAAATATCGGCAGACGAGCTTTACGTGCGAATAGGCAAAAATGCATCGGTTCAGCTGGCATCCCTTGAAAAGAAAGGGCTTCTCAGACTTGAGAAGATAGAAAGCTACCGAAATCCGTATATAGACAAATGCCAAAATACAAGTGAGAACGAAAGCCCTCTTTCAGAAGAGCAAAGAGGCGCTTATGAAAAAATAGCATCCCTTTATGAGAAGGGAGAGCCTGCCGCCGCCCTGCTTCACGGCGTCACGGGAAGCGGTAAAACAAGAGTCATAAAGGCAATGATAGATAGGGTCATTGCAGATAACAGGGGCGTCATAATGCTCGTCCCCGAAATATCCCTAACTCCCCAAACGGTGGGCTATTTCTGCTCTCAGTACGGCGAGCGTGTCGCCGTCATCCACTCATGTCTCTCTCAGGGAGAGCGGTTCGATGCGTGGAAGAGGATAAGAAGAGGAGAGGCAGATATCGTCATCGGCACGAGAAGCGCCATATTCGCTCCCGTAAAAAATCTCGGTATGATAGTAATAGACGAGGAGCAGGAGCATACCTATAAATCGGATACAGACCCGAAATACCTCGCCCATGACGTGGCGAGATTCCGCTCGGGAAAGAACAGCTCCCTGATGCTGCTCTCATCGGCAACACCCTCCCTTGCCTCCTATCATAAGGCGGTAACGGGGGCATATACCCTCGTTGAGATGACCTCACGTTACGGAGGCGCAACCCTCCCCGAGGTGGTCATCAGCGATATGAGGTATGAGACCGATGCGGGAAACACCTCCCCCGTGGGAAGCGTCCTTGGCGAGAGCCTCAGAAGGGTATATAGCGAGGGCAAGCAGTCTATCGTGTTCCTTAACAGAAGAGGCTATAATTCTCAGGTCTCCTGCCGTGTTTGCGGCGAGGCCATAGTCTGCCCAAATTGCTCCGTATCGCTGACCTATCATACAAGGATGCCTCTGGGAGAAACAGAGGATGCAAAGCGGTATTTCCGGATGCGGGCAGAGAGGGGAGTCCTCGCCTGCCACTATTGCGGCTATAAGACAAAGCTGCCCGAAAAATGCCCTAAATGCAATGCAGAGCATTTCCGCTTTATGGGCTGCGGCACTCAGCAGGCGCAGGCAGAGATAGAGAGGATAGTTCCGGGAGCGAGAGTTCTCAGAATGGATATGGATACCACCCAAACGAAAAATTCCCATGAGGAGATACTTGAAAAATTCCGAAATGGAGAGGCGGATATCCTCCTCGGCACCCAGATGGTGACCAAGGGCCATGATTTCCCGAGGGTAACTTTGGTTGGCGTAATGAATGCAGATTCAAGCTTATATCTTGATGATTTCAGAGCCGCCGAAAAGACCTTCTCAATGCTCACTCAGGTGGTGGGCCGCGCAGGCAGAGGCGCCTCTGCGGGATGCGCCGTCGTGCAGACCACAAATCCCGATAGCGAGGTCATCCGCCTTGCGGGTGAGCAGGATTATAAGACCTTCTATGAAAAGGAGATACGCCTGAGAAGGGCTCTCGTGTTCCCGCCATTTTGCGATATCGCGGTGATGACTCTTTCGGGAAGCGACGAGGCCTTGCTCACGGCAAGCGCCCTCAAGCTTTCGCAGAGAACGAAGGAGCTCCTCTCGGGAGAATATAAGGGAGTGGAGGCGGTAGTCTTCGGTCCCTTTGAGGCGCCCATATATAAGGTGCAGAACACCTGCCGAATGAGGCTCGTTATCAAATGCAGGCTCAATAAGCAGGCAAGGCAGTTCATAGCCCGACTTCTTTGGGAGTTCGGAAAGGAAGCAAAAAACGTAACGGTATCGGCAGATCTGAATCCGTCGAGCCTCTGATAAATGAAAGGATAAAGAAAAATGGCAATTCTTAATATAGTAAAAGAGGGCGATCCCGTTCTTCGCGGCAAGTGCCGAGAGGTAGCTGAGATCACTCCCAGAATAATAACCCTTCTTGAGGATATGGCAGAGACCCTCCATAAGGCAGACGGCTGCGGCCTTGCGGCGCCTCAGGTAGGCGTGCGCCGCCGTATCGCTCTCGTTGAGGTAGAGGAGGGCGAGCTCATTGAGCTCATCAATCCCGTTATCATTGAAAAGAGCGGACAGCAGGAGGAGATAGAGGGATGCCTCTCCTCTCCCGGCAAATGGGGCTTCACAAAGAGACCCATGAAGGTCAAGGTAAAGGCTCTGGACAGAAACGGCAATGAGTTCACAGTAGAGGGCAGCGGCCTTAAGGCGAGAGCTCTCTGCCACGAGATAGACCATCTGGACGGCATCCTCTTCGTGGATCACGCCGAGATGGTAGACCCTAAGGATATCGAGGTAGAATAATGAAGGTACTGTTCATGGGAACTCCCGATTTCGCCAAGGTGTGCCTCAGCGCTGTCTGCGATGCAGGCTATGACGTTGTGGGAGTTGTAACTCAGCCCGATAAGCCCAAGGGCAGAAGCTATAAGCTCACTCCTCCCCCCGTAAAGGTATATGCCGAGGAGCGCGGCCTCCCCGTATATCAGCCCGAAACTCTTAGAAACGAGGCCTTCAAGGAAACACTTGAGGAGCTTTCCCCCGATATCATCATCGTTGCGGCATACGGAAAGATCCTGCCCCCCTATATCATAAACTATCCCCGCCTCGGCTGTATCAATGCCCATGGCTCCATCCTTCCCAAGTATCGCGGAGCGGCGCCCATTCAGCGCGCGCTGATGGACGGAGAAAAGGAAACGGGCATCACCGTAATGTATATGGACGTTGGCCTTGATACGGGCGATATGATCCTTAAGGAGACCACGCCCATAACGGATGAGGATAATTTTGAAACGTTGCACGATCGCCTTGCAGAGATCGGCGGCAGAGTTCTCGTCAGCGCAATGAAGCAGCTTGGGGAGGGAAGCGCCGTCCGCGAAAAGCAGGACGATAGCCTTGCCACCTATGCCGAGAAGATAACCAAGGATGATTGCATCATAGATTTCTCCATTGATCGCGAAAAGCTCCTTTGCCGCATCCGCGGCCTTTCTCCCTTTCCCCTTGCAGTGACAAAGACCCCCGACGGTCGCCTGTTGAAGATCGTTTGTGCAGAAGCGGCAGGCGGCTCATCAGAGGCAGCTCCCGGAACGGTCTGCGCTCTGCAGAAGGATGGCTTTGAGGTGGTTGTCGGCGGCGGCAAAAAGATAAAGGTGCTGTCCGTCGTTCCCGAGGGCAAGGGCAAAATGTCCGCAGGCGACTTTGTGCGAGGCCGACGCATCGACCTTGGTGATATGCTGAAATGGGAAAAGTAAATCCTGCGAGAGAGGCGGCCCACGCTTCTCTCATAAAAATGAAAAGCGGCAAGTATTCAAATCTTGAGGTCAACTCCACTCTCGTAAAGCGTGAGCTTTCGGGAGCCGACCGCGGTCTATATACCGCCCTTGTGTACGGAGTGGTTGAGAGGGTAATGACACTTGATGCCGTTATTAAAAGGTATTCAAAAACTCCCCTTGAAAAAATAGACCCAGAGGCCCTGGCGGCTCTTCGCCTCGGTATCTATCAGCTTTCTTTTATGGATAAGATACCCGATCACGCCGCGGTGGACGAGTCTGTCAGTCTGGCAGGCAAAAGGGCAGGGGGATTTGTAAATGCCCTCCTTCGCGCTTATTTGAGAGACTCAAAAAAGCTTCCTCTCCCAAAGGAGGGGAGCGAGGAGTATCTTTCCGTTGCCTATTCCGTGCCGAGAGACCTTTGCCATCGCTTTGTCAGCTGGTTCGGATATGAGAGAGCGGAAAGTATATTCGCAGCCTTTCTTGAAAACGAAAGGATCACCCTCCACGTAAATACCCTGAAGATAAGTGTGGGCGAGGCCTGCGAAAGGCTTGGCGCCGAGAAGAGCCTCCTCGTTCCCGATTGCGTTTGTACCGAGAGCTTTGATGGCGTCAGCGAGGGAATTGAAAAGGGCCTTTGGTTCGTTCAGGATGAGGCCAGCGCCCTTTGCGCATATATTCTCGGAGCTGAGCCCGGTGAAACCGTCGTTGATACCTGCGCCTGCCCCGGCGGCAAAAGCTTTGCAACGGCTGTCAATATGAAAAACGAGGGAACTCTCCGCTCCTTCGATATCCATGAAAACAAGCTCTCTCTTATAAGAAAGGGAGCAGAAAAGCTTGGCATTTCAATAATTTCAGCCGAGGCGAGAGATGCAAGAAAGCCTGATAGCGCACTGTTTGAAAAGGCAGACCGCGTCCTTTGCGATGCGCCCTGCTCGGGTCTCGGCGTTATCGGAAAGAAGCCCGATATCAAATATAAGGATATCGCAAGCATAGATAATCTCCCCGCTATACAGTATGACGTGCTTTGCGGCGCGGCAAAATACGTAAAACGCGGCGGCACTCTCGTGTATTCCACCTGTACGCTGAACCCCGAGGAGAACTTCGAGGTCTGCAAAAAATTTCTTGAGAATAATAATGAGTTTGCCCTCAAGCCCTTCACCTGGGCAAAGGGAGAGTGCTCGGGAAGCCTTGTTCTGATGCCCGATACCGACGGCACGGACGGCTTCTATATATGTAAAATGGAAAGAAAGTGAGGAGCAAAGGTGAAGCCTGATATTCTTGGATATACTCTTTCCGAGTGCGAGAGCCTTGCTCTTGAGCTTGGGGATAAAAAGTTTCGCGGTCAGCAGCTCTACGGCTGGATGCAAAAGGGAGCCCCACTTTCTGAAATGAAAAACCTCCCCGCCGCCTTTCGCGAAAAAATTGCCGCCGAGTGCGACTATCGCCTCCCCGAGATCGCGAAAAAGCAGGTGTCCCAAAAGGACGGCACCGTCAAGTATCTGATGCGAATGATCGACGGCGAGTGCGTGGAGAGCGTGTTTATGCGCTATGAGCACGGAAACACCGTTTGCGTTTCCTGTCAGGCAGGCTGCAGAATGGGCTGTAAATTCTGCGCGTCCACCCTGAGGGGCAGAGCAAGAGACCTTACTGCCTCTGAGATACTCGGGCAGATAGTGGTCATTCAGCGTGATACGGGAGAGCGTGTCGGCGGAATAGTTATGATGGGCATCGGCGAGCCCCTTGATAATTATGATAATACGGTAAAATTCCTTCGCCTTGTTTCAAGCCCCGAGGGCTTGAATATCGGTCTTCGCCATATCTCCGTTTCCACCTGCGGCCTCATCCCCGGCATAAAAAGGCTTGCAGGGGAGGGACTTCCCGTAACGCTGTCCATCTCTCTCCACGCGGCAAACGATGCCCGCCGCTCAGCCCTTATGCCTGTGAATAATAAGTACCCCATAGCGGACCTTATGGCTGCCTGCCGCGAGTATTTTGAAAAAACGGGCAGAAGAGTCTCCTTTGAGTATACTCTCATATCGGGAGAAAACGATAGCGAGCAGGATGCAAAGGCTCTTGCCGAGCTTTTGAAAAAGGGAATGCGCGGCCCCTCCCATATCAATCTTATTATGCTTAATAAGGTAACGGAAACGGGCTTCGATGCCCCCGACCGAAAGGGAGCGGAGCGATTCAGAAGCCTCCTTGAGAGCCTCGGTATGAACGCAACCATCCGCCGCCGCCTCGGAAGCGATATAGATGCCTCCTGCGGCCAGCTAAGACTGAATAATATGGAATAGATCATAAAAAGCAGTGCAAAAGGCTACTTCTCATAAGGATGTAAAAAAGCACCGATGGGTTTTAATAACCTATCGGTGCTTTGCTATACGATAAATTGGAATTTATCAATCTAAATCAATATTAATCTCGTATTGGTCATCAATGAGAATAAAGTTTGCATTATGCTTTTTCGCAAGGGCGAGGACTTCCGCATTATCTGCCAACACGCCCTCCATTGTGCACCATTCATCATCCACACGATTTTCAATGACATTTGCATATTTCTTTATGTCGGCAAAGTGATTTCTGATATATTCCTCACTCATTATAAGACAGTAATATTTGATGCTTTCAAGATATTCGGAGTCAAAGTCTTTCTGCCAATCGAATGGAATATAGCAACCTTCGACAATTAAGTTCTGATTATTCTCAATA
>JAZQAS010000047.1:0-6762 GCA_045545335.1 Candidatus Avispirillum sp. | reverse complement strand
TACAAGAAAGCGATGGATGATTATCAGAGCAAGTGGGATCTGTACGAGTCACAGGGTATTGATCCCTCGACGGCGTTGACAAATTACAAAGATAAATCCGAAGAACTTTGTATGACTTCTGTTGACAGAACGGACAGCGTTTTCGGACAGGAAATCGTAAATATCGAAACCTACGAGGAAATTGCGAAAAGTTTCTATAAGGGTGCAACGCTTGTGAAATAATTCTAAATCACGGGCGGCCCGCAACGGCAACCTGATGGCAGAAAGGAGAAATACACTATGAAAACGAAATTAGTATCCCTGATGGTAATTATGGCACTTTTGGTATCATCAATGGGAACGGCAATATATGCAGCAGAGCAGCCCGCCCGGTTAACTGTGGGTGAAGAATACAAACTCACAGAGTATGAAACATATTTTGAGTTTGTTCCGGAAAATGATGGATTCTATTTCATTTACTCAACCGGAGAAGAGGATACATACGGGTATATACTTAAAGACAGTACCTCTGAGTATCTGACCTACGATCACCTTTCCGGAAAGGGCGAAAACTTCCGCCTTTCCGTATATCTTGAGGCAGAGGAAAGCTATACGGTTTACGTGCAGATATACGGATCCCCCTCCGAGTTTGACGTAGGCGTAATTGCCGAGCCCGCAGTAGAAGAGGCAGTTCTTCGCGAGGACATTGTGCACGCCGTAACGGATAACTGGGATTTTCTTTGCTTCGTACCCGAGAGAGACGGCACGTACAGATTCTTCTCGGTTGAGGAGGACGGCAAGGACGAGGGCTATTGGGGTATGATCTATAACTCCGATTATGAGCAGATCTCAGTGGAAAACGATGATTTATACAGCGACAATAATTTTTACGTTGAATGTGATATGGTTGCAGGAAAAACATATTATCTTGAAACCGTAGCACACGATGAATACCGCGATATATCCTACAGCGTTCAGATCTCTGAGATAATGCCCATCTCAAGCCTTGAGATCGTCCCCCTCGACGGAACGGTCGCAGGTATCAACGAGGATCTTCACTGCGAGCTTATTATCAACCCCGATAATCACAAATCACAGGAGATCGAATGGTATATCGAGCCCGAACGCGTGGGACGAATCGAATACAGCGGAACTTGGGGTGCATCCATTGAGCTTCATTCCCCCGGTGTTGCAAAGGTAACTGCCGTTACGTATTCCAACGGCGTCAGCGCGAGCGACTCCTATTACGTGACCTGCGAGGGCGAGCTCCCCGAGCTTGAAACGGGAGTGACCGTCACGGACGAAATGTACGATTACGAGATCCGCTCCTATTATTTCACCGCAGAAGAGGAGGGTATGTACGGAATCCTCTCAAGAGGAAAGCTTGACCTTAAGTGCTCCATCTACGGTATGGAGGACGTAGATCCCATTAAAACGGAAGGAAGAAAGGGCGCAGGAGAGAATTTCAACCTACAGTTCTATAATTCCGTTCCCGGCACTACGTATATCGTTGAAGTGCGCTTTGAGCATCCCGATGAATACAATACTCTGTTCGGCGAATTTGAGCTTATGGCGTATACGGTTACCGATGAGGTTGACGGTCTCGTAATGTCCTCAGGAGACTCCTGTACTGTATATACGGATGCGGATTACTATGAGTTCAATGTTTCGCTCCTGCCCGAGACTGCCAATCAGTCAGCTCTTGAATACGTCTTGTGGTCACTTGACGGTGACGATATCGGAATGAATATGCTTTTCGGCAGAAACTATGCATGGTATAGATTCTACGCATCAGGCACCGCTACTCTCACGGCAACCGTTAGCGAAAGCATTGTCGGCAAAGAGATTTCCGCCTCCTGCGTGATAGAGAGTCATGAGGTAGGGTATAAGCATATCGACCTTGATGAAGTAAAAACGGTCAGGACCGGCGGCCATTACTCCGAGGGCTGGTTTGTGTTTACTGCCGAGGAGGACGGAGCCTATACCGTATATTCCACGGGTAATGCAGACGTAGACGTAAACCTGTATGCTTACGGTGATGACGGGTATTGTGAATACAGTAATTATGATGACGGATATCACTATAATTTCCTTTGCACGGTAGACCTCGTTGCAGGTCAGGAGCTTATTATTGAGTGCAGTATATACGATGCTCTGGAAGCAGAAGAATACTACGTTTCCGTTTGTAAAGAATACTATGCAGACAGCATCACAATCGTTTCCGATGAGAGAAACGTTTATGAAGTCGGAGAAACTGTTAGCTTTTATGCAATGATGGGTAACGGCGGTGCCACCTATTACGATCACGGTCTTCTTATGTGGTCGGTTCTTGATACCGAAGTTGCAGTTGTTGACGGCGGCTACAGTGATGAACTTCTGGTATATCTCGTAGGCGAAGGCGTTACAACGGTAGACGTGGTAACCGTCGAGGGCTATCACGACTCCTTTACCATTTACGTTGGAACAGAACCCCCTGTAGATCCGCCCGAAGAAGAAGTAATTCTCGGCGATATTGACGGCGACGGTATCGTTTCACCGAAGGATTCTTACGCTATCAGGTTCATTATATTGAACTCTATTGTAAGCGGAGACTCGGAAAGCTATAACGAGGCTGCCGATATGAACGGCGACGGTAAGATAACCGCAGTAGATTCGCTTATGCTGAGAAAAATTGTTGCCGGATTGATTTGAACAAAAGCTGAACATTCAAGCCGGATATAATGTCCGGCTTGTTTTGAATAATATAAAACTAACATTTAGGGAGGAAAATACAATGAAAACAAAGAAAGCAGGCAGGATACTTTCGCTTATCCTTGCAGCAGTTATGATCCTTTCGGTAATACCGATGGGTGCAATACCGATCTCCGCCAAGGAAGGCATCGGTACTACGAGCGGCACCACCGCTGACGGCCTCATCTACTCGATCACCGGATACATCGCAACGATCACCGGATACATCGGAACGGGAACAAGTGTTATTATCCCCTACAGCATTAACGGATACGAGGTCAAGATGATCGGGGACGGCGTGTTTGCCGCGAACACGAAGCTGAAGTATGTTATGATCCCCGCTACGGTGGTTTACGTCGGCGCCGACGCTTTTTCGGGCTGTAAGGCTATCGCCTCGATAAATTACCTTGGAACGGAGAGCGAGTGGGCGAAGATTACCGTAGAAGACGGCAACGAAATTTTGCTTAATGCACCGATCACCTTCGGATGCAGACACCGCTATGACGACGTTTGCGACGCTAATTGCAATTATTGCGGTGCTGAAAGAAGTGCGCCCCACAGATATTCGGATGCCACCTGCACGAGCCCCGCTACCTGCACCCTCTGCGGAGTCACTAATGGCAGCGCCCTCGGCCACAGCTATGCGGACGCAACCTGCACGACCCCCGCTACCTGCACCCTCTGCGGAGTCACTACCGGCAGCGCTCTCGGCCACAGCTATGCGGACGCAACCTGTACGCTTCCTGCGACCTGTACGGTTTGCGGTGCTATCAATGGTCACCCCCTCGGTCATACTCCGGGCGAAGAGGCTACCTGTACTGCGCCTCAGCTTTGTACGGTATGCGGCGAAATCATGATGGGTATTCTCAGCCACACTGCAGGCGATAGCGCTACCTGTACGACCCCTCAGCTCTGCACAGTCTGCGGCGAAACTCTTGCAGAGGCCCTCGGCCATACTGCAGGCGAAGCGGCTACCTGCACAAATCCTCAGACCTGCACGGCCTGCGGTGAGATCCTTGCAGAGGCTCTCGGCCATACTGCGGGAGCAGAGGCCACTTGTACTGCTCCTCAGACCTGCACGGTCTGCGGTGAAACTCTTGCAGAGGCTCTCGGCCATACTGCGGGAGACAGCGCTACCTGTACCGATCCTCAGCTCTGTACAGTCTGCGGCGAAGCCCTCGTAGCGGCTCTCGGCCACACTGCAGGCGAGGAGGCTACTTGTACAACACCTCAGCTTTGTACGGTATGCGGCGCAACCCTTGCCGAGGCTCTCGGTCACAGCTTTGCAGATGCAACCTGCACGGTACCTGCTACCTGCACGGTCTGCGGCGAGACAGAGGGAGAAGCCCTCGGCCACGATGAGATCACTCACTCAGCACAGAGCGCAACCTGTACGGATATCGGCTGGGAGGAATACGTAACCTGCAGCCGTTGCGACTATACTACATACGTTGAGATCCCCGCACTCGGTCACAGCTTTACGGAGGCCAATTGTATAGTTCCCGCTACCTGCACGGTCTGCGGAACCGTTGAAGGAACCGTAACCGACCACACCTTCCCTGAGGGCGGCGAGGCTTGTACCGTATGCTACTTTAATACTAACCTTACTTACAGCATAACCGACGGCGAGGCTTATATCACAGGCTATACCGGAACGGCAACGGAGCTTACAGTTCCCGCAATTATCAACGGATGCCCCGTCGTTGAGATCGGCGAGGATGCGTTCAGAGGCAATACGACCCTTGCATCTGTAACTCTTCCCGACAGCATCAGAGTGATCGGCACCGAGGCCTTCGCAAGCTGCTCATCTCTTACAGAAGTAACACTTTCCGAAGGCTTAAAGACCATCGGCACCGCATCCTTCTTTAACTGCAAAGCCCTTAAGAGCATAACTATCCCCGAGGGTGTGGAAAGCATCGAAGACTATGCTTTCAAGTCCTGTACGGCCCTTGAGAGCATAAACGTACCCGGCAGCGTTAGTGCCGTAGGTAACTCCGCGTTCCATGGATGTACCTCCCTTGCAAGCGTAACTCTTAACGAGGGACTTGTAACTATCGGCGATTATGCGTTCCAAAGCTGCAAGGCTCTTTCAAGCATAGATATTCCCGAGGGTGTTGAAAGCATGGGTATGTATGCGTTCGAAGGCTGTACTGCTCTTGTCAGCGCAGCACTTCCGGGAAGTCTGAACACTGTCAGCTACAGCGCCTTCGCAAACTGCGAGGCTCTTGCCACCGTGGTCATACCCGAGGGCATCGAAGAGATCGACGGACGTGCATTTTATTATTGTAAAATGCTTGAAAGCGTAACCGTACCCTCTACGGTCACCGTTATTGACGTCCAGGCGTTTAACGGCTGCTACAGTCTTGAGAGCGCGACCCTTCACGAGGGACTTGAGATTATCTACGACGAGGCCTTCGATAACTGCTATAATCTCAAGAGCATCAGCCTTCCTCAAAGCCTTACGTCTATAGGCAACGAAGCGTTCCATTGGTGCAGAGCTCTTGAAACGATAACCATTCCCTCAGGTGTTACCTCAATCGGCGTAAGTGCATTCTACCAGTGTACCGCACTTTCAAGCATAACTATTGAGGAAGGCCTTGCTTCGATCGGCGCGAGAGCCTTCCAGGGATGCACTAAGCTCACCGGTATAGTTCTCCCCGACAGCGTTACCTCAATCGGCGCCAATGCCTTTGAGGACTGCACCGCTCTTGAAAGCGTAACCCTTTCCGAGGGCTTAACCGTTATCGATGATTATACCTTCTACGAGTGCGAAAATCTTACAGACATCATAATTCCCAATTCTGTTATAACTATCGGTGCGCACGCTTTAGCCGGCTGTAAGCTTCAGTCTATGCTTATAATTCCCGACAGCGTTGTTACCATTGGCAACTATGCATTCGCCTCATGCTCTGAAGTGACAACGGTAATTCTCGGTAAAGGTGTTAAAACCATTGAATACGGTGCGTTCCTGAACTGCACGGCTCTTGAATCCATGAGCCTTCACAGCGGCGTAGAGACCATTGAAAACAATGTCGTCGCATATTGCCCGAAGTTTTCTTTGGTAGAATACAGCGGAACCGAAGCACAGTGGAACCAGATCGACATAAATTCCATCAACGATAAGCTGCTCGCGGCAACCATAATCTTTGAAGCCTGCCTTCACGAGTACGACAGCGCCTGCGACAGCGATTGCAATCTTTGCGGCGAGGTAAGAGACGGCGTTCATAGCTTTGCCGATGCAACCTGCACCGCTCCCATGACCTGTACCGTCTGCGGTGCAACAGAGGGAGAGGCACTCGGCCACAGCTTTGAGGACGGTGCTTGCACGGTCTGCGGCGAGGCCGATCCTGACTACGAAGAAGTACCCGAGTATATCAAGGGCGATATCAACGGCGACGGAAAGATCAATGGAATGGATGCAAACATTATTAAGAGAATCATTGCCGGAGACCTTGCTCCCACAACCTAACAGTACCTTGCCGCAGACCTTGACGGCGACGGCATTCTCAACGCAATAGATGCAAATAATCTTGCAAGACTAATAACGGGAGCCGTAACTCCTTGACAAATCCTCTCGGAAAGGAGAGATCATCATGAAAAAAACAATTAGCATTTTACTCGTTCTTCTTATGCTGTCATCCCTTTGCACAATGACCGTAATTGCCGCAGAGGAAAACGATATTGGGGAATTTGAACTGCCCGCCCCCAAAGCCCCTAACTATTTCGTCTATACCGACGGCAACGCAAGCGAAGGACACCACGACGACCTGCGAATGATCATGGTAGCCGATCCGGAAGTTGCTCTGCTTGCGGCGGAGTACGACCGTGACAGCGAAGCGTTCTATGAAAAATACGGCCTTTGGTCATTTGAGATCTGTATACAGTACGACGTATCGCTGGATGGCGAGGACAATTGGCAGCACAACGCCGAATGGGATGCCTACTACTATACGGGCGGCTACGCCGACGGCTATCCCTATGTATGCCTCCGAAGCGAAATGATGGAGAGCTTCGAGTTTTTCTGGCTGACCTACTACGAGGGCGAGGGATCAA
>JAZQAS010000046.1:0-5419 GCA_045545335.1 Candidatus Avispirillum sp. | reverse complement strand
GGGGGAAGGTGGCACCGATGCAGTATCTTGAAACTTAAAAGGAATAGTATTTCCAGAGTTAGAATAAAAGCATTTGATGTCTTCATAGGCGGTGACGGATGAGGGTTTGCTACCTGGGTGCGAACCAAAACCAAAAAATTCTGTATGCAAGGCATAGGAGAATATCTTTAAATTTATTAATCAAATACCGCTCAACTTGATTTGAAAGACAGCTCTCGTCCAGATAGCAAACCCTCATCCGTCTCCCCCATATAGTTTGTCTTAGCTTAAAGTCACCAGCCGGAAATTTAAAAAGCAATAATCAAGCCTCGCTCTAAGGAGCCACCTTCCCCCGAATCTTTGGGGGAAGGACTTAGCTTGAGCCGCTGCCTCACTTGTAGCCGTACATCATCACGCGAACCGAATTGTATCTGATAAAACATAATAAAAGGGCTGTCGAAAAAGGCGCAGAACAAAAGCCGCTTATAACAATGAAATCCGCCGATTTTCTCGACGGATTTCTACTTTTTTGCTCAATTTTCTCTAATCTAAATGTTATATGTTTTGCGGCTTTTGTTCTGCGCCTTTTTCGACAGACTGAAAGAAAACGCAATAAGCGTTTTCTCAGTTTTCTATTCTGTAATATACTCCGCTGTAAGGAACGTTTCTTTTGCCGGAATACTCGGCGATCTCTATCGCTTCTCTGCCCTCGATGACGGCGGCCCCTATCTCAACGGTGGTTCCGTTATAGGTGACCATATAGGAGCTTCTTTGCGTGCCGCCTATCTTTGACGCCTCAAAAACGATGAGCCCGTCCGCATCGGTGATATATGTACGGGTGACGCCTCCGTTTTCGGAAACGGTCAGCTTATACTCGCCGTTTCTGTACTCGCCCTTTGATACGAGGGCGGCCTTCTCGGCGCTTATTTCGACCTCGTTTCCGCAATAGGTATAATTTCCCGAGGCGCAGGCCACCTCGGTGCCTCCGCAAATATACGTCACGTCAACGGAGAAGTCCTCCGCCACGACGGCGACGATCTCGTTTTTCTCATCCTTTACGTCAGAGGCTCTGAATATCTTTCCGTGCTCAAATATTCCCTCGCAGGTGCCGAAGAGCTGCTGCTCTCCATCCTCCATATTAAAGAGAATGAAATCATAGACACAGCTATCGGCCTTTTTCTCGGCGCATATGATCTCAAGGCCATATTCGCCGTTTGAATAGCAGCCCTCGTAATAGGAGAGCTCAACCGCCTCTACCTCGGAGAGCTTTGCCCCGAGGGCCATATCGTAAAGCTCGGGCGCACTGCCTGAGCAGGATATAAATCCCGCTGATGCTATTAAGGACAATGCGGTAGCAATCAGTCGTCTCATGCAGGCCTCCCACAAAATTTGTCATTCTGTGGATATGATACCACGCCTCGAAAAACTCTTCAACGAATTATCGGTTAACAATTTATGTCCCGTTTATGACTAAGCGGTCTTTCCTCTTTTCCATGCTCCCGTAAGATAGAAAACGAGAGACATTGCGGTCGCAACGGTCCAGCCAACGGGCCAGGAAAGCCATATGCCCTTATACTCAAGAGAGGCAAAGAGAGCGCAGAGGATATAGGCAAGAGCCACTCTCAGAATAAGGTCTGTGAAGGTGGAAAGCAGGAAATACCCCATAGCTCCGCCGCCGCGGAGAGCTCCGTCGCAAAGGAGCTTTACGCCGACGAAAACGTAAAACGGGGTGACTATACGGAGAAAATCTCTGCCCGAGGAGAGAGCAAGAGCGCTCATATCGCCCTTTGACATAAAGAGGGATATCATCTCATCGGGGAAGATGAAATAGGCAACGAAGAACACAAAGGAAACGGTAACGGCCATAAGAGCCGCTCCCTTCATACCCTTGCCTACCCGCTCAAGCTTTCCCGCTCCGATATTCTGAGCCGTGAAGCTTGAGATGCCCGTGCCGAGGGTGGCCATTGAGCTTATTGCAAAGGTATTGAGCTTGATGGCGGCGCTATAGCCTGCGATGACTGAGGAGCCGAAGGAATTGACAAGGCTCTGAATGAAGATATTGCCGACTGAAACGAAGCTCTGCTGAAGAACGCTCGGGATAGCATATCTCGCCACGGTGCCAAGCATCTTTAATGAAAACAGGCTGTATTTTTCTGTTTTTATCTTAGAAAGCTTAATAAGCGCAAACACAAAGGACAAAACGCCCGCGGCGCTTTGAGTGACCACCGAGGCAAGGGCAACGCCGAACACGTCGAGCTCCATATCCTTTACGAATACGATATTGAGGATGATATTTGCAACTGAGGAGGTTATGAGGAAGACCAGAGGGGTGACGGAGTCTCCAAGGGCTGTGAATATGCCGTTACAGATATTATATAAAAACAGCAAAACGAAGCCGATGGCAAACATATTGAGATACAGCGCGCTGTCCTTCATAATATTCTCGGGGGTATTGAGAAGCCTCAGAAGGTCATCTGAAAAGATAATGCCGATGACGCTCATTACAAGAGACAACACGGTGGAGGCAATGAGGGTGGTTGCGGCAGCGGTCTTCATATCTCTGTATCTGCGGCTGCCGAAGAGCTGGCTTATCACAACGGAGCAGCCTGCGTTACAGCCTACGGCAACGGCCATATACACCATGGTTATGGAATATGAGGCGCCGACTGCGGCAAGGGCGCTCTCTCCGTCGGAGGCAAATTTGCCGACGATTATACTGTCGCTTATTGAATATATCTGCTGAAATATTACGCTGAGAAGCAGCGGAAACGTGAATTTGCAAACGGATATCCACGGAGTTCCCTTTGTGAGATCGCCTTTCATCTTTACCTCCTTTATTTTACTTCTTATATTATATCATTAAAAAATCAAAAGTCTACAATTTTCGCATCAGTATTTTTGTTATCCATTGTTGACACAGGTAAATATTAATGATATTATTTAAGTAGAAGACAGGTCGTTCGGCATATAATCAATGGAAAGGGGTCAAAAAATGAGAAAATATATCTCTATTCTGCTTATACTTGCTGCCGTTCTTTCTTTTTGCGGATGCGAGGAAAAGAAAACGGAAATTGAAGACACCACTATAGCTGAAAAGATCGAGTCTCCAAAAGAGGATTATCCTTTCGTTATATGGAGCGAAGGTGACGTAAAGCTTTGCGCGAAAGATGAAGATGCAAGCATCTACTACGGAAAAGACGAGAAGCTTATGCTCACAGTCGGAGAGGATAGCATGTATTTTGAAGGCTCATACGGTCTTTATGCATCCACAAGGTCTGCCTACCACTCTGCAGACATTACAAAAGACGGCGTATCAGACCACATCCTCACACTCTCTACTGATGCCATCGGCGAAGGCGCATGCGGAGAGGAGCTTCACGTTTTTGACGGTGCCACCCTTTGCGAGCTCCCCCTTGAGGACTCTTTTGATACCGTTAGCAAAAAATTCTATCTTGACAAAGAAACGGTAACGACAGATAATTCTAACACCGGCTATTATACGTACACACTTACGCTGGACGGTAAGGTTTATCATTCTATAGGAATTAATCCTATCCTGAGTCTTGATCTTCCGATCATAGACAGAGCTCACGAATTTTTCACAGTAGAGGACGGAACGCTATACAGCAACTATTATTTGATACACGACGAGGCTCACGTGCTTTCTTTGGGAATTATCAAAACTGCATATGAGCACAATGACGGAACGCTCTCACTCAAAAAATCTGTTTTTGAAGAAGAAAGAAAGCAGCTTTATAACAATCAAACATTTTGCGAAACAGGAAATAAAGATTGGAGAATGATCGCCGACTACAATAACCACACGATCACTTTAAAAAGCAGTCAGGTCTATACCTTGGAATTGCCTGTTTATTTCCACGATAAGGTATACTACACTCCCTCGATCAAGCCCTACGCCGTTATCAGCGAGGACGAAAGCATTGCGGCTATCGTATACATAAAAGACCGTGAAGGTAACAACTACGGATGCTACGAGGAGGCCGCAACAAGCTGTGTTACTATTGTTGATCTTAAAAGCGGCGAGATCGCAGACACATTCTGCTTTGAACGCGAGGATATCCTCAAAGCACACGACCTTAATGATGATGCAACAGCGCCCTATGAAGCTGCATATAGCAGAAACCACTCTGCGCTCTCTATTTTGATAAATATGAGAGAGACAAATGAAAACGTTCTTGAAATGGGCATACTCCTTGTTTCCGATGACAAGCAGATAATGCTGACAGGCAGTGCCGAATACAACACTGACACGAAAAAGCTCTCCGAATACAAGGCAGGCGGCAATTTTTTCGGTGATATACCCGTATACGAATCAGACGATCTTGATGATATAGATTATCTTGATTATCTTGACAGCTTTGAATCATACTTTAGGCACACTGCAAAGAAGGACTGCGCGCGCGCTTTTCTTGAAAAGGACACGGCAAAGCTTGAAGAGCTTCTCGGTTGCCGCAAGGGCGTTCTCGAACAGTACAAGGATTTTGAATTTGAGGATACTCGTTTCAAGGTAGTTAACAGCGACCTTCAGCTTACAGTTAAAATAACAAAAAGCAGCCTCGATACGGTGCCTGTCGGTGAGTATACCGTGACCTTTGAACAGGGCCGCTGGGGGGCAGTATATTTAGACGGACTAAGTGAGGGTAACAAGGATCCCTCGGCAGAGTCAGAGACTTCCCTTGCATCTTTGTATACAAACTATTGGATAAGCTCGTTCGGCAACTATGATCTTAATACTATCCAAAAAATAAATGATGCTACAGAAAAGGACTGGGATACTTACAAGAATGATATTCTCAAATTCTTACACGTGAGAGGAAATTTGAATTACCTCGATTATCCCGAGACTTACAAAAACGCTGCCAAGGACATTTTCGGACTTGTTGATCTCAAAATTCCCGACACAATGATCAACAGCGAAACAGGAACTGTTGAGCTTTGGGGTCACGGTGGCTTCATAAGGCCCGGGCAGATAGTATCGGAGACAAAGAAAAACGGTATTATTACAGTACAGTTACAGACTTATGCAGATTTCCAGAGAACGGTAAAAAGTGACTTATATGAATTTAAATATGAGGATCACGGAGAATACCTCAAATTTATATCAATAGAGCTTGTTCAGAAAGGCGAATACGAGCCTGAGGACAGATATATTGCATAAGCTTTACTCCCCAAGCCGCAAAGCGGCTTGGGGAGTTTTTTTGAAATCAAATTTAGTCGTATATCCACAAAAGAAGATTCATCTTTGCGTTCTGATAGGAGTGGAGAACAATAGATTTTTTTGTAGGGACAGGCGTCCCCGACGGGAACCCCCAAAAGCTCGAAAACTCGCTTTCGGGGAACCCCTGCGGCTGTCCTTTCAACGAAACGATATTTGCAGGTAAGCGTTACGTCTGTAATTAGGACAGTCGGGAGTCGGATC
>JAZQAS010000045.1:0-9084 GCA_045545335.1 Candidatus Avispirillum sp. | reverse complement strand
CCCCGTGACCACAGCTCCCCCCGAGACTACCCCCATCACGGACTACGTTCCCGAAGGGGATGTGGATAAATCCGTTTTTGACAACTCCCTCTTCATCGGCGACTCAAGGACCGTCGGCATCTACAACTTCGGCGGCCTTGGCAAGGCAGACGTTTTTGCAACAACGGGCCTCAGCATGTTCCGCGTTTTCAACGAGACCGTCAGCGTTCGCAGCATCGGCGCCACCAAGCTCGTTCCCCTTCTTGAGGAAAGGACCTACGACAAGGTCTACATAATGCTTGGCATCAACGAGATGGGCTACAACATTCAGCCCCTTACCTCAAAGTTCACCGAGCTTGTCAACACCGTTCGCACCCATCAGCCCGACGCCGTTATCTACATTATGGCAAACCTCCACATAAAGCACGAGCGCTCAAAGGTGGACCCCGTTTTCAGAAACGAAAAGCTCAACGAGATCAACGCTATGCAGGCCTCCTTTGCAGACGGCGCTACGGTGAAATATCTTGACGTTAACCCTATTTTTGACGACGAGAACTGCGCTCTCGGCAAGGGCTACGCCTCAGACGACTTCCACCCCATTCCCAAATACTACAACCAGTGGAGTCAATGGATCGCAAAGAACTCTGATTAACCCCCGTGCTGTCGAGAAGGATGCAGAAGCCGCTTATAACAATGAAATCCGCCGATTTTCTCGGCGGATTTCTACTTTTTTGCTGTATTTTTTCTCTAATCTAAATGTTATATGTTTTGCGGCTTTTGTTCTGCGCCTTTCTCGACAGCCCGAGGTCAGCTTGTCGACAGCACGGTTTTTGTTTTTATAACAGTAAAATATTAAGGCACGGGGATAATAAATTTGCAAATACTGTTGAAAGAACGAGACGTTTGTGCTATACTTGGGGTTATCGAAAGACACAACTTTTAGATCAACCACCAACAGTCAGAAAGACAGGTATATATGGATATAGTAATCGCAGGATGCGGAAAAATAGGAAGGACCGTCATCTCAAGCCTTTCGGCGGAGGGCCACAGCATCACCGCCATTGATATCAATCAGAAGGCACTTGACGAGGTCACCGACAGCTTCGACGTTATGACCGTCTGCGGAAACGCCGCAGACAGCGACGTTCTCGAAGAGGCAAGCATCGAAAAGGTGGATCTCTTTATCGCCCTCTCGGGCAGCGATGAGATCAATATGCTCTCCTGCTTTATCGCAAAAAGAATGGGCGCCGCCTACACCGTTGCCCGCATCAGAAATCCCGAATATAACGACCAGAGTCTGGGCCTTCTCCGTCTGCACCTTGACCTTGCAGGCGCCGTTAACCCCGACTACCTTGCGGCCCGCGAGCTTTATAACATCTTAAAGCTCCCCAGCGCTGCAAACGTTGAGACCTTCTCACGCAGAAACCTTGAGATGATAGAGCTTCGCCTGAAAGCCGAATCCGTTCTCAGCGGTATGCGCCTTATGGATATGAGAAAGAAATACCCCGGCCAGTACCTTGTGGGCGTTGTTCAGCGCGAGGACAAGGTATATATCCCCGACGGTAACTTCTGCCTTGAGGCAGGAGACAAGATAGGTATCACAGCATCCCCCTCCGAGCTTCACAAGCTGCTCAAATCTCTGGGCACCACGCAGAAGCAGGCAAAGAGCGTTATGATAGTGGGAGCCGGCAGGACCTGCTTCTATCTTGCGAAAATGCTCCTTACGGGCGGAAGCAACGTTACCATCATTGAAAAGGACCTCAAGCGCTGCAACGAGATGAGCGAGGCCCTTCGCGGCGCCGTTATCATCCACGGCGACGGCGCAAATCAGGACCTGCTCCTTGAGGCGGGACTTGAAAACACGGACGCATTCCTCTCTCTTACGGGTATGGACGAGGAAAACATCCTTCTCAGCTACTATGCAAGCACGAAGAACGTTCCCAAGGTCATCCCCAAGGTGAACCGCGACGAGTTTGCCCTTATCGCAGAGAAGATGGGCCTTGATACCGTTATCGCACCCAGAAAGATCGCCTCCAACGTTTTCGTTGCCTTTGCGAGAGCGCTGAAAAACTCTCTCGGCAGCAAGATAGAGACCCTCTACAAGCTTATGGACGGCAAGGCTGAGGCCCTTGAGTTTGACGCTCAGGAGGACGAGAGCTACGCCCGCATCCCCCTTAAGGACCTGAAGCTTAAGCCCAACACCCTTGTTGCAGGCATCATCCGAGGCAAAAAGACCATTATCCCCATGGGCTCTGATACCATCCTCCCCGGAGACAAGGTGGTCATCCTCACCGCAGGCAAGCGTATGAACGACCTTGCGGATATAGTTAAATAAGGTGTAATATGAATCGCAGAATGGTTTTCTTCACCCTCGGTCAGCTTCTGCTTATCGAGGCGGCGCTTATGGTGCTTCCCGCTGTTGTTTCACTTCTCTATAAAGAACACACCATATTTCATTTTCTCATGACCATCGGCATTGCTGCCCTCATCGGCGGAGTGCTTATGCTCATATTCAGAAAGCACAGCAAGGTCATCTATGCCCGCGAGGGATTTGCAATAGTATCCCTCTCATGGATAGCTCTTTCGGCTCTTGGCGCCCTGCCCTTTTTCCTCAGCCGCGAGATACCCTCCTACGTTGACGCCTTTTTCGAGACCGTCAGCGGCTTTACTACCACCGGCGCCTCCATACTCACAAACGTTGAGGCCCTCTCCCACGGTATGCTCTTCTGGAGAAGCTTCACCCACTGGATCGGCGGTATGGGAGTTCTCGTATTCTTTATGGCTATCCTCCCCGGAGCATCCGACCGCTCTATCCATATCATGCGAGCAGAGGTTCCCGGCCCCATCGTTGGCAAGCTGGTTCCCCGAGCTAAGGATACGGCAAGAGTGCTCTATCTTATCTATATCGCCCTCACCCTTTTTGAGATCGTTTTCCTCCTTTGCGGAAAAATGCCTTTCTTCGACAGCGTGGTACACGCCTTCGGAACTGCGGGCACGGGCGGCTTCGGCATAAAGGCAGACAGCATTGCAAGCTATTCCCCCTATTGCCAATGGGTGATAACCTCCTTTATGCTCCTCTTCAGTTTGAATTTCAACCTTTATTATTTTATCCTCATCCGCCGCTTCAAGGTGGCCTTTAAAAACACGGAGCTCTGGGTATTATTCGGCATAGTTGTCACGGCTATCACCACTATCGCCATCAATATCTACTCCATTTACGGAAACGTTGCCGACTCTATCAGGCATTCCGCCTTTCAGGTGGCAACCATCATCAGCACCTCGGGCTTCTCCACCGTTGATTTTGACCGGTGGCCCGGCCTCTCAAAGGCTATCCTCCTGGTTCTTATGTTCATCGGAGGATGCGCAGGCTCTACCGCCGGCGGCCTGAAGATCTCCCGAATAATCCTGCTCTTCAAGCGCTGCCGCAACGAGCTTCGCCATATGCTCAACCCCCGCAGCGTTAACGTTGTCAAAATAGACGGAAAGCAGGTAGACTCCTCGGTCTTGAAAAACGCTTCAAACTATTTTGCCATCTATATGCTCTGCTTTGCCGCTATATTCCTGCTCCTCTCCTTCGAGCCCTTCTCTATTGAAACGAATATCTCGGCTACCGCCGCTTGCTTTAATAACGTAGGCCCCGGATTTGACGCCGTTGGCCCTGCGGCAAACTACGCAGGCTACTCCCCCTTCTCGAAGATCGTTCTCTCCTTTGCGATGCTCTTCGGAAGACTTGAGCTCTTCCCCATGATCCTCCTCTTCTCAAGAGGTCTTTGGAGAAAGAAATAAGAGATAAATGAATAAATTCACAAAACCAAAAAGCTGTTGCATTAGATGCAACAGCTTTTTGGTTTTGTGTTAAATGAAGGAATACGACCCTCAATTCGCCGTGAGAGTGACGGTGAACCGACAGCCGCCCTTTTCCATATTCTCGGCCTTGATATCGCCGCCGCATATGGTTAGGATACGCATTACCAAGGCAAGGCCGAGACCGTTGCCCTCCTGCTTATGGGAGGTATCCTCCTGATAGAATTTATCAAAAAGATGCTTTTGCGCCTTTGGGGAAAGGCCGGGGCCGTTATCCTCAACGGTGAGGGTGATGAGTCCGTCACGCTTCCACAGCCTGACGCAGACCTCGCCGCCATCGGGGCCGAATTTTATGGCATTGCCGATAATATTATCCCAAACGTGATGCAGAAGATTTTCGCTGCCCGTATATTCAATGCTCTCAAGATCCGCATCTATCTCGATATCCTTCTGAGTCCAGCGGGGCTCAAGGGCAACGATGGACTGCCTTATCTGCTCATCAAGGCGGAAACGGGTCTTATTCGTTCTGATAGACTGATTTTCTATCTTTGAAAGGAGCAGGATATTGCCAACAAGGGTCGATAGCCTGCCCGTATTGAAAAGTATCTTATCAACGTACTCCTGCTGATCGCCGCTCAGATTTTCACAATCCTGAAGGAGAGTGGTGTATCCCTCTATGGCGTTGATGGGGGTCTTGAACTCATGGGAAACGTTAGAAACGAAATCCGTTTGCAATATCTCCGTTGCGCTGAGCTCCTCCATCATAAGATTAAAGCCTGCATAAACCTCCTGCATCTCGCGGGAGACCTTTAACGTGGGGTCAAGGCGGACGGAGAAATCTCCGTCTGCAACCTTTTGCATGGCGTTTCTCAGCTGCTTTATGGGGTCAAAGAATATTCTTGAAAGCAGACGGGTGCAAACGGCAACAACGATAAGGCTGAGAAGGGCCGTCTGAATAACGAGGGGGACCTTATTATCAAGCTCGGGAACCAGAATATTTACAAGGCTGATGATGCCGAAGGAAAGAAGCACGCAAAGAAGCACCTCTGCAACGACTATCATGGTCAGACGGGTATTAAGGCTCACCCAGTTTCCCTTAGTGGAGCGCAGATCGTAAAACAGCTCGCGCCCCTCAAGCCCCTTCTTTTTCTTCTCTCTCATAGCTTTACCACCTTATAGCCCACGCCGCGGATAGTTACTATCTTGAAATCCGCGCAATCGCGAAACCTGTCGCGAAGCCTGCCTATATGTACGTCCACCGTATGGGTATCGCTGTCCGACTCATAGCCCCACACCTCGTCCATAAGCTGCTGGCGGGTGAATATCTTGCCGGGATACGACGCCATTTTATAAAGCAACATAAACTCCTTCTGAGGCAGGGCAAAGCTTTCGCCGCCCGTATTCACCGTGAAGGAATCGCACTCAAGCACCGTTTCTCCGATATTCTGCCTGCGGTCGTTTATCATCTGAGCGCGGCGAAGAAGAGCGCCCACTCTCAGAACCATCTCGTTTACGTTTATGGGCTTTACCATATAATCGTCCGTTCCCGAAAGGAAGCCGAGACGCATATCGTCAAAGGCGTCCTTTGCGGTTATCATAAGCACGGGGGTGGTGATGCCTGCCTCTCTCAGGCGGCGGACGAACTCGTATCCGTCCATCACGGGCATCATTATATCGGAAATGATAATATCAAAATAATCGGATTCCACGCAATCCAGAGCATCTCTTCCGTTGCCGACCTCCTTGACGGTATAGCCGTTCTTTATCAGCACGTGGGAAAAGAGCCTCCTCAGCTCGCGGTCATCCTCTGCTATAAGTATCTTGAGCATTTTTCCACCTCATTTCATTCTTTCTTTATGATACCATATTTTCCCCGCATTTTCAACAATTCTCTTTTGATAAGCGTTTTTTTACATTCTGTTTCAAAATAATATTGACCTTTTACACAAAACAGGGATATAATATAACTGTATAAAGAACTACTACCCTATAAAGGAGCAAGGCTATGAAGAAAAGCACGAAGAATATTATCGTGGGTGCAGGTATTGCGGCTCTCAGCGCGGCGGCTGTGGGCGTTATCTACCACGTTGTTGCAAAAAGCCTTATGAATATCGCCCTTGACAGAAAGGTGCCCAAGACCGTTTCCAAAAATATGGACCGCGGCCGCGATATCATTATGGGCTCAAAGGAGCTCTCCGCCGTTATGAACGAGATCATGGAGGGGGCCTCTGCCCTTGAGGCTATTGAACACGAGGACGTTGAGATATGCTCCTACGACGGCACCCGCCTCGTCGGCCACTGGTATCCCTGCGAGAACCCCAAGAGAATAATCGTTGCCATGCACGGCTGGAGAAGCTCCTGGTCTCAGGACTTCGGCATTATCGCAAAGAGCTGGTTTGACAGCGACTGCTCCGTTCTCTTCTGCGAGCAGAGGGGTCAGGGTGAGAGCGGCGGCGACTATATGGGCTTTGGCCTTCTTGAGCGCTTCGACTGCCTTGAGTGGATAAAATGGGTCTGCGAAAAGACCGAGGGGGAGACAACTCCCATCTACCTCGGCGGCGTTTCCATGGGCGGCGCTACCATACTTATGACGGCGGGCTTTGACCTGCCCGAGAGAGTTCACGGCATCGTTGCCGACTGCGCCTTCACCTCTCCCCACGCCATCTGGCGCCACGTTGTTCAGAACAACCTCCATATCCCCTACGGACTATACTCCGCAGTTGCCCGCGATATCTGCAAGAAAAAGATACAGATGGGCAGCGATGAATACTCCTGCATCGACGCTATGAAGAGATGCCGCGTTCCCGTTCTTTTCATCCACGGAACTGACGACCGCTTCGTTCCCGTTTCCATGACCTACGAAAACTACAAGGCCTGCGCCGCAGAGAGGCGCCTGCTTGTGGTTCCCGGGGCGGACCACGGCCTCAGCTACCTTAAGGACAAAAAGAGCTACGAGGAGGCCGTTACAAAATTCTGGAACGACTACGACGAGGCTATCCCCCAGGTCATCCTCCCCGAGGACGAGGAAGAAAAAGAAACGAAGAGTGAAGATTGAAAAGAGTGAAGAGAAAATGAAGATCATAGACATTCTGAAAAAGGATACCCTTTCCCTCTCCTTTGAGGTGTTCCCACCGAAGACGGAGACCGCATTCGAAAGCGTTAAGACCGCAACCGAGGAGATAGCGCGTCTCTGCCCCTCATTTATGAGCGTTACATACGGGGCAGGCGGCGGCACAAGCGCATATACTCTGGATATTGCGAAAAATATAAAGGAGGCCTACGGCGTTCCCACCCTCGCCCACCTTACCTGCGTTTCCTCAACGAAGGAGACCGTTTCTGAAAAGATAGGGGCGATCAAGGCGGCGGGCATACAGAACGTTATGGCGCTGAGAGGCGATATTCCCGCCCATCTCGAGGGGGCAGACCGCTCCCGCTGGGATTACCGCCACGCCTCCGAGCTTATTTTTGAGCTTCGGGAAAGCGGAGCAGACTTCTGCATCGGCGGCGCCTGCTACCCCGAGATACACCCCGAAAGCGAAACTCAGAAGGAGGATATAAGATACCTTCGCGAGAAGGTGGACGCAGGCTGCGATTTTCTCACAACGCAGATGTTTTTTGACAACAACCTCCTCTATAATTTCCTCTATAAGATACGTGAGGCAGGCATCACCGTTCCCATAATTCCCGGCATCATGCCCATCACCAATGCAAATCAGGTGGAGAGGGCCGTTAAGCTCTCGGGGTCCTTTATGCCTCAGCGCTTTAAGAGCCTCGTTGATAAATTCGGCTCAGACCCCGCCGCAATGAAGCAGGCAGGCATCGCCTACGCAACGGATCAGATCATCGACCTTTACGCAAACGGCATTACAAACGTTCACGTCTATTCCATGAACAAGCCCGATGTTGCCGAAAAGATTCAGGCAAACCTTTCCGATATTCTGGGGAAATAATAAGCTATACTTCCTCTATGATGATACCTCAAAGGAGAAGATAAATGTCCCTCATAATCAACAGAGAGAATTTCCCCGATAATAAAAGAATACTCGTTACAAGTGATATTCACGGCCACGCAGACAGACTGCGGCGCGTTCTTGAAGCTTCAGACTTTTCAGACGACGATATCCTTGTGATCGTTGGCGACATGATCGACAAAGGCCCCGAAAGCCTAAAAACTCTTCAGCTTATTATGGAGCTTTCCGAGAAGGGCAACGTTCGCGCCCTTGCGGGAAACAACGATATGTGGCGTCTTCTTCACATGGATTATCTCTCCGCCGACAGCGCGCAAAGCTTTTACGATTATCTTCTGCACAACAGAAAATGGTACGGCTCAAGCATTTTCGATGATATGGCACGGGAAATAGGGATGTATCCCGAATCACCCGAAAAATTACCCGAAATACGCGATGCCGTATACGAAAGGTTTTCAAAAGAAATTGAGTTTATCAGACGATTACCCACTATACTTGAAACGCAGAACTTTATTTTCGTTCACGGAGGACTGCCCTCAAAGGATCTTGACAATCTACAGGTGAGGGATATATACGGCGTTCTTTCTATCGGATCTTTTCACAAAACAGAGCTTTCCTTTGACAAATTCGTGGTTGTAGGTCACTTCCCCGTAGATACATACAACGACAGCATATGTCAACTAAATCCCCTTATAGATACCAAAAGAAAGATCATTTCGATAGATGGCGGCTGCGGTGTTCGCTTTATCGGCGACAAGGAGCTTGAGGCAAAAGAGTCAGGACAGCTGAACCTTTTGGTAATACCGAACATCAACTGTTCTCCCGAGACCATCACAAGCATATACACCGATGATTTTCCCGTGGTCATCGCAAAGGATGCCCAAAAAGCCTCCGACACCTCTTCATATTTCCATTGGGGACATGATCAGAGAATTGAGATTCTCGAAGAAAAAGACGGTCTTCTACGTGTTCGCTTTGTAGGGTACGGCACTGAAATGTGGTTGCCCCGCGAGGATTCCTACAACGATCGCGAGGGTAATCTCTGCGCCCGTGATTGTACGGACTATTCTTTGCCCATTGAGATCGGTGACAGGCTTTCGCTTCTTAAGGCCACGTCCCAAGGATACCTTGTGAAAAAGCAGGGCGTTATGGGCTGGTATTTCGGAGAGATCGAACTGTAATACGAGAAGAGGCTGTCGAAAAAGGCGCAGAACAAAAGCCGCAAAACATATAACATTTAGATTAGAGAAAAAATACAGCAAAAAAGCAGAAATCCGCCGAGAAAATCGGCGGATTTCATTGTTATATGCGGCTTTTTAGCCGCGAATTGTCC
>JAZQAS010000044.1:0-29161 GCA_045545335.1 Candidatus Avispirillum sp. | reverse complement strand
AAAAAGTAGAAATCCGCCGATCTTTTCGGCGGATTTCGTTGTTGTATGCGGCTTTTTAGCCGCGAATTGTCCCTCTGTCGTACCTTTGTACGCCGACGACGGACAATTCACGGCTTCTGCATCCTTCTCGACAGCCCGAGGGCAGCTTGTCGATATCTTTACCGACAAGCTGCAAGATGCCGCTTTGCGGCATCTTTTTTCTTTTGAAATAAGATGTTGACGAAAACGGCAAAATCGTGTATAATGCACCTATCAAAAAATGGAGCAGAATATGAAAAGAGAAAGATTAACGGTCCTTGATGCCCTTCGAGGTATTTCGGTCATAGCGATGATAGTCTATCATACGATGTGGGACCTTGTGTATATACACGGAGTTGATATCCCCTGGTTCTTCACCGGAGGCGCATCTGTGTTTCAGGCCTATATAAGATGGTCGTTTATTATAATATCGGGCTTTTCCTGGTCCCTCGGCAAAAGAAAGCTCAGAAGATCCCTCCTCGTCATTGCCGCCTCTCTTGTCATAACCGCATTCACCTGCATCGCAATGCCTGCGGATAAGATAGTTTTCGGCGTTCTGTGGTTTCTCGGCGTTGCAATGCTAATTATGATACCCGCGTCAGCGCTCCTCAGAAGGGTAGAGCCCCACGCAGGCCTTGCCCTCAGCGCTCTATTGTTTTATCTTTCCTACGGTATTCCCCACGGCAGCGTCGGCCTTTTCGGCACGGCCTATACCGTGGCTCTCCCCGAGGGGCTGTACGCCAATTATTTCACGTCGGCTCTCGGCTTTGTTTGTGATAGCTTTTATTCCTCGGATTACGTTCCGATCTTTCCGTGGATATTCCTTTATTTCTGCGGCTATTTTCTCTACGGTATCTTCAAAAAGCATAATATAATGGGGGCCCTTCGCGCTTTTTCCCTAAAGCCCCTCGAGTGGGTGGGCAGAAACGCTCTTTGGATATATATGATCCATCAGCCCGCCGTCTACGGAATACTTTACCTTATATTTAACTTCCTATTAAAATAATAAATATCAAAAAAAGAAGGGGCTGCCGCAAATGCATTTGCGACAGCTTTTATTCTTCAAATTTTGGTTTGAGGGGAAGAGAAAAAGTGATAAGCACTTCGTGCGCGATGAGACCTTCGGTCACGATGGTTTCCCTACGGGAAAACGATGATATGATTGCCTATATAACTTGCCGCAGGCAATCATCGTTTGCGTAGCAATCATCGTTTGGCTAAGCCAATTATCGTTTGCCGAAGGCAATCATAGTTGGGCACATAGTGCCCCACAAACCGTAATTTACCGACAAAAAGGCTGTCGCATTTGCATTTGCGACAGCCTTTTCGGTTTTAAATGCGGCTTCTGCATCCTTCTCGACAGCCCTGTTTTTTACAAACGCCGAGGTGCTTTTCGGCAATTACATACAGGGCTTTGCCACCACCGTTTTTGCACTTGTAAAAGCACCGTTTTTTGCAAAAGCATAAAACATTTGTTTAGGTCAGGAAATGATAAAAAATAGGAATTTTGGTATATTTTGGCAGGGAAATTGGTAATAAAAGCACAAATGTGAAAAAAATAGTGCGAAATAGCAAAAAAAATATTGTAAAACTTACAAAAATGTATTGCAAATAAAGGAGGTTCATATTATAATAATAGCACCCTCGTGGTGGAACGTTGCATAATCATTCCATAAAAGTGGGGGAGAAATGGAGGGAGATCGCAGTGTCAAAGAACGGTCTGGTCGGAAATCATACTCATACGCTCGATTCAAAGAACCGCGTGTTCTTTCCTGCGAAGTTCAGAGAAGAGCTTGGATCTCCCATCGTTATCACCATCAATGTAGACAAATGCCTCTCAGCTTACTCCGAGAGCGAGTGGGAGAATTTTGTGGCAAAGCTTGAGTCTTATCCCAAGTCCCAGGTAAAAACGGTAAAGAGAATATTCTGCGGTAATGCAAGAAAGGTCGCCCCCGACGGACAGGGAAGAGTGATGATCGATAAAGAGCTCCTCCAGTTTGCGGGAATCGAGGATAGCGTCACCTTCGTGGGATGCGGCGATTGCGTAGAGCTTTGGGCAGAGGCTAAGAATCCTCTCGTTGAGCTTACGGACGATCTTCTCACAGAGCTCAACGATAAGATGCTTGAGCTTGATATTTAATATATACAGATATAAATAAAGGAAAGGCCTAAAATGGAGTTTGCACATATTACGGTCCTCCTCAACGAGGCGGTTGATGCGCTCCTTCCCGAGCGCGGCGGTGTTTTTGTAGATTGTACCGCAGGCGGCGGCGGACATTCCGAGGCCATACTGAAAAGGCTTCCCGAGGGCTCAAGACTTATAAGCCTTGACAGGGATGACAGAGCGATAGAGCGATGCCGACAGCGCCTTGGCGTGTACGGTGAGGCATCCACGGTAGTTAAGACCAATTATTCCGAGATCGGCGACGTGTTGGACGAGCTCGGTATTGATAAGATAGACGGCGTTTTGTGGGATCTTGGTGTATCAAGCGTTCAGCTGGATGAATCTGAGCGCGGTTTTTCCTATTCCCATGATGCCCCCCTTGATATGCGAATGGACCGCAGCGGCGGCAAGACCGCGGCAGACGTTGTGAACGGCTACAGCGAAGAGGAGCTCCGTCGCATAATCCGCGATTGGGGAGAGGAAAAGTTCTTTATGAGAGTTGCGGCGGCCATCGTTTCGGCCCGCAGCGAGAAGCCCATTGAGACAACTCTTGAGCTTTCGGATATCATAACGAACGCCATTCCTCAGGGAGCGAGAAAAAAGGAAAATCAGCACCCCGCAAAGAGAACCTTTCAGGCTATCCGCATCGAGGTCAACGATGAGCTGACCATAATCGAGCCCTCCCTCAGAACGGCTGTTGAGAGGCTTCGCGAGGGCGGAAGAGCGGCGGTCATAACCTTCCATTCCCTTGAGGACAGAATAACGAAGCAGACCTTCAAAAACCTTGAAAACCCCTGCACCTGCCCTTCGGATTTTCCCGTTTGCGTTTGCAAAAAGAAGCCGCAGGTAAAGCTCATAACAAAGAAGCCCATAGCTCCCTCCGAAGCGGAGCTTGAATATAACCCCCGAGCAAGGAGCGCAAAGCTCAGGGTGTGCGAAAAAATATAAAAATAAAAGAACGTTAAAATCTATCGAAAGGAGTGCTGCACAATGGCGTCCGCAGAAGCAAGAATAACAACAGCGGCAGAAAACCCTCTTTGCCAAAGATTACAGGCAAAGTTCGACGGCAGAGGTGTGGCTGCAAGCAATAACGATGCCCGCGTGCAGACCGGAACTTTCACGCGCGTAAAGAAGACCTCGCCTGCAGTTTCCCGTGCAAAGAGCATTGCAAATCCCTTTGAGGAGACCGCCCGCTTCGTGAGAAGCGAGGCAAAGACCGTGGATAAGGCAAAGGCTGAGACCGTTCGCTTCACAAGAGTAAAGGCAGGAAGCGCAAGCGAAGCAGCAATGAGAAGAACTGCGGCATACGAGGTATCCACTCCCTTTGCCTCCGGAGCATACGCAAAGGCATATGAGAGAGCATCCTCCATCCGCGCAAGAGCATACGACGGCAGCGAGGCCCGCGAAAGCGCCCGCCGCGAGGCTGAGAGAAGAGAGGCAAAGAAGGGCCCCAAGGCCTTCAGCGCAGCCTGGTTCAAAACTGTCATCCTCGGTCGTGATGAGGATGAGGTCGAGGTAAAGAAGGCTCCCGTATCCGCAAGCCTCATTATCGGCGTTATCCTTTTCGCCGTTGTGGTAATGATGATCATCTTCAGCTTCGCTCAGATCAGCGAGTTCAAGAAGGAGATCTCCACCCTTGAAAACGAGAGAATAGCCCTTGAGGCAGAGATAGATCAGCTTTCTCTTGAGATCGACCTCAAGAATGATATCCGCGTTATCGAGCAGATAGCAACTGAGGAGATCGGAATGGTCAAGAGCAACAGAGTTGAGTCTAAGTATATAAGCGTTGCGGCAGGCGAGAGAGTAGCTCTCCCCGAGGCGGCGGCAGAAGAGGAGAGCGGCGTGTTCACAACGCTTCTTTCCGCGGCAGGCTCCAATTGGGAAAAGATAATGGAGTATATCGACTAAAATATTGGCTCTGCAAGGCGTACTATGTACGCCTTGTTTGGGTTTTAAAAAGAAAACATAAAAAGGCCTTGTCTGTCATAAAATAGGCAGTAAGGTAAGGATAGCGGAAGGGTAAGGCACGGTATGGCAAAAAAACGCAAAAGAATAAGCAGGAGGACCTCGTCGCGAACAACGGCGGTCCTTGCGGTATTCGGTATCATCGCACTGATAATCGTGTTCCGCCTGGTCTATCTGCAGATAATAAAGTACGATTATTATAAAGAGATCGTAATGAACGAGATCACCATCGAGACCGAGGTCAATCCCGAGAGAGGAATGATCTACGATACAAACGGCAATATCCTTGCAACTAACAGAACGGTGTATCTCTGCTTCATCTCCCCTCAGGATATAATAGATGCCATGAAGCCCTCGGAGGATGAGGAAAAGAAGGTTGAGACCTACGAGTATACGGACGGCAAGGGAAAGATCCATTCCGACCTTAAGATGGATGAGCTCATCGCCCTTTTCCTTTCCGAAACTCTTGACGTTGAGTATTCCGAGATAATGGAGAAGGCGGCCAAGGAGGGCCGACGCTATGAGGAGATAAAGGAGGAGATAGTTGAGGAGGATGCGGAGAAGATCCGTCAGTTTATCAGCGATTATAAGCTGAAGAGCCAGATCTATCTGCGCGCAGACTCCATCCGCTATTATCCCTACGATAATCTTGCAAGCCACGTTATAGGCTTCACCAATTCCGACGGTATCGGCGTATACGGCCTTGAGGCCTATTATAATAACCTCCTTGAGGGTGAAAGCGGCAGATATATAAGCGCGCAGGATGCAAACAGCAACGATATGGACTATAAGTACGAGACCTACGTTGAGGCATCGGACGGCTATAATATCGTCAGCACCATTGATAACTATATCCAGTATGAGCTGGAAAATCAGCTTGAGGCCACCCTTCGCGAGAATAAGGCGGCAAACAGAGTAACGGGCGCCGTTATGAACGTTAAAACGGGAGCTATCCTTGCAATGGCCACCGCCCCCGACTTTGACTGCAACGACCCCTACGTGCTTGATACCATATCTCAGGAAAAGCTCACCGCGTATACGGATAGCGAGGAGAGAGTGGCAGACTCAAAAAAGCTTGCGGAAAATAAGTATAAATACGAGCATCCCGACATCCCTTCCGATACCGAGGACTTTGCGGCAAAGGTAGAGGGCTTCTGGAGGGAGAATTACGATAGCTTCTACGAGCAGGCATATTCAAACCGTTATTTTGAGCTTCTCTACGCAATGTGGAAGAATAAGGCCATAACGGAGCTTTATGAGCCCGGCTCCACCTCAAAGATAATCACAACGGCAATGGCCTTTGAGGAAGGCGTGACCAATCCCTCCGAGGTGTTCTTCTGCGGAGGAAGCATGAAGGTGGAGGGCTATTCCTCCCCCATCAGCTGCCATGAAACGAGAGGCCACGGCAGCCTCCCCTATGCAAAGAGCCTTCAGCAGTCCTGCAACCCCGCTCTTATGACCGTTGGCCTGAGGATAGGAAGAGAAAAGTTCTATAATTATTTCCTTGATTTCGGCTACGGTGACCTTACGGGAATAGACCTTCCCGGCGAGGCGAACTCCTATTATCACCGCTTTCAGGATTTCTCCGTGGTATCTCTGGCGGTATATTCCTTCGGCCAGACCTATAAGACTACGGCCATACAGCAGCTCTCCGCAATTTCGGCAATTGCAAACGGAGGCTATATAGTCACTCCCCATGTGCTCAAGGAGGTCGTGGATGACGACGGAAACGTTATTGAGAGCTTTGATACCGAGGTAAAGCGCCAGGTAGTAAGCTCCGAGGTGTGCTCCACTATCTCTGCCATCCTTGAGGACGGCGTATCCGGCGACGGCGGCGCAAGAAACTGCCGCGTCAAGGGCTATAAGGTAGCGGGCAAAACGGGAACGTCAGAAAAGATAAACGAAAAGGACGCAAGCGGCCAGACCTATCTGAGAGTAGGCTCAAGCGTTGCCTATGCTCCCGCAGATGACCCCGAGATCGCCGTTATCATCGTGTGCGATGAGCCTATGGGCGGCAGCGTGTACGGAAGTGTCGTTGCGGCGCCCTACGTTTCCGACCTTCTTGCATCCGTTCTCCCTTATATGGGCTACGAGCCTCAGTATACCGCGGAGGAGCTTGAGAATATCGAAACGGGCATCCTCGATTATACGGGCTACGAGGTAGAGATCGCAAAGAGCAACGTAACAAACAGAGGCCTCAAGGCCATCGTCGTGGGAGACGGCAAGCTGGTAACGGGTCAGATCCCCGAGGCAGGCAGTATGCTCAACCGTGAAAACGGAAGAGTCATCCTCTATACCGACGGCTCATCCCCCGAGGCCACCGTCACCGTTCCCGACGTAACGGGCAAGTCTGCAGAGGCGGCAAACCGCATCCTCACCAATGCAGGCCTTAACGTAAGCATCGGCGGTGTGGACGATAATGCCGATGCCACCGTTGCAACTCAGTCCATAGCTCCGGGAACAGAGGTCCCCGAGGGCACCGTTATAAAGGTAACTCTCAGAAGCGTTTCGAACGTTACCGACGACTGATAGAAAAAGAATAATAAAATAAAGGCTCGCCCTTCGGAAGTTGAAAGAAAAAATCAGACTTTCGGAGGGCGATATGCTTTTATCAAAACTTTTGCAGGGGCTTGAGTACAGGCTTTGCGGCGCCTTTGCGGGCACCGTGGTGTCAAGGCCCTTTTCAGATTCAAGGGTCCCCGTGCAGGGCGGGCTGTTCATCTGCATAAGAGGTCAGCGAACAGACGGGCATCTCTATGCCGCCGCGGCGGTGCAGAGAGGGGCCCGTGCCGTGGTGGCGGATAGGGTCATCATGGGCGTGCCCACGGTCCTCGTCAGAGATACCCGCTACGCGGCGGCAGTCATATGGAATAATTTTTATGAGAGGCCCGGAGAGGGAATGCGCCTTTTCGGCATAACGGGCACCTGCGCAAAGACCTCGGTGGCGCAGTTTCTTGCCTCCTGCCTCAGAGAGAGCGGGGCGAAAGTCGGGGTGATAGGCACTCTCGGCTGCTATGCAAACGGCAAAAGGATAAAGTGCGCGGGGAGCGAAAAGTGCGACGTTGCCGCCGCAATGACAACTCCCGATCCCGCCTATCTCTACGCCGTGCTTTCCGAGTTTAAGAAAAGAGGGGTCACCCATACGGTAATGGAGGTGTCGAGCCACGCTATCCTCCAGAAAAAGGTGGATGCGCTGAGCTTTGACCTGACCGCATTCACAAATCTTTCAGAGGAGCATCTCGATGCCCACGGCACCATGGAGGAGTATTTCAGAGTCAAGGCCTCCTTTGTGTCAAGAGGTGGGGGGAGAGTCGTGAACGCAGACGACCCTTACGGAAAAAGGCTTTGCGAGAGGGTCCACTCCATTGGCGTCAGCCGCAGTATGCTTGAAAACGTCTGCGTGACGGGGGAAGGAGTTTCCTATGATCTGCTTTTTTGTAAGGAGAGGATAAGGATCAAAAGCTCCGTTTGCGGAGATTTCACCGTTGATAATACGGCCCTCGCCGCCGTCTGCGCTCTCAGCGCAGGTGTTCCCGCCCGATGTGTTTCGCGGGGGATCGCCGCCGTCTCGTCGGTCAGCGGCAGGATGGAGAGGGTTGAAGAGAGCCGGGAAGCGGGCTTTTCTGTAATTATAGATTATGCCCATACCCCCGAGGCTTTGCGAAAGGTGCTTGAAGCTCTGCGAGAGCAGACTGCAGGGCGGCTTATCTGCGTTTTTGGCTGCGGTGGGGAGAGAGATAGGTCAAAGCGCCCCCTTATGGGGAGAGTAGCCGAGGAGGGGGCGGACGCAGTAATCGTCACGGGTGATAATCCGAGGGGCGAGAGCGCCATATCAATAATCCGCGATATAATCAAAGGCATGAAAAAGAATAATGCAACGGTCATCCCCTCCCGAAGAGAGGCCATATTTGCCGCCGTTTCCATTGCCGAAAGGGGCGATTGCGTGCTCCTTGCAGGGAAGGGCCACGAGAGATATGAGATAGTAAATAATAAAAAGCGGGAGTTTGATGAGAGAAAGATAGTGAGAGAAGCCCTGAAGGCAAGATTTGGCAATTGACTAAGCGATAAAATTCCTGATTTTTTCAAGGCTTTTTTATATAGGTGTTGACCTTGACTGTAAATAGTGATATAATTTATATTGATATATAACCGTTTTTTACAGATGACTAAAAACACGCTGAAAAAGCCGAAGAAAGGTATGGTCCGACTATGCTTGACGTAATTCTCTATATTGCAACTGCCATCGTAGCCTTTGCCGCTACCGCCGTTATCTCTCATTTTCTCATTCCCGTGCTTGCAAGCCGCAAAATGGGCCAGAAGATACTCGAGATAGGCCCCCGCTGGCATAAGAGCAAGGAGGGCACACCCACAATGGGCGGCATCACCTTCCTTGCGGTAACAGCCGTTGTGGGCATTGCCGTCAGCATCTATCTTTCTGTGAGATACGGTATGCTGACAGCGTCTCCCTACATAATGACAATAGCCCTCGGCCTTGCCTCGGGCCTTATCGGAATCATAGATGACTCCGCAAAGCTGAGAAAGGCTCAGAACGAGGGCCTCACAGCTCCGCAGAAGTTCCTTCTTCAGCTCCTTCTTGCAGGCCTCTATCTTCTCGGAATGAGCTTTCTCGGTCGCCTCAGCCTGGAGGTGGTCATCCCCTATTTCGGCGTGACCGTTGATTTCGGCGCTCATATCGCCCTTCGGGTGGTCTATTACGTTTGCGCCCTTCTTCTCATCGTCGGTATTATGAACGCCGTTAACCTGACGGACGGTATAGACGGCCTTGCCTCCTCCATCACGGCAGTGGTCGCGCTGTTCTTCGGCATTGCCGCGTTCCTTGCAGCTGAGAGCGTAAATATCCCCCTCTATTTCGTTTCCGCTCTTGTCCTTGGCCTTTGCGCAGGATTTCTCGTTTATAATTTCTATCCCGCAAGAGTCTTTATGGGCGATACGGGCTCTCTCTTCCTCGGCGGAATGGTAGTGGGATGCGCGTTCCTTATCAATAATCCCCTCATCGTCGTAGTCTGCGGCTTCGTTTATATCTGCGAGACCGCCTCCGTAATGCTTCAGGTAGGCTATTTCAAGCTCACCCACGGCAAGCGCCTCTTTAAGATGGCGCCCATCCATCATCATTTTGAAAAATGCGGCTGGAGCGAGATAAAGATCGTTTCGGTGTTCAGTATAGTAACGGTAGTCCTCTGCGTTGCCGCTTGGTTCGGCCTCTGATAGAAAAGGCTTTGGAAAGAAGGTGTGCTCTTGAGCGAGAAAAGACCCGAAAATGAATATAGGCGCCAAGGGCAGAACCGAAATATGCCCCAAAGGGCGGTAAAGTCTCCGCCCCGCGCCGTAAGACGGGCAGACCCGAAGAAGGATAAAGAAAAGAGCCTTGTAAGCATTGTTCAGGGCAGAGCCCTTGCAAAAAGGCAGGAGGCCGATAAGAAGTGGGAGTCGGCTCCCATTCAGCGCGTGCGCCACGGAGTGGACCGCTATATGGTCTCCATAATCTTCATCCTCATCGCCCTCGGAACCGTAATGGTGTTCAGCGCCAGCTATTCAAGCGCCCTGAACGACCCTAAGATAAACGATAGCTTTCATTATATCCGCCAGCAGCTTCTCTTCGTTGCACTCGGCAGCGTTGCAATGATCGGCCTCAGCTTTGCTCCCTATCATTGGTTCAAGAAGGCTGCTCCCTCCATCGCCATTGCAGGCATCGCCCTCCTCGTCCTCGTTCTCGTTATGGGAACGGCAAGAGGCGTTGCTCAGCGCTGGCTCATCGTCGGCCCCATCTCCATTCAGGCCTCCGAGCCTGCAAAGGCGGCCCTCATCATCTTCCTCGCTTATTATATAGATAAGCATTATGAGACCATAACGAAGCGGATAGACAAGAAAAAATCCTTCCGCCACTCAATAATCGCCCCCGGCGTCATCGTTGCCGTTTTCTGCGGCCTCGTTCTCCTTGAGAGACACCTTTCGGGTGCCATCATCATCGGCCTTATCGGAATGGCCATAATCTTCGTCAGCGGCGCAGATATACTCAAAATGGTCCTGTGCTACGGCATTCCCGCAGGCCTTGCAGGCGGCATCTATCTGCTGACAAACAGCTATGCCCTTGCCCGTATCACTACTCATACCGATGAAAATGCCGACGTTCTCGGCGAGGCCTGGCAGACAACTCAGGGCCTCTACGCCATCGGCAGCGGCGGCTTTCTCGGCCTTGGCCTCGGAGAGAGCAATCTGAAGAATAACTACGTTTCCGAGGCGCATAACGACTTTATCTTCACCATCTGGTGCGAGGAGATGGGCTTTGTCGGCGCAGTTATCCTTATAGCGCTATACGGATTTTTCATCTGGCGCGGCCTTGTCATTGCGAGAAAAGCCCCGGATACCTTCTCATCTCTCACGGCATTCGGCATCACCTTTCAGGTGGGAATTCAGGCAACGCTGAATATCCTCGTTGTAACAGACCTTATCCCCAATACGGGCGTATCCCTCCCCTTCTTCTCCTACGGTGGCTCAGCCCTCGTAATGCTGATGGCGGAGATGGGAATACTCCTGTCCATATCGCGGCATTCCTATCAAAAGAAGTAAGAAAAGGAAAGGGTAAAATATGAGAGTACTTATGACAGGCGGCGGAACGGGCGGCCACGTAAATCCCGCTCTTGCCATTGCAGGAACAATAATGGAGAACGAGCCCGAAAGCGAGATCGCCTTCGTAGGCACTCCCCGCGGCATTGAGAATAAGCTTGTGCCGAAGGCAGGCTATAAGCTCTATCACGTAGACGTAATGGGCCTGAGGCGCTCCCTTTCTCTCAAGAATATAAAGGCGGCATACCTTGCGCTCACGTCTCCCGCAAAGGCAAAGAAGATAATAAAGGAGTTCAAGCCCGATATCGTGATCGGAACGGGCGGCTACGTATCCTGGCCCGTGTGCAAGGCGGCAGCCAAGATGGGCGTGCCGACGGCGCTCCACGAGTCAAATGCAGTTCCCGGAATGGCGGTGAGAATGCTTTCCGCCTCGGCAGACAGAATATTCCTCAATTTTGAAAAGGCAGGAGAGGGCCTTGAGTGTAAGGATAAGCTTATGCTCGTAGGCTGTCCCATGCTTGGTAGCTTTAATAAGATAACTAAGGCAGAGGCAAGAGAGAGGCTTGGTATCCCCGAGGATAAAACGGTCATCCTATCCTTTGGCGGAAGCCTCGGCGCCGAAAAGGTGAATGAGGCAGTGCTCCATCTTATGAAGGAGTATACGGGCAAGTGCGAAAATATCATCCATACTCATGCAACGGGCGCTATCGAAAAGGAGATAGCCTTCGGTCAGTTCAACGAGATGGGCCTTTCTCAGTATAAGGGTCTTGAGCTTCTTGAGTATATCTATGATATGCCTTACAGAATGGCGGCGGCAGATATCATAATCTCCCGCGCAGGCGCTCTCACCGTGTCAGAGCTTTCCCTTTGCGGAAAGTGCGCCGTTTTCATTCCTTCTCCTAACGTAACAGACGATCAGCAGTTCAAGAATGCAAACGTCCTCGTAGAAAAGGGCGCGGCGGCTCTCCTTCGCGAAACGGCCGACCTGCCCGAAAAGCTCACGGATGTGGTAAGGGAGCTTTGCGAAAGCCCCGAAAAGAGACGTGAGATGGAGGAAAAGATAAAGGCCTTTGCAATAACCGATGCAAATAAGCGCATCTATCTTGAGGCCCGCAGACTTGTAGATTCTAAAAAATAAGCTTTTCACATTCCGCAAAGCGGAATATTTCATCGCGTAGCGATCTCACCCGTTGCATAGCAACGGATATCATTGCACCGTAGGTGCCAAGGGGGTGACAGCTTGGGAAAGTCCGTAAATGAATATTACAGCGAAAAAATGAAACGCCTGCTTGAAATGCAGCAGTCCGGCGGACAGGCCCAGCTTCAGTCACCTGCCAAAGGAAGCGCCCCCCATAGGGATAAGCAGGGAAGAGGGTATTACGATCAGTTCAGAAAAAAGGTGGAGAGAGAAAAATATGCTCCCCGCCCACGTCCTGCAGAGCGCCCCGAGAGAGCTGTTAAATCGGCCGAGGAGCAAAAGAGAAGAGAGGAGATGCCTCCTCGCCAAAGAGCTGAGGAAAATCCTCCAAAGCCTCAGAGACCAAAGCAGAGCGCAACCACCCAAGGCGCAAAGCAGCCTCAAAGAAAGAGGATATCCCCCGAGCAGACCGCAAGAGATAAGTATGAGGAAAACCTCCGCCGCGTGGAGGCTATGGAAACTGCAAAGCGCGCCCGCGTTATGCGCCGCGTGCGCGACGGAGTTATCTCCCTTGGCCTCATCTTTGCCGTGGTCATCGTCCTTTTCGTGGTGGTATACAGAATTTTGTTCGTTATAACGGACGTTTCCGCCGTCGGCGGAGTTAAATATTCCTCCGATGAGCTTGTTCTCGCCTCGGGCGTTCGCGAGGGAGACCATCTCTATTCCTTCTCCTCAAAGGATATAGGCCGCCTTATGATGCTGAGATGCCCCGAGATAGACTCCGTGGACGTGGACAGAACTCCCCCCGGCACCATCGTTTTCAATATAACCGAGGAGGAGCCCCGCTTCTATGCGGATTTCTATGGGGAGTACCGACTTCTCAGCCCCTCGATGAGAGTAATGCGCTCCGTCACAGAGGAGGAGGCAAAGTCCCTCGGCTGCATCAAGGTGAAGCTGCCCGATATCATTTGCGCAACGGCGGGCAGAGTCCCCGAGTTTGCAAACGTTAGAAACGATAAGTATATATATGAAACTGCAGAGTTCGTTCTTGCCTCATCCCTTTGCGAGAGAGTAGGCAGCATAGATCTTTGCGATAAGTATAATATGACCCTGACCGTTGACGGAAAGTATAAAATCAAGCTTGGCGACCGCGAAAGCATGGAAACGAAGCTGAGGATAGCGGCGGCAGTCCTTGAGGATGAGATGTTCCAAAAGGATATAAAGGCCCTTATCGACGTCACCGATCTTTCCGAGACCAGCGTCGTTGTGGACGACGGCCTGAAGCTTGACTGAAAAGCAGTTATACGATTGTAAAAAAGACACAAAATCGGCGTTTGCATAAAAGGCTCAAAAACGCCGATTTTTCGCGTGTAGAGGGCATTTTTTGCAAAAAAATAAAATAAAATATAAAAATATTAAAAAAACACTTGAAAAAATCCCTAAAAGGATGTATTATATAATGTGTATGTAGTTATAAATGGCATTCATACATATTTATGAAGGTTATAAAAATCAAAAAGAGAGGCGGTAATACCGCTGAAATTAAAACGGAGGATAGTTAAATGCCTTTTGAACTTGACGAAACTTTTGAAAGCGGCGTGAATATTAAAGTTGTCGGTGTCGGCGGCGGCGGAAACAATGCAGTTACCCGTATGATCACATCCAACGTTCGCGGCGTAGACTTTATCGCGATCAATACAGACAGACAGGCTCTTCAGAAGTCTGCAGCTACAAATAAGATCACAATCGGTGAGAAGATAACAAAGGGCCATGGCGCAGGAAGCAATCCTGAGGTTGGCGCTAAGAGCGCAGAGGAGAGCTTTGAGGAGATCAAGGATGCTCTCGCAGGCGCAGATATGGTATTTATCACCACCGGTATGGGCGGCGGTACAGGAACAGGCGCAGCTCCCGTTGTTGCAAGAATTGCAAAGGATATGGGTATGCTCACCATCGGTATCGTAACAAAGCCCTTCGCATTTGAGGGAAAGAAGAGAAAGGACCAGGCAGATGCAGGTATCGCAGCACTCAGCCAGTATGTTGACTCTCTCGTTATCATCCCCAATGAAAGACTCAAGCAGGTTTCCGATAAGCCTATCACAATGCTGAACGCATTTGAGATCGCAGACGACGTTCTCAGCCATGGCGTGCAGTCCATTTCCGAGCTTATCAACGTTCCCGGATATATCAACCTTGACTTTGCAGACGTAACAAGCGTAATGCAGGACGCAGGCTATGCTCATATGGGCGTAGGCTACGCTACAGGTAAGGAAAAGGCAGAGCTTGCTGCAAAGGCAGCTATCTCCAGCCCCCTTCTCGAAACATCCATCAGCGGCGCACGCGGCATTCTCGGCAATATCACCGCATCCCCCGACATTTCCATGGAGGATATTGATATCGCTTGTACAATGATCGCAAACGAGGCACACGAGGATGCAACCGTTATCTGGGGTGTTGCATTTGATCCCGCAATGGAAGATGCAATGAAGATCACCATCATTGCAACAGGCTTTGAGAATGATAAGGAGCCCGTAGGCAGCGAGCCCGCATCTGCTCAGATCAAGAAGGCAGAGGCTATGATCTATAAGAAGCCCGAGCCCGCAGCTGAGAAGAAGGAAGAGCCCGCAGCAGCTCCCATCGCAAGCGATCCCGATGAGATCTCCGATGATGAGCTCGATGAGCTTCTCGGTATGCTCAATAAGGAGCATAAGGCACAGCAGGAGCCCGTAAACGAATACGGCGGCGGCCTTAAGAGATATTTCTAATAATAAAAGCACCTCTCAGGAGGTGCTTTTTTATTAGAAAATGAAGAATGAAGAATGAATAATGAATAATGAAAAATTGATGTTGAAAACCTCTGAAAAAGAGGTTTTCTCTTTTAATTGAAAATTAAAAACCGCCTTGCGGGCGGTTTTTTACAATAATTCTTCATTCTTCATTCTTCATTCTTCATTCTTCATTTCTTATCCTTTAACTCCGCCGACGGATAGGCCGTCGGTGAGCTTTTTTTGAACGAGAATGTAGAGGATAAGGGCAGGGAGCATAACGAGGACAAGACCTGCATACATCCGTCCGTACTGCGCCGCCGCATTCTGCGCCTTCATAAGATTCATAAGCCCAACGGGGAGAGTTTTTGCCCTGTCCTCCGTCATAAGAGTAATGGCGATGATATATTCGTTCCAAAATGAGAGAAAGTTGAAAAGTATAACGGTGATTATAGCGGGCCGCGCCATTGGTGTGATTATCTGAACCATAGTGCGAAGGGGGGAGCAGCCGTCAACGTAGGCGGCCTCCTCGTATTCCCGCGGCAGAGCGGCAAAATAGCCCGATAGGAGATAGACCGTGAAGGGCAGGGCCGTTGCGGCGTAAACTATGGAGAGAACGAGCCTGTTGTTCAGCAATGCAGGGGAAGGGAGAAGACGGTCTAAGCTGACGAGCATAAGAAAAATGGGAACAACGATGTAGCTCACGTTGACGAAGAGACCGCCCATAAAAAGGGAGCGAATGAGCCCCCTGCCCTTAAAGCGAAAGCGTGAAAGAGCATATGAGGCAGGTATGGCCGTCGCAAGAAGGATAAGGAGAGATAGGGCTGTGACCGTAAGGGAGTTTAAAAAATAGCTCCCCATCTCAGCCTCCCTCCAGGCTCCTATAAAATTCTCAATTGCAAAACCCTTTGGAAGAGCCCAGGGGTGGCCGTAAAACTCCGAGTTTTCCTTGAGGGATGCCATCATCACCCATATAACGGGAACGAGAACGGTGAGGGCGATGAGAGAAAGAAGGGCGTAGATGAATGCTCGGTATAGCCCCTCCGTAGAAACGCGCTTTTTCATTGTGCCCTCCTTTCACGGGTGATAAGGTTTATAAATGCGGCCAAGGCAAAGGAAAAAATGAAGATAACAGCGCCGATGGCCATACCGTATCCGTAGGAGGAGTTGGTGTAGGCCTGACGGTACATATAGCTGAGAAGCACCTCGCTTGCCCCGTCGGGGCCGCCTCCCGTCATTGCCCGAACGAGCAGAAAGCTCACGTTGATGTTTGATATAATAAAAAAGGTGAGAGTCGTCCTGAGGGTTGGGCGTATCATTGGTAGAGTAACGGAGAAGAAGCATCGCCCTCTCCCCGCTCCGTCAAGGGTCGCCGCCTCGTAAAGGCTTTTCGGCACCTGAGCCATGGAGGCCATATACATGACCATATAGTAGCCGACGGCCTGCCAGACCATTGCAATGGCAACGGATATCATAACGGTCCTTCTGTCCCCGAGCCACATAACGGGAGAGGAGCCGAGACCGAAAAGGGATAGAAAGGAATTGAGAAGCCCGCGGGATGGGTCGTAAATTGCTGAGAATACCGCGGCAATGACCACCGTTGAAAGAATGTTTGGAATATAGAGAACGACTCTGTAAAACGAGCGAAACCGTATCCTCTCCTGAGAGAGGATATAAGCGCACCAAAGAGAGAGCACGAGGGTAACGGCGGTCACGGAGATAATGAGAAAAACGGAGTTTTTGAATGCGGCAAAAAAACGCCCGTCGGAAAAAAGTATCCTGTAATTCTCAAGCCCCACGAAAACCTTGTCCGAGGAATATCCGCCCCACTTGAAAAGGGATATGGCGAAGATGCTGAGGGCAGGGTATATCATAAAGACCGCCAGGAGCAAAAGTGCGGGAAAAAGGCATGCCGCAATAAATGCGGCATTGCCTTTTTTTGCGCATGTCGGCTTTCTTTTCATTTGAGAGCTTTTCTCAGCTTGTCCGAAGCCTCGCGTATCTCTTTTCTCCATTGGTCAATAGTCTTGTCTCCGGAGATAACGCTGTTGATGCTCTGGAAAAGGGTGTCGCTTATGCTGATGCCCTCAAGAGCCTCCGTTGCGCGAAAGCCGCCCATAACGGCCTTTGCGCCTTCGTCGTAAATTGAGTAGAACAGCTTGTTCTCTCCCGAAACGAAGTCTGAGGAGTTCTTGATAGGCTGAACGGCTCCTGCCTTTGCAAATATCCTTGCTGCCTCGTCGGAGTAGAGATATGCGAGAAATATCCTTGCCTCCTCCTTGTTGTCCGCCTCCTTGGGTATCCAGCCCTGCTCAAAGAAGGTAAAGGAGTATCGGTCGCCGTCCTCCATTGCAGGCAGAGCGGTAAAGCCCCATTCAAAGCCCTCGGCTCTCGGCGCGTCTGCCATCTCGCCAACCACCCAGGTGCCGTTTGGCATAAAGATGGCCTTGTTGTCAAGAATTAGCTGCTGATTTTTCAGATAATTGTCTCCCGTGGCGTTTGCAACGGTGGTGGGCTCAACGTAGGAGGCAAGCTTTTTCATAACGGCGAAGACTCGGTCTGCATCCTCAGAGTCCCAAACGTTTTCGGCGTAGCTCGTGCATTTGTCAAAAAACTCGCTGCCTCCCGCCTCTGCAAGAAGAGCAAAGATAAAGGAGTCGAAATATCCCGCCGTGGGATAGGTGAAAAGGTAGATGCCCTCCTTCTTTGCCTTGTCTCCAAGGGCCCACATCTCGTCCCACGTCTTCGGAACCTCCCAGCCCTTTTCGCGAAGAAGGGCCGCATTGTAGAAAAGGCCGCAGGGAGAGTAGAACATAGGTGCAAGATAGGTCTTGCCGTCATCGTAGGGAGCGGTGGCGTTTGTGTCAAAAAAGCCGTCGATCACCTTCTCCCGAACGGTGACCTCCTCGCCGGGTATCTTTTCTGAGAGAACGTCGGAGATATCGAGAAGGGCCTCTTCCTTGATAAGGGTCTCCGTCAGACCCGCCTCGCGGCCCGTTGCAAGGTGAACGTAGTCGGGCCAGTCACCCGCCTTCATCTTGGAGCCGATAACGTCCTCAAGGTTCTTTTCAGCCGTAAGCTTAATATCCACCTCGGGGCGAAGCTTTTCGTATGCCGCCTCTATCTCCTTCCACATCCCGTCCCCGTAGGCAGACTCGAGAACCGCGACCTGAAGAACGTTTTTGTCTGTATCCGTGTCGCTGTCCCTTCTCGCGCAGGAGGTAAAGGAAAGAAGCATGGCTATAGAAAGGGCAAATGCCGTAAGTTTTTTCATATTTTTCTCCATTTCTTTCTTGTAATACTCGTATTTTTCCCCCTTTGCGAATTATTATACTGAGGTTTACAAAAGGGAAAATAAGTGCTACAATAGAAAAACAGGAGAAGAATATGAAAGCTAAAGTTTTGAAATATATAAAAATACTTGCGTGCCTGCTTCTTTTGGCGGCGCTCCTTTTAGTCGGAATAATTGCCTATTATGGGGAAGTGTCTGCAAGAAGCCTTGACGTAACGGAGTATACCGTAAAAAGCGAAAAGGTGGAGAGCGGCTTTCGGGCAGTTCAGCTTTCCGACCTCCACGGCGCCGAGATCGGAGAAGATAATTCCCTCGTCGTCGGGGCGGTAAAGGAGGCAGAGCCTCATCTCATACTGATGACGGGGGATATGTTCTCCCGAAGCGGCGAGGGCTATGAGGAAGCTGTAAGCCTTGTGGAAGCGCTCCGCGGCATTGCCCCCATATACTATACTCTCGGAAACCACGAGGACGATCATTTTCGTGACTTTCCCGAAAAGCAAGACGAGATGGTCGCAAAAATAGAAAAGGCGGGAGCTGTGGTCCTTGAGCACGAATACGAGGATATAGAGGTAAACGGCGATAAAGTTCGCCTCGGCGGCTTTTTCGGCTTTGCAATGTATCCCGATCCCGATTATTTTGCGGCCCTGCAGAGTGAGGGGTATCTTGATAACGTCACCTTCGGCTACGTGTGGAGAGGCGGACGTGACGATGCTTTTTTGAAAAACTATCTGCTGACGGATAGCTTCACTCTTCTTATGTGCCATATCCCCGAAAGCTATATACTGTGGAACGGATTTTATGAATACCCCGCAGACCTTGTCCTCTCGGGCCACCTCCACGGCGGACAGATAATCCTGCCTGTCCTCGGCCCCGTCTATGCTCCCGATCAGGGCCTTTTCCCCGAAAAGACCGAGGGCCTGTTTCAGGGTGGGGAAGGGTCAAGCCTTGTGCTCTCAAGGGGCCTTGGCAGCGGAAAGGTAATACCCCGAATGAATAATCTGCCCGAGATGGTCATTATAAACGTTGAACCTTAGCGAAAATTTCGGTAATCGGTTGAATTTACAAAATTTGTGTGATATACTGAAATATACTTTTTTCAGTAGGTGAAAGGAACATACCTATGATCAATATAGCAATTCTCGGCTTCGGCGTAGTCGGCGGCGGCATCACCGAGGTCATAGATCAGAATAAAGCGTCCCTCCGCGCCTTCGTTGGCGACGATATATACGTAAAGAAGATCCTCGATCTTCGCGATTTCCCCGATTCTCCCTACGGAGATCGGGTGGTTCACGATGTAAACGAGATCGTAAACGACCCTGAGATAAGCGTGGTCTGCGAGACCATGGGCGGCGTTAACCCCGCCTTTGATTTCTCCGTTGCAATGCTGAAAAACGGCAAGCATATGGTAACGGCGAATAAGGAGCTCGTTGCAAAGCGCGGCGTTGAGCTCACCGCTCTTGCAAAGGAGATGGGAGTCCACTATCTCTTCGAGCCCTCAGTTGGCGGCGGCATTCCCGAGATCCGCGGTATGAGAACAAGCCTTGCAGGCGATACCATCACCGAGATCGACGGTATCCTTAACGGTACTACCAACTATATACTGACAAGAATGAAAAAGGAGGGCGTGGATTTCACGTCCACCCTCAAGGATGCGCAGCTCCTCGGCTATGCGGAGGCAAATCCCTCAGCCGACGTAGACGGCCTTGATGCGCAGAGAAAGATAATGATCCTCACCGCAGTAGCAACGGGCTACCTTGCAAGGGAGGAGGATGTCTATTGCGAGACCATGACCCGTCTCACCCCCGCAGATATAGACGCGGCAAGAAGATGGGGCGGCAGCGTAAAGCTTCTCGGCTCTGCGAGAATAGAGGAGAAAAGCGCTTCTCTCTACGTTGCTCCCTTCTTTGTACCCGAGCAAAGCCCTCTGGCCTTCGTTGAGGACGTTTATAACGCTATCAGAATAGTCAGCCCCGTAACGGGCGACGTAATGTACTACGGCCGCGGAGCAGGCAGAATGCCCACAGCGGGCGCCGTGGTGTCAGACGTTGCGTCCATACTCTCAGGCCTTGCCGAAAAGGAAAAGGCCTGCAATTGGGAGAAGGCTCCCGAGGGCTACGTAAAGCCCTTTGGCGAGAACGTGTTCTCCTATTATATCAGAGCGGCAGCCGATTCTGTCAGCGAGGCTCTTGAGGCGGCGGAGCTTTCCTTCGGCGGCGTAACTCCCCTGAATGGCAGCGCCGACGGCATCTGCGAGTATATAACGGCTCCCATTGAGGAAAATAAAGCCCAGGAGATAATAAAGGGCGGCTCCCTCGGCACCGTCGAATCCGTTATCAGAATAATGAAATAATAAAAAGGTCAGCTTAAGCTGACCTTTTTGGTTTATTCATCCTTTACGTATTCAGCAATATCCGAAAGCTGACAGTTGAGAACGGCGCAAAGCTTGTTGAGCGTTTTTGTTTCCATATTGTCGTTTGCCTTGAGGCGGCGGATCGTTTTGCTGTCAAGCCCGCATTTTTCTCTGAGATAATAGGTGGAAATATTCCTTTCCTCCATAACCTGCCACAGCTTGTTGAATATGATCATAAGGTGCCCCCCGTATTTGTAATGATTGCCAAAGTTATAAGTTAACCATAACAGAATTATTGACAATTATTATTATGGGGGTTATAATCATCTTAGTTAAGGGGATATAACCCCCATATCAAGAAATGCATAAGGCGAACACCGGTCAGTGTTCGCCGTTTTGGATTAATAAACAAAATAAGGAGAAAACCTATGAAAAAGATCATTTTCATGATCCTTGCTGTGTTCATAACAGTATTAGCGCTGACTTCATTGACTGTAACGGCCGCCGATTATACCATCGGCGATGTTGACAGCAACTGTTATGTCAATGGTAAGGATGCAAACGTGCTGAAGCGCTTTATCTCAGGAGCTGTGGTTCTTGAGGATCAGCGCATGGCAGACATCAACGAGGACGGTTACATCAACGGAGCAGACTCTAATCTTCTGATGAGATTCCTCGCAGGTGACTACTTTATTGAAGCCGGAGGACACAGTTTTGAAGACGGCGTATGTACTCGTTGCGGAGAGAAGGCTGACTCTTGGGGTACCACCGGCAGTTGCTACTGGTATATTCAGGGCACAGTTCTTACCATTTATGGAGATGGCTACATGGGAAGTTATACTCCCGGCTCTGCTCCGTGGAATGGAATCGAAATAACAAAGGTAGAAATCCAAAAAGGAGTAACGAGCATTGGTGCGTATGCGTTCCTCAATTGTACGAGCCTTGAAAATGTTGTTATACCTGAAGAAGTGACGACCATTGGTAAGTATGCGTTCGGCGGTTGTAAAAGTCTTGAAAATATAGTACTTCCCGAAGGAGTAACGAGCATCGGTGAGGATGCGTTCCACGGTTGCACAAGTCTTGCGAGTATCGAAATTCCCGAAGGAGTAACGAGCATAAGTCGTTATATATTCCACGGGTGTACGAGTCTTGAGAGTATTGTTATTCCCAAAAGTGTAAAAAGTATTGGAACGTATGCTTTCTACAATTGTACAAGCCTTTCCGAGGTACACATTTCAAGTATAGAAGAATGGTGCGGCATTTCATTTAATGCCAATTATGGTAACCCGCTGTATAATGGTGCCTCGCTGTACATGAATGGTGAGATGATTACCGAGCTTGTAATTCCTGATGGCGTAACGAGCATCGGCAATGAGGCGTTCTACGGTTGCACAAGTCTTGCAAGTATAGTGATTCCCGATAGTGTAACAAGTATCGGTCTTAGGGCCTTTTATAAGTGTACAAGTCTTTCCGAGGTACACATTTCAAGCATTGAAGATTGGTGCGGTATTTCGTTTGATGTATATTATGGTAACCCGCTGGCTTATGGCGCAACATTGTACTTGAATGGTGAGATAATCACCGAGCTTGTGGTACCCGAAGGTGTAACGAGTATCGGAAATTATGCGTTCTACGGTTGTACAAGTCTTGTAAGTATAGACCTTCCCGAGACCTTAACAAGCATCGGAGATCGTGCGTTCTACGGTTGCACCGGTCTTACAAGTATAGACCTTCCCGAAACCTTAACAAGCATCGGAAATTATGCGTTCTACGGTTGTACAGGTCTTGTAAGTATAGACCTTCCCGAAACCTTAACAAGCATCGGAGATTATGCGTTCTATGGTTGCACCGGTCTTACAAGTATAGACCTTCCCGAAACCTTAACAAGCATCGGAGATTATGCGTTCTACGGTTGTACCGGTCTTGCAAGTATAGTAGTCCCCGAAGGCGTAACAATGATCAAAAAATATGCGTTCTATGGTTGTACAGGTCTTGCAAGTATAGACCTTCCCGAAACCTTAACAAGCATCGGAGAATATGCGTTCTGTGATTGCACAAGCCTTGAAAGTATAGAAATTCCCGATGGCGTAAGGGGCATTGGCAGTGCAACTTTCAAAAATTGCACAAGCCTTGTAAGTATAGAAATTCCCGAAAGCGCAACAGGCATCGGCATGTTTGCGTTCTACGATTGCACAAGCCTTGTAAGTATAGCTATTTCGGATAGCGTAACAAGCATTGGCAGGGATGCGTTCCACGGTTGTACAAGTCTCTCCGAGGTACACATTTCGAGCATAGAAGCATGGTGCGGTATTACATATGATAGATATTACGGTGGCCCGATGACTTATGGAGCAATACTGTATCTGAACGGAGAGGAAGTAACGAGCGTAGTAATTCCCGATAGTGTAACGAGCATCAAAAATCATACATTCTTCAATTGTAAAACTCTTACAAGCATTGTTATTCACGAAGGAGTAACGAGCATCGGCGAAGATGCGTTCTCCCAATGTACAAGCCTTTCTAAGGTATACATTTCAAGCGTTGAAGCATGGTGCAATATTTCTTTCCCTTATTATGGAAATGATTGTCCGCTGTACTATGGCGCTGCGCTGTACCTGAACGGTGAGATGGTCAACAATCTTGTGATTCCTGAAGGTATAACAAGCATCGGCAGAAATGTGTTCTATGGTTGTACAAGTCTTACGAGTGTCGTGATTCCTGAAGGCGTGACGAGCATAAAAGATTATGCGTTCGCAAACTGTCCAAGTCTTGTAACTATAGATATTCCCGATAGCGTGACCAATATCGGCATTAGTGCATTCCATAGTTGCACAAGTCTTAAAAGTATAGTGATTCCCGAAGGCATAACAAAAATCGAAGAAAAAACGTTTTATGGTTGTACCGATCTTGCAAGTATAGATATTCCCGAAAGCGTAACGAGCATTGGCTATAGTGCATTCTCTTATTGTGAAAGCCTTACAAGTATAGATATTCCCGAAAGCGTAACGAGCATCGGAGGTGGAGTATTCGACAACTGTTCAAGTCTTGTAAGTCTAGATATTCCCAATGGAGTAACAAGCATCGGCAGTACTGCGTTCTCCCGTTGCACAAGCCTTGTAAGTATAGATATTCCCGATGGAGTAACGAGCATCGGCGGTAGTGCATTCTTTTATTGTAAAAGCCTTACAAGTATAGTAATTCCCGAAGGCGTAACAAAAATCGAAGATAATACATTCGGTTATTGTACCAATCTTGCAAGTATAGACCTTCCAGAAGGCATAACAAGCATCGGCAAAGAGGCGTTTTACAAGTGTACAAGCCTTGTAAGTATAGATATTCCCGATAGCGTAACGAGCATCGGATATCACGCGTTCTACGAATGTACAAGTCTTGAAAGCGTAATTTTCCCTGAAAGTGTAACGAGAATCAGCGATGATATGTTCGAAGATTGTAAAAGCCTTACAAGTATAGTAATTCCCGATACTGTAACGTATATCGAAAGCAGTACATTTCGTTATTGTAAGAATCTTACAATATACGCGTCCGAAGGTTCTTATGCGATCAGCTATGCTATTTCAAATGGAATCGCATATATTATCGTTTGATCCTTTCGGTCGGCATAGCAACAGCTGACTTGATACGCAAAATTGTTGTTTTAAATATAATCAAGGCAACACAAAGCCACCGAGAAATCGGTGGCTTTGTGTTTTATTATTTCCGTTTTGATTTACTCAACGATCTCAACCTTAGCCATTCTCTGATCGTAGAGGGGCTTGTCCTGCATGTTGGTCTTGACGGATGCGATGTCGTCAACGGTCTCCATACCCTCGGTCACCTTGCCGAATGCGGCGTACTGGCCGTCAAGGAAGGTTGCGTCTGCGTGGCAGATGAAGAACTGGCTGGATGCGGAGTTGTAGTTCTGGCTTCTTGCCATGGAGATAACGCCTCTCTTGTGGGAAAGATCGTTCTTTACTCCGTTGATGGCAAACTCGCCCTTGATGTTCTTGCCGCTGCCGCCGATGCCGATGCCCATGGGGTCGCCGCCCTGGATCATAAAGCCTGCGATAACGCGGTGGAAGATAAGGCCGTCGTAAAAGCCGTCCTTTGCAAGATTTACGAAATTCTCAACTGTGATGGGAGCGATCTCGGGGTAGAGCTCAAGGCTGATCTTATCGCCGCTCTCCATTGTAATAACTGCATTAACTGTCTTCTGTTCCATTTTTTGTCCTCTCTTTATTTGATCTCGCCCTTTACTTCTTCTGTTGTATCAGGTGTGGATGTATCGGAGCTTTCGTTTGAAAGCACTTTGACGTACTCAATGATAACGTCCTCTGTGGGAACTGACTTTTCTCTGCCGTAAGCATCGTATTCAACCTCTACCGCAGCGATAGAGTCAACGGTGTCAAGTCCCTCGATGACCTTGCCGAATGCGGCGTACTGACCGTCAAGGCTCTTAGCGTCTGCGTGGCAGATAAAGAACTGGCTGGATGCGGAGTCGGGAGAAGAGGATCTCGCCATGGAGATCACGCCGCGCTTGTGGGAAAGGGGATTGTAGTGTCCGTTTATCTGGAACTCACCCTTGATATTCTTGTCGCTGCCGCCTGTGCCGTTACCGTCGGGGTCGCCGCCCTGGATCATAAAGCCGGAAACGATGCGGTGGAAGGTAAGTCCGTCGTAGAAGCCGTCGGATGCAAGAGTAATAAAATTCTCAACTGTTTCGGGAGCAAGGTTCGGGTAGAGCTCAAGAGTGATCTTGCCGTGACCCTTCACGCTCATTTCAACCTTTACGGGGTCGGCGTAGAGCTCTTCCTCGGATTTTGTCTCAACGGGCTCGCGCTCTGCGGCGTCCTCGCCGTCGCGGTCGTACTGCTCAAGGAGTACGATATAGTCAATAAAGATATCCTTTGAGGGAACGGACTTTTCGCTTCCGTAGGAGTTGTATACCGTGTTAACTGCGGCAATGGCATCAACGGTGTCCATACCGTCAACTACCTTGCCGAATGCGGCGTAGCTTCCGTCAAGGGACTGAGCATCGCCGTGGCAGATAAAGAACTGGCTTGATGCGGAGTTTGGGTCGTTTGAGCGGGCCATGGAGATAACGCCGCGGGTGTGAGAAAGATTATTCTCAAAGCCGTTAAGAGCAAACTCACCTGTAATGGTTTTCTCAGAGCCGCCCGTGCCGTCTCCGTCAGGGTCTCCGCCCTGGATCATAAAGCCGGAAACCACGCGGTGGAAGGTAAGTCCGTCGTAAAAGCCCTCGGAAACGAGAGTAACGAAGTTTTCAACGGTCTGGGGGGCAACGTCGTGGTAGAGCTCGAGGGTGATCTCGCCGTAGTCCTTAACTCCCATCTCAACCTTAACTACGTCCTTGATGCCCTTAAGCTCCTCAGCGCTTGTGAAGGTGAAAGCGTTTTCTTTCTTTTCGCCGCAGGCAAAAAGGGAAACAAGCATCACCGCGCAAAGAAGCGCAGATATTATCTTTTTCATTATAATGCGTCCTTTCAGATTTATCGTAACGGATATATTGTATCAAATCCCGCCCTTTCTGTAAACACTTTTTTGTTTTTTATTTGTAAAAAGAGTGTATCGTGGCAATAATCTGTCTGAGGTGATGGTGTGAAAATATATAAATACGTTCTTTACGGTATAGGCGGAGCAGTGGCCCTTTTCTTTGCATTTCTTTTCATCAGATATCTTCTGCCCGTGCTGCTCCCCTTTGGAATAGCATATGCGGCATCAGCAGGCATACGCCCGCTTTCTGCTTTTTTGTGGAAGAAAACGAAGATCAAGAAAAAGGTGTGGTCCGTTGTTCTGATAATTCTGAGCGTCGCGGCCGTGGGAGGGCTTTTGTGGCTTCTCGGCTCCACCCTTGCAAGAGAGGCAACTGAAGCCTTGAAGGGCGCGGGCAAGGATATCCTCGGGGATGATCTTCTCAAAAGGATGTCTGATAAGGTGGCGGGAGTCCTTCGCAGGGCAGACCTTTTCGGCGAGACCATGGACGTAAAGATAGATATCGGCGGCATCCTCAGCGGAGCGGCCTCCTCTCTTTCCTCCTGGGTGGCAGGCCTTATGGGCAATATCGTTTCCGCGGCGCCCGGGGTGTTCTTCTTCGTTGCGGTAACGGTCATATCCCTTTTCTATTTTTCCTGCGACAGCGAGGGTATTTCGAAAAAGCTGTCTGCAGTCCTGCCCGAAAAAGCGGTAGGCGGGCTTAAAAAGTGGGCGGATATCGGCCTTCATTCTCTCAAAAGATTTGCAAGGGTGTATATGTCCCTTTTCGGTGTCACCTTCGCTATCCTCACAGCAGGCTTTTTCCTTTTGAAGGTGCCATACCCCGTTCTCTGCGCGCTCATTGCCGCCGTAGTTGATATTCTCCCTGTTTTCGGGGTGGGAACGGTGCTTGTCCCCTGGGCTGTAATAATGCTCCTTTCGGGCAGGACTGCAACGGGTATCGGGCTTTTCATCCTTCTCGGTGTGGTGTACGCCACCCGTCAGATGCTTGAAGCGCGCCTCGTTGGCGAGGCGGCGGGAGTCCATCCCGTTTTCGCCCTTTTATCGGTGTATCTCGGCTTTCGCCTTGCAGGTGTGGGAGGTATGATTGCGGCCCCTCTCCTCCTTAACGGAGCTGTTCTTCTGTGGGAAGAAAATAAGAAAAAAACTCGCTATGAAGTTGACAAAGATGGCAGATAGAGGTATAATTATATAGAATATATTTATATTGGGGTGGTATGCCGCCCCGCTGAAAGGTTACGTTTGTATGGCTAACAGCATGACAGCCTTCGGAAGAGCAAAAGCCCTTTCTGCCGATGGCTCTAAAAATATAACCTGCGAGATAAAATCGGTCAATTCAAGATATCTTGATTGCACGGTAAAGCTCTCCCGCGTATACTCCTATCTTGAGGAGAAGGTCAAGGCCCATCTTACGCAGAGAGGCATTTCCCGAGGCAAGGTTGAAATATATATAGGCGTTGAGGTCATTGAGCAGAAGGGTATTGAAACGGCCCTTGATTCAGCCGCCGCCGCATCCTATATCGCGGCTCTTTGCAAGCTGAGAGATGAGTTTGGCCTTCGCGATGATATTTCCGTAATGAGCGTAGCTCAGAACAGAGAGCTTTTCACCGTTGTCCGTCCCGATGAGGATGCGGAGCAGGATTGGCGCGACGTTCTTTCCGTTCTTGATCCCGCGATCAATGCTTTTCTTGAGAGAAGAGCGGCGGAGGGCGCGAGAATGGTTGCAGATATCTCCGAAAAGGTGGAGGGCATCCGCGAGACTGTAAAGAAGATATCCGCCCTTTCCAAGGAGGATATTCAGGGCTATAGCCAGAAGCTGACAGAGCGTATAAAGAAGCTCCTCTCCGACTTCGACGTAGAGATAAGCGAGCAGAGAATACTCACCGAGGCCGCCATTTTTGCAGATAAAGCGGCGATAGATGAGGAGATGGTCCGTCTTGAGAGCCATTTCAAGAGCTTTTATGAGATAGTTGAGTCAAAGGAGCCTGCAGGCAGAAAGCTTGATTTCCTTCTTCAGGAGATGAACCGCGAGATAAACACAACGGGCTCAAAGGCGAATAACTCAGAGATAGCTCATCTCGTGGTAGACGTAAAGGCAGAGCTTGAAAAGATCCGCGAGCAGATACAGAATATTGAATAAACGGGATTTTGTATGAAATTTGTAAATATCGGATTTAATAATATGATCTCCGTTGAGAGGATAGTCGCTCTTATCAGCCCCGATTCCGCCCCTGCAAAGAGACTTGTGCAGGACGCGAAGGACTCCGGCAGAGCGGTGGACTGCTCCAGCGGCAGAAAAACGAGAGCCGTCATCGTAACGGACAGCGATCACGTTATCCTTTCATCGGTAACGACGGATAAGATAACCGCCCGCATTGCAGGCGAGGAAACGGAGGACGAGGATAATGAGCAGTAAAGGCGCGCTTATCGTGATCTCAGGCCCCTCCGGCGGCGGAAAGGGAACCGTGGTCAAGGCTCTTATGGAGATGATGCCCGAGCTTGGCGTTTCCGTATCCGCAACAACGAGAGCTCCCCGCGAGGGCGAGATAGACGGAAGAGAGTACTATTTCATCAGCCGCGATGATTTTGAAGAAATGATCGGCGACGGTGAGGTGCTTGAATATACTACATATTGCGGCAACTACTACGGTACTCCGAAGAAGGAGGCCGAAAGGGTCACGGGAGAGGGCAGAGACCTTATCCTTGAGATCGAGGTGGACGGAGCCGCTCAGGTAAAGGCAAAATTTCCCGAGGCGGTAAAGATAATGCTTATCCCTCCCTCACTCTCAGAGCTTGAGCGCAGGCTTCGCGGCAGAGGCACGGAGACCGAGGAGGTCATTCAGAGCCGTCTTGCAAGAGCCGTTGAGGAGATAGCCCTTGCCCCCACGTATGATTACGTCGTGGTAAACGAGGCAGGGGATATCGAAGGATGCGCAAGCAAACTCATTGGCATAATCAATGCCGAGCATAACCGCACCTGCCGTATGAAAGAAGTAATTGATAATTTCACAGCCAATTAAGAATAAAGGAGAAAAACCATGATCAAACCCTCTATTGCAGACCTTACAAAGGGCGAATTCGACAGATATACACTTGCTATTGCAACTGCAAAGTGCGCAAGAATGATAACAGACGAGTACGTTCGTCAGAGAGAGATCGCAGAGCATAGAATTGCGAATAAGGAAACTGATAAGAGCATCGCTTCCATGATAAACCGCGAGTACCGCGACGAGAAGGCGGTAAAGGTAGCCGTAAATAAGCTTCATAAGAAGGACTTCGTTATCGTCGGATATACGGACGGAGACGTTGAAGAGGCGGCTGAGCCTGCTGAAGAGACAGCGGAATAATGATAATACGGCTGCCGCCGGCAAAAGCC
>JAZQAS010000043.1:0-12094 GCA_045545335.1 Candidatus Avispirillum sp. | reverse complement strand
ATCGGGGTCCTGAGCCTCAAGTAAAAGAAGCTGAGCGACCACGAGAGAAGCTGTAACGTCGTTGACCTCGTCTGAGAGGAAAACGATTCTGTCGTTGAGAAGGCGGGAGTAGATGTCGTAAGCGCGCTCGCCGCGGCTGGTCTGTTCAATGACGGTAGGTACAAGAGCCATTTTATCCATTGTTATATACCTTTCTTCTGTAATAATTTGTCAAAAAATCATTTAAATTTGCCGCAAATCACAATCACCGCTGCCGTAGGGCAGCGGTAATCGGAAAGCAATATAAGTAATTATTCTGCAGCCTCTTCAGCGGGAGCTTCAGCCTTCTTGGCAGCCTTCTTAGCAGCAGACTTCTTTGTGATAACAGCCTCAGCCTTGATGAGGTCAACAGCCTTCTTGACCTTGATGTCCTCAGCGAGGTCCTCGCTTGCGATGGACTCCTTGACCTTATCGACCTCCATGCTGTAAGCCTCGGAGAGACGTGTGTACTCAGCCTCAACCTCTTCCTCAGAAGCGGTGATGTTCTCAAGGGAAGCGATCTTCTCAAGAGCGAGACGGGTCTTTACCTGCTTCTCAGCCTGGGGACGGAGCTGTGTGCGGAGAGCATCGAGATCCATACCTGTGTACTGGAAGTATGTCTTGAGGTCAAGGCCCTGCATACGGAGTCTTGTATCGTAGTCACGAACGAAGTTCTCTGTTTCAGCCTCGTACATAGCCTCGGGAATATCGCAGTCAAGCTTTTCAATGATAGCGTCGATAAGCTGGTCCTCAACGGAGCGGTCAGCGTCAGCTTCCTTTCTCTCCTTGATTTTAGCCTTAACGTCTGCCTCATATTCAGCAACTGTGTCAAAATCGGAAACGTCGCGAACGAACTCGTCGTCAAGCTCGGGAAGCTCCTTGAGCTTGAGGCCGTTGAGCTTGCATGCGAAAACCGCATCCTTGTCAGCGAGCTCCTTAGCGTGGTACTCAGCGGGGAACTTAACGTTAACGTCAAACTCGTCGCCGATGTTGTGGCCAACGATCTGATCCTCAAAGCCGGGGATGAACTGGCCGGAACCGAGAATAAGGTCAGCGCCTTCAGCCTTGCCGCCGTCGAAGGGAACACCGTCAACGCTGCCGCAGTAGTCGATGTTAGCTGTGTCGCCGAGAGCTGCTGCGCGGTCTGTAACGTCGATCATTCTGGAGTTGCGCTCGCGAACGCGATCGATCTCAGCGCGGATCTCGTTTGCAGTAACTCTGATAGTATCCTTAGTAACCTCGATGCCCTTGTAGCCCTCGATGTTAGCCTCAGGCTTTACGTAGACCTTAGCAAGGAGAACAACGCCGTTCTCATCGCAGGACTCGATATCAAACTCAGGCTGGCTTACAACTTCAAGGCCGGACTCCTTGAGAGCCTCTGTGTAAACTGTGGGAATGAGGTCGTTGATAGCATCCTCGTAGAATACTCCCTTACCGTACATCTTCTCGATGATAGCGCGGGGAGCCTTACCCTTTCTGAAGCCGGGAACGGTGATGTGCTTTGCCTGCTTCTTGTATACCTTAGAAACAGCAGCGTTAAATGTCTCAGCATCAATGCCGATCTTAAGCTCGTGAAGGTTCTTTTCAATGTTGTTAGCAGAAATAAGACTCATTTTATATATCTCCTTGATACTTATATTAACTGAGTAAATTGCCTCTATATATAATACAGAGATTGCCGTGAAAAGTCAACAATTTTGAGCGAAATTTTTATGCAACACGGCAAAAATTATGGGAAATTTTACTGATAATCGCAGGGGCAGGTTATCATAGGAATAAAATCGAGGTAATCGGCAGAGATGATGGTCATGGAAATGCCGTCGGTCTCCGTCGTTCTGGGGATGCTGTAGTTTGAATGTATATGACCGAAGTAGCAGTTTTTGATGCCGTACTTCTTCATAGTCTCAATAAACTCGTTGCAGCGAAAGCTTTTGAAAACGGGAGGAAAGTGGAAGTAAACGAGAATTGGGATATCCCGCTGGCCCCGGATCTTAACAGCCTCGCGAAGGCTCATTTCAAGCCTCTGATTTTCCCGTGCAACGATCTTTTCGTAGTCGGCGTTCTCCGTAACCTGAAGCTTTTCCTCAACGTACCAGCCGCGGGTGCCTGCAATAATGTAGTCCTCCGCCTCTATGGCGTTGTTGTAGAGAAACTCAATGGTAGTGATACCGTGCTCCTTGAAAAAAGCGTTCATCTTCGTCACGGTGGACCACCAGTAGTCGTGGTTTCCCTTGCCGATGATCTTTCTGCCGGGCAGGCTGTCGATAAACTTGAGGTCTGCAAGAGCCTCATTAAGGTCGATGCCCCAGGAGATATCTCCGGGAACGATCACCGTGTCCCCGTCGGAAACAACGGCGCGCCAGCGCTTTTCAAGCTTTTCCGTATAGTCGGTCCAGCGGTAGCCGAACTTGTCCATAGGCTTGTCAACGGAAAGAGAGAGATGGAGATCCGCAATGGAGAAAAGGGACATTTTGGCCTCCTTTGATCGGTTCTTATTTAGAAAAAACGTAGTAAGCCATAGCTGCGCTCTCGCAAACGTCCGTAAAGCGAACAGCCTTTGTGAGGGTGTTTGTGAGAGGTGCGGGAGCCTTTGTGTTGGAAACCTTTTCAAGGGTCTCAAGGATAATTGCAGGCTCGTCGGAGGTGATATCAGCGCCGAGAGAGAGGCATACGTCCTTTGAGAACTTGTAGGGGCTTGCGGTGGATGCAACTACGCATACCGTGTTGTCGCCCGTATCCTGTCTGTATTTGAGAAGGCTTCCGATGGCAACGCAGGTGTGGGGGTCTGCAAGGTAATTTCTGTCCTTGAAGGTGTCAGCGATGACCTTTGCAGTTTCCTCCTCGTTGCAGGAGTAGCCGTAGAAGGTCTCGCGGATCTTTTCCATAAGAGCCTCGGGAGCTGTGTAAACTCCGTCCTCGGAGAGCTTCTGCATGCAGTCTTTGGTAGTCTCAGCGCCGCCGAGAAGGTAGAGAAGGCGCTCAAGGTTTGAGGAGATGAGGATATCCATAGAGGGGGACATAGTCTTGTAGAAGGTCCTTCTGCGGTCGTAGGTGCCCGTGCGGATAAACTCGGTAAGAACGCAGTTTGCGTTGGAGGCGCAGATCATCTTGTCAATGGGAAGGCCCATAGTCTTTGCAATGTAAGCGGCAAAGATGTTTCCGAAGTTACCTGTGGGAACGCAAACGTTGATCTTTTCGCCGAGGGCGATCCTGCCCTCGTTAATAAGATCGCAGTAAGCGGAAACGTAGTAAACGATCTGAGGAGCAAGTCTGCCCCAGTTGATGGAGTTTGCGCTTGAGAAGAAGAAGCCCTCGGCGAGAGCCTTCTCTGCAAGAGCGTTGTCGGCAAAGATCGCCTTAACGCCGTTCTGAGCGTCGTCAAAGTTGCCGTAAACGGCGCAAACGCGAACGTTGTCGCCCTCCTGGGTGGTCATCTGCATCTTCTGCATGGTGCTTACGCCGTCAACGGGGAAGAAAACGGTAATGTCGATGCCCTCAACGTCGCGGTAGCCCTCAAGAGCCGCCTTGCCCGTGTCGCCGCTTGTGGCAACAAGGATGTGCGCTCTCTTTTCCTCTCCCGTCATCTTAAGAGCGGAGGAGAGAAGTCTGGGCATGATCTGGAGCGCCATATCCTTAAAGGCGCAGGTGGGGCCGTGCCAGAGCTCAAGTGACCAGATATCGTCGCCTATGTGAACGATGGGAGCGGCTCCGCCGGGGAAGCGACGGTCGCTGTATGCCTCAGCGCAGTCGGAAAGGAGCTTATCTTTATCGTAGTCTGTGAGAAACATGGAGAGTATCTCGCAGGCTCTTTTTTCGTAAGGGAGAGCGCAAAGAGCGCTGATATCGCTCTCTGCGAGCGTGGGGATAGAGGTGGGCATATAAAGGCCGCGGTCGGGAGCAAGACCCTTCTTTATTGCCTCAGCGGCAAAAACTTCAACGGGTGCGGCGCTTGTATCTCTTGTGCTAACGTATTTCATAATAGTGCCTTTTCCTTTTGGGGTAAGTTATTTGTAAAAAAATTATAAGCGTTGTCAAAAAATATTTTGTCGGCGGTGCTGCTTCCCACACGGGAGCACAGTCCGTCGTAAAGGTGCCCAAGCCTTGAAATATCCGTAAGGCCCTCGGGCGTATCGGAAATTCCGTCAAGATCGCATCCAAGGCAGAGCGCCTCGCTTCCTATAACGCTAAGATAGTGCTCTATGTGGCGTATAACGTCAGAGGCCGAGGCCTTGCCGGCTGTAAGATGAGAGGGGCAGAGGGAAATTCCTATAATGCCTCCGCAGCCGGCAATGGAAGCCGCCGTGCTGTCGGTAAGATTTCTCTTGTGGTCAAAGACCGCGCGTGAATTTGAGTGTGTTGCAATAAGGGGCTTTTTTTCTTTGCGTGCAATGTCCAAAGCCTCCCTGCAAAGGTCGTCGCTTGCGTGAGAAAGGTCGGGAATGATGCCGATCTCAAGCATTCGCAAAAGAGCTTCTTTTCCAAATCGCGTAAGACCGCCTTCGCTGTCAAAGGAAGAGCCGATGGCAGTTCTTCCTCCCCAAGTGAGAGTCATCACCCGCACGCCCGAGGCGTAAAGGGTGTCGATGTTAGCGATGGAAGGAGATATGAGCCTCGCATCCTCAACGGCGAGAATAAACCCCGTCTCTTTTGTCTTTTGAAGCTCATCAGACGTGCCTATCATCATCCCCGAGGCCTCGTTCTTAAAGCTCTCGGAGATGACCGTAAAGTCCTCAAAGCACTCGCTGTCGGACTTTTTTGAGTCGGACCAGACTGCGGCGCATTGGATATATCTTGAAAAGACCGAGGCCCTTTCAAGGGAGACGTGCAGATCGTTTGAGCGAAGATGCTGACCTTTTTTATAAAGCTCGTAAGGGGTATCGCAGTGAAGGTCAAATAATTTCATAGTTAAAATCGCCTGACGGCATTTTCCATATGTACTATTTTCAGAACCTTGTATTTTTCGCTTTCGGGCATGATGTATACCTCGATAACGTCGATGCGGGGCTGAAGACCCTCTGTTTCCTCGCGGTTTCGCCTGAGGTATTCGTCAGCCGCGGCGATAAGGCGCTTTTGCTTTGCGTGGTCAACTGCGGCCGCAGGCCTGCCGTAGGGGTGAGGGGCGTTTGGGTATTCGCTTCTGGTCTTCACCTCGGCGAATATTATATGCGTTGCATTTTTTGCAATGATATCTGTTTCAAGGTGGTTCATTCGGATATTTCTTCCGATGACGGTAAAGCCCTTTCCGCAGAGGAATGAGGCGGCGCTGTCCTCGCCGCGCTGTCCGAAGCTTTTGTTATCCATTGTTTTCATTTTCCTTTTTCTCAGAGAGCCACGCCTCAAGCTTTTCTCGGTCTCTTTCAAGGAAGGAAAGGAAGGAGCGTCGGTGTTCGGGGCAGGGACCGTATTCGTAAACGGCCAGCTTGTGAGCCTTTGTGGGATATCCCTTGTGCTTTTTGAAGCCGTACTGAGGATATTCAAGGTCAAGCTCCTCGCAAAGACGGTCACGGGTGACCTTTGCAAGGATGGAGGCCGCCGCAATAGACTGGCTCTTGGCGTCTCCGCCAATAACTGCCTTTGCGCAAATGGGAAATCCTCTGTCGATATTTCCGTCAACGAGGATAAGGTCCGGGGTGCGTGAGAGACCTGCAACAGCCCTGCGCATAGCCAAAAGGCTTGCCTCAAGAATGTTGATCTCGTCTATCTCCTCGGGAGTGGAGAGGGCAATGCAGTAGGAGACGGCGCTTTCGCATATCTCGTCAAAGAGCCTCTCTCTTTTTTTCTCCGTAAGCTTTTTGGAGTCGTCAAGTCCTTCTATAATAAGTCCGTCGGGCAGAATGCAGGCGGCGGCAACAACGGGACCCGCAAGAGGGCCGCGTCCTGCCTCATCCGTTCCGCAAACTATGCTGACAGAGTCGGACTTGAAGCTCTCGTCAAATTTATAGTCAAGCATATAGGTCAGGGCCTTTCAAGAGAAAGTCTGCCGATCTTTGCGCTTCTGAATTCCTCAAGAAGCATAAGAGCAGCTCTTTCCGTATTGATAGCGCCGCCGCTCATAAGAAAGCCGCGCTTTTTGCCAACGGCGCAGAGAAGATCGTAGGAGTCAAGGTCGCATATCTCGTCGGCTGTAAGCTTGTAGCGGGCGCAGAACTCGTCGGGGTAAAGATCGAAGATGCGCTTGGCAAGTATCATACCAAGCTCCTCCGTGTCAATGATCTGGTCCTTGATGGCGCCGGTCGCCGCAAGGTTCTCTCCTGTGAGAACGTCCTCAAACTTAGGCCAGAGCACTCCGGGCATATCCAGAAGGTCAAAGCCCTGATCTGTAGTCACCCATTGCTTGTCAAGGGTAACGCCGGGGCGGTTCTCGACCTTTGCCTTTTTCTGTCCCGAAAGCTTGTTAACGAGAGAGGATTTTCCAACGTTGGGAATACCGACGATCATAGCCTTGAGCTTTCTGCCGGTCATCCCCTTTTCTTCAAACTTTTTGATCTTGTCTGCAAGTATGGTCCTGACCGCGTTGCCGATGCGGTTAAGGTTTTCACCCGTAATGCAGTCGATAGCCATGGCGTATCTGCCCTCAGCCCTGTATGCCTCCTCCCAGAGCTTGGTGACCTTGGGGTCAGCGAGAGAAGCCTTAGTGAGAAGGGTAAGAGTGGGGCGGGATTCGCAAAGCTTTTTTATCTCGGGGTTTTTAGAGCTCTGAGGGATGCGCGCATCCAAAAGCTCGATAACTATGTCAACGTTTTTGATATTCTCGGAGATAAGGCGGCGCGTTTTGGCCATATGTCCGGGAAACCACTGTATCTGCTGTGAGGGCATAAGCTCACCTTTCCTTGGTCAATTGTCGTAGGGATTTTCGAAAACAGTAAATTTGGTAACGGGGAGTATACGCATGATAGCCTTTCCGAAAACGCATCTCTCGTCAACTACGCCAACAAGATTGCTTCGGCTGTCCGTTGAGTGATTTCTGTTGTCACCCATAACGAAGATGTAGCCCTCGGGAACGGTGTATTCGTCAACCACGTCCTTGTAGGGCTCCTGCTTAACGTAGGGCTGAGTAAGAACTCGGCTCGTGCCGTCCGCATCCGTCACCGTAACGATGCCCTCGCCTGAGATGGATACCTTCTGTCCGCCAACGGCAATAACACGCTTAACGAGGGGACCCTTAAGCTGCTCGTAGTGGAGGGAGGTGTTCTGAAGAACAACGATATCTCCAACCTTGGGTGTGTACATAAAGTCGGAAACAACGAGGTATTCCTTGTCAAGAAGGGTATTCTGCATAGAGTCGCCGCTGACCTGAGTCAGTCTGAAGAAGAGGGCGAAAATAACTATGATGCAGGTGATGCAAACTGCGAATATTTCAAGAAAATCAAATATCCAGTTAACAGCCTTGCGTGCGGGATCGCGCTTTCCCTCCTCCTCTGCCGCTTCCTCCTCCTCGAAGGCGGCGCGCAGATCGTTGAAGACCCGGTCCTCGTCCTCAATTGAGCTGAAAACGGCGGTGTCGTATTCGTTCTCAGTGTAGAGGCCGTCGTCGATATTCGCCTCAAAGAGGGCGGGATCGTCCTCGATGGGAGCGAGCGCTGCCTCCTCTCCGTCCTCGGAGTGAGAAGCATCAACTATCTCCTCGTTTATAATGTCAAGCTCGCTGTCCTCATCTGTCTCAGAGGTAAGATATGCATCAAGCTCGGAAAAGTCCACAATAAAGGAGTCGTCCTCGTCTGTCTGTGCCTCTGCGGAGGCCTCCTCAGCCTTGGGGGCGCTTTCCTTTGCCTCGCCAACGGTAACGGTCTCAAGCTCAGTGATGACCTCTGCTATAGGCTCGGGCGCGATCTGCTTCTTTGCCTCGGGCTTTTCCTGCTTTGCTTCAGCCTCGTCAAGATTTTCGGAGAGATGCGTCCTCATCATACCGAGAGCGATCTCTCTTTTTTTGTTTTCAAGCTCTATTTCTTTTTCAAGCTCGTCGGGGGTAAGATCGTATTCAGGGGGGAAGTAGCCGCGAAGCTCGTCATAGATCTTATCGTTTCCCTGGGAATTGCTCATTTTAGTCCAGCCTTTCTTGTTAAGCCTTTATCATAAGGTCGAGAAGGGTGCTGCCGTCGTTGATAACGGTACCGGTCTCGCGTGCAGTGTCTTCGTTGTAGGTCTCGGGGCCATTCTGCTCCTTCGTGCTGTCGTAGATGAAGAAGGGAACGTGCTCGGAGGAGTGGGTCCTGATCTCAATGGGAGTGGGATGATCGGGAAGAACGAGAATTCTGAAATCATCGCCCGAGCTCTTAAGGTATTCGTAAACGCTCTTAAGGATGACAGTGTCTATCTTTTCAACGGCCATGACCTTGTTTTCGATCTCGCCGCGGTGTCCGCATTCATCGGGACCCTCAACGTGAACGTAAACGAAGTCGCATCCGTCCTCAAAGCATTTGATAGCCGCATCGGCCTTGCCCTTGTAATTTGTGTGGCAGTTGCCGGTAGCTCCCTCAACGGAAACCACCTCCATTCCCGCGCAGATGCCGATGCCCTTAATAAGGTCGACTGCAGAGATAACGGCGCCGCGCAGCCCCCATTTATCAGAGAAGGAGGGGAGGCAGGGCTTTCCGCCGGGGCTCCAGAGCCAGGGGGAGTTTGCAGGCTTCAGGCCGCGGGCCTTTCTTGCAAGGTTAACGGGATGGTTGCGAAGTATCTCATAGCCCTTCTTCTGAAATTCAAGAAAAGCCTCTCCGCCGTTTTCGCATTTGGGGAGATGATCGCCGATACGTCTGCCGATGATATCGTGGGGGCGGTCAAAGGGGTATTTCTGGTCAGCGCCCTTCCAGAGCAGACAGTGGCGGTAAGAAACTCCTGTGTAGAGACGGCGCTCCTCGTTTGAGAGCCCCTCGTTGAGAGCCTTTATAAGCTCGTCAGCCTCCTCTGTGGAGATCTCGTCCGCAGAGTGGTCAAGCATGATGCGGTCCTCGTAGCATTCTTCATCCTCAGAGAGGGTAACAACGTTGCAGCGTATGGCGGTATCGTCGTCCTTCATGGTAAGGCCCATGCTGAGAGCCTCAAGAGGGGAGCGGCCCTTGGAGTAGACCAGGGGATCGTAGGAAAGGATAGCAAGATTTGCAGTATCGCTTTCGGGAACCATGGTAGCGGGAACGTTGAGGACCGTGCCGCAGAGAGCCTTTTTGCAAAGGGCGTCCATATTGGGCTTGCAAGCCGCCGCCATAGGAGTTTTGTTGCCGAGAGAGGGAATGGGGCGGTCAGCCATACCGTCGGGAATAAGTACAAAGTATTTCATATTGGGACCTTCTGTTGATATGATAAGAGCCGAAGCTCCAAGTATTTGAAAAAATTATAATTCATATTATTCTATCACAAAAGCTTGAAATTTACAACAGTTTTTGCTATTATTAATCAAAAGAAAACGGAAAGTTCTTACTTTATACAGAAAATAAAAAAGGCAAAAAAATCTAAATTTTTTCAAAAAAACTATTGCATTCCGAAAAGATTTATGGTATCATTACTAACTGTATGAGATTGTTCACTGAGGCACCCTCTCAGGCTTAGGTGACGCTTTGATTTTAATCAGGAGGATAAAATAATGCCTAATATTAAAAGTGCAAAGAAGCGTGTAAAAGTTACTGCTACTAAGACTCTTCGTAACAAGATGTTCAAGAGCCAGATGAAGACTATCATCAAGAAGTTCTACGCTGCAGTAGAAAGCGGCGACAAGGCAGCAGCTATGGAAGCTTACAAGCCCGCAGTTGTTGTTGTTGATAAGGCTGTTAAGCGCAATATCATTCACAAGAACGCAGCTGCTCACAAGAAGAGCCAGTTTGCTGTAGCTATCAATAAGATGGCGTAAGTCAGAAAAAATGCGAATACCTTTTTGCCATGCTCCGGCAAAAAGGTATTTTTTCTTTGCGGTTGACTTATATGGGGATAAATGATATAATTACGAAAGAATATAAATACGTATTTAAGGAAGGTAAAAATCATGGCAATGCTTAAAGGCGCGGCTCTCGTAGGCCAGTCAGGCGGACCCACAGCCGCCATAAACGCAACTCTTGCAGGAGTGATAAAGGGCTGTGTGGAAAATCCCGAGGCGATCACAAAGCTTTACGGTATGCGTAACGGCATAGAGGGCTTTCTCAAGGAGAGGACCATAGATCTTTCCGAGATATTTGAAAAGGCAAAGGGCGAGGCCGATGAGGAAAAGCTCTGCCTCCTTTCCCAGACTCCTGCGGCGGCCCTTGGCTCCTGCAGAAAGAAGCTTCCCAAGCCCGAAGAGGATAAGGCTTTCTTTGACGGACTTATAGCTCTTTTCAAAAAGTATGATATCAGATATTTCTTCTATATCGGCGGCAACGATTCTATGGATACCGTTGCAAAGCTTTCAAAGTATCTTGAGGGCTGTGATTATGAGATGAAGGTAATGGGCGTTCCCAAGACCATTGATAACGACCTTGCAGGAACAGACCATACTCCCGGCTTTGGCAGCGCTGCAAAGTATATCGCGGCAACTGTTTCCGAGATCATCCGCGACTGCGCCGTATATACCGTTCCCGCAGTGACCATCGTTGAGATCATGGGCCGTGATGCAGGCTGGCTCACAGCGAGCGCAGGACTTCCCGCTCTTGTTGGCCGTCCCGCTCCCGATCATATCTATCTTCCCGAGGTTCCTTTCTCAATGGAGGGCTTTATGGAGGACGTAAAGGCGGCTCTCGCAGTTCATCCCAACGTAGTGATCGCAGTCAGCGAGGGCGTTCGCGATGAAAACGGCAAGTATGCAGGCGAAAGCGCCCAGAGCGGAGTGACCGATGCATTCGGCCATAAGTACCTTTCCGGCACGGGTAAGGCACTTGAGATGGCTGTAAAGGCGGCTATCGGCTGTAAGGTCCGCTCCGTTGAGCTCAATATCAGCCAGAGATGCGCGGCTCATATTCAGTCTGCGGCAGATATCTCCGAGTCCCGCGGAGTAGGAGCTGCGGCAGTAGCTGCGGCAGTAAGCGGCAAGAGCGGCTGTATGATGGCTATGGAGAGAGCAGAGGGCGAGTACGCTATCAGCTTTGTTGCCAAGGATATTGCAGGCATTGCAAACGCTGTAAGAAGCGTTCCCCGCGAGATGATAAACGAAAAGGGCAATAACGTAACTGAGGAGTGCCTCAAGTATATCATGCCTCTCATTCAGGGCGAGTGCGAGAATAAGTATGAGAACGGTATGCCCGTTCATATGGTATTCTGAGATGAAAAAGGCGCTGAGTTTATTTCTTGCGCTGGCAGCGGTGCTGTATCTTGCCTCCTGTAATATTAAGGAAGGCGACGGCTCCGAAACCACGTCACCCTATCTTGATTATGATGACCTTGGCATCTCAAGCGACGTGAGATTTAAGTCTGAGGAGCTTTTCAGCCTCACCCACTCTGAGGGTAACGTCACAATTGACAGTGAGTATTCCGCAGTCATCAATTCTGATTCAAGCCTTGATCTTGTTTCCTTTGACAGTAAGGATATCCGCAAGTATTCAGATGCCGTAGCCCCCATGGGTGTAAAGATCGGAGATAGCCTCTCCGATTTCGCAAAGGCATATTCACTTGATGCAGGCTTTGCGGCCTTCGGAGTTTCCGGCGGATATTTTCAGGAGTATTCCTCTGTTGAAAAGCATGAGATCCCCGATGGGGGACAGGGCAATATCTACGTAGGCTTTGCCAAGGACGGCGCAGGCAGATGGGCGTTTATGGATTATTCAATGCTCACTCTCTGTATCGAGGGCAAGATGGCTATGGTAGGCACGTCAAACTATCCCGTAATGCTTTTCTGCTGTACTGCAGACGATACGGGCACGATCATTTCCATGGTGCTGATACGCGGCGAGGTCAATAACGTAATGAAATTCCTTGCAGGCGGATATATTGAATAAAAAGAATTGCGAAGCTTAGCTTCGCAATTCTCAGCTTGTCCATAAAGATATCGACAAGCTGACCTCGGGCTGTCGAGAAGGATGCAGAAGCCGTGAATTGTCCGTCGTCGGCGTACAAAGGTACGACAGAGGGACAATTCGCGGCTAAAAAGCCGCATATAACAATGAAATCCGCCGATTTT
>JAZQAS010000042.1:0-6527 GCA_045545335.1 Candidatus Avispirillum sp. | reverse complement strand
AAAAACCGTGCTGTCGACAAGCTGACCTCGGGCTGTCGAGAAAGGCGCAGAACAAAAGCCGCAAAACATATAACATTTAGATTAGAGAAAAAATACAGCAAAAAAGTAGAAATCCGCCGTAAAAACGGCGAATTTCATTGTTATAAGCGGCTTTTTAGCCGCGAATTGTCCCTCTGTCGTACCTTTGTACGCCGACGACGGACAATTCACGGCCTCTGCATCCTTCTCGACAGCCCGAGCACAGCTTGTCGATATCTTTATCGACAAGCTGTTCTGTTGCACACTGTGCAACAGCATTTTTGCGTTTTATTATTTCTTATTCGCCCTTCTTGGAAGCGAGGAAATTGTAAACGAGAGCCGCGAGAACGCCGCCTACCAGAGGTGCTACGATGAACACCCAAACGCATGCGAGAGAGTCGCCGCCTGCGAGAAGAGCAGGGCCGAAGCTGCGGGCAGGGTTTACGCTGGTGCCTGTGAAGGCGATGCCGAGGATATGTACGAGAGTGAGGGAGAGGCCGATAACGATGCCTGCAACGGCGCCGTTCTCAACCTTGCTCGTTACGCCGAGAATTGCAATAACGAAAACGAAGGTGAGGATGACCTCAACGAGGAGAGAGAGCCAGATATTGCCCTGATAAAGAGCGTTTGAGCCGAGAGCGCCTGTCTTATCGTTCTCGCCAACCAGCACCATAAGAACTGCAGCGCCTGCGATAGCGCCTGCAAACTGAGCAACTACGTAGCCGAAAAAGTCCTTAACGGAGAGCTTCTTTGAAACGAGCATAGCGATGGAAACTGCGGGGTTGATATGGCAGCCTGAGATATTGCCGATGGAATATGCCATTGCAACGATAACGAGACCGAATGCAAGAGCGGTGAGAAGGTAGCCCGTACCGTTCTCAGCGGAGCAGCCTACAACGCAAGCCGTGCCGCAAGCGAAAAGAACCAGCACGAAGGTGCCGATAAATTCCGCGAGATACTTCTTGAGAGAATTCATAGTGTTCCTCCAATATAAATTTGCGTGCTCTGCACGCTTTATTATATAAATTATAACAAGTTTCTATGAAAAAAACAAGACCAAATTGTTTTGTACTCAATTATTGTGCTTTTGGGGCAGGTTGATTTTTTTAGGAATATATGCTATAATTACGTGTAAATTATTAATGAGGTATGATATTTATGAAAAGATATGCTATTTATGGCGCAGGCTCCCTGGGAACCATTCTCGGCGCTTATATAACTAAAAACGGCGGAGAGGTAGACCTTATCAACCGCAATGCGGCCCACGTTGAGGCCCTTCGCGAAAAGGGCGCCCGCATTATCGGCACCGTTGATATGACCGTTCCCGTCAAGGCTCTTACCCCCGATGAGATGGAGGGGCAATATAACGTTATCATCCTTCTCACAAAGCAGCTCCAGAATGCCCAGGTGGTCACCTTCCTTAAGGATTATCTTACGGAGGACGGCGTTATAGTAACGCTTCAGAACGGCCTCCCCGAGCCCGGCATCGCCGCAATCGTCGGCCCCGAGCACACCATGGGCTGCGTTGTTGAATGGGGAGCTACCTTAACGGCCCCCGGTGTCTGCACTCTGACAAGCGAGCCCGACAGCCTTTCCTTCCATATGGGCAAGATGAAGGGCATCACCGACGAGCAGTTTAACACGGTCAAGGAGCTTCTTGAGCTGATGTGCCCCGTTCACGAGGAGAAGAACCTCATAGGCGCACGCTGGTCAAAGCTTCTCATCAATGCCACCTATTCGGGCCTCGGCACCGTTGTGGGCGGCGTATTTGGCGACGTTTCCGAAAATCGCGATGCGAGAAAGGTCGCTATCCGCTGTATGAAGGAGTGCATCGACGTCGGTCACGCTCAGGGCGCAGTTTTTGCTCCCGTTCAGGGCAAGGATATAGTCAAGCTCTTCTATTATAAGGGAAAAGCGAAGAGAGCCTTTGCCACCTTCCTTATCCCCATCGCAATGAAGAAGCATAGGGATATTGAGCCCTCCATGCTTCAGGATCTGAAAAACGGCAAGAAGTGCGAGGTGGACGCAATTAACGGCATCGTTTGCTATTTCGGCAAAAAGTGCGGCGTACCCACCCCCATTAACGACCGCATCGTTGACGTTATCAAGAAGATACAGGAAGGCGAGCTTGAGGCAAGACCTGAGAATATCCGCTTCTTTGATGAGTTCGTAGCCGACTGAACTTGTCAAAAGCAATAAATCCGAGCAAAACCGATATGTGTATTTTGGCATCTTACTAATAGACTTTTTCCTTTATCGGTGTTATAATATACGGCGTGAAATATATTGAAAACGGAGACAGATATGAGCGAAAAAGTAATTTTAGTCAGCGACAGCACAACAGACCTGAACGCTGAGCTTATTGAAAGATACGGCATTAAGATCCTTCCCCTCGGCGTTACCCTCGGGGAGAAGCTTTACAGCGACGGCGTTGATATCGATCCCGACAGCATCTATAAATATTATGAGGAAAACGGCGAGCTCCCCAAGACCTCGGCCGTAAATATGGCGGCCTTTGAGGATGCCTTTGAGGAGTATACGTCTGCGGGATATTCCGTGGTCTGCTTCACCATAAGCGCTGAGATGTCCTCAACCTATCATAATGCGAGCCTTGCGGCAGAGGACTTTGAAAACGTATACGTTGTTGATACGAGAAACCTCTCCACGGGCGGCGGCCTTATCCTTGCGGCGGCAGGTGATATGGTCAAGGAGGGCAAGAGCGCCTCTGAGATCGCAGAGGCCTGCAGAGGGCTTTGCGATAGGGTAGACGCTTCTTTCGTCGTTGATGATCTTGAGTTTCTTCATAAGGGCGGCAGATGCTCTGCAGTTGCGGCCTTCGGCGCAAATCTTTTGCAGCTCAAGCCCTGCATCACGGTGCGCGGCGGCAAGATGGGCGTTGGCAAGAAGTATCGCGGAAAGTTTGCGCAGGTCCTTGATAAATACGTTGCAGAGCAGCTCGGAGATGCATCCGACGTTGAGCTCGACCGCATTTTCGTAACTCACGCAGGCTGCGATGAGGATATATACAATGCGTGCGTTGAGAAGGTGAAGTCCATTGCCCCCTTCAAGGAGGTCTGCATCACCCGCGCAGGCTGTACCATTTCCTCCCATTGCGGAAGAAATACCCTCGGCGTTCTCTTTATCAGAAAGAGCAAGGTTGAATAAAAAAGCCGATGCGCAGGCCTAAGGTAACAGAAAAGAAGAGAAAACCGACGTAAGTCGGTTTTCTTTTTTGATGTCTTATATAAACAAAAAATATTAAAAAAGTTAAAATAAGTGTTGAACAGCGGTTGTACAAGTGGTATAATAATTGCGCTAAAAATTTGTTGAAAATAGAAAAGAGGGATCGTTTTGAAGAAACCTTATCTTAAGCCTAAGCTTTTCTCGGTCATGAAGACCTATAATAAGGGACAGCTTCTCAAGGACGTGATCGCAGGCATCATCGTTGCAATAATCGCCCTTCCTTTGTCCATCGCGCTTGCTCTTGCATCGGGCGTTGAGCCTGCTTGCGGCGTTTATACTGCAATTGCCGCAGGCTTTGTGGTATCCTTCCTCGGCGGAAGCCGCGTGCAGATCGCGGGCCCCACGGCGGCATTTGCAACCATCGTCGCAGGCATCGTTGCAACTCAGGGAATGGACGGCCTTTTCATCGCAACCATCCTTGCGGGAATCATGCTCATTCTTATGGGCATCTTCAAGCTTGGCAGCCTTATCAAGTTTATTCCCTATACAATAACCACGGGCTTCACCGCAGGTATCGCCGTCACGATCCTCGTAGGCCAGATCAAGGATTTCCTCGGCCTCACCTATGCCGAGGGCGTAAAGCCTGTTGAAACTCTTGAGAAGATAGAGGCAAATATCGCCTCTATGGGCACCTTCTCCTGGCAGGCGCTCCTCGTCGGCGTTGTATGTCTCGCTATTCTTATCGTTTATCCCAAGCTTGAAAAGCGCGTTCCCCCCTCCCTTATCGCGGTAGTGGTCGGCGCTCTTATGGTAAAGTTCATTCCCGGACTTGATAACGGCGTCTTCACCATCGGCGAGCTTTATACAATTCCTCAGGGCCTTCCCAGCGTGGATATCGCAGGCTTTGATCTCTCCTTTGCAAAGATAAGCGCAGTTCTTCCCGATGCGTTCACAATTGCTATCCTTGCGGCTATCGAGTCCCTTCTTTCATGCGTTGTGGCAGACAGTATGGTAAACTCCCGTCATAACTCCAATATGGAGCTTGTGGCTCAGGGCTGCGGTAATATTGCCTCCGTTCTCTTTGGCGGTATCCCCGCAACGGGCGCCATTGCAAGAACCGCGGCAAATGCCAAAAACGGTGGACGCACTCCCATTGCAGGTATGGTCCATGCCGTCGTTCTCTTCCTTGTTCTCATGTTCCTTATGCCCTTTGCAGGCCTCATCCCCATGCCCACCATTGCGGCTATCCTTTTTGTGGTAGCCTATAATATGAGCGAGTGGAAGAAGTTTGTACATACGGTAAAAACTGCCCCCAAGAGCGATATTATAGTAATGGTCATCACCTTCGTGCTCACCGTTGTATTTGACCTGGTTATAGCCATCGAGGTTGGTATGATCCTTGCGGCGATGCTGTTTATGAAGCGAATGAGCGAGGAGACCACGGTCAAGGGCTGGAAGTACGTAGACCCCGAGAACGATAAGGACAGCCTTGATCTGAAGGTGGTTCCCAAGGACGTTCGCGTATACGAGGTCAGCGGACCTCTCTTCTTCGGCGCCGCAGATAAGATACTTGACGTGACCATGAAGGATTATACCCGTTGTCTCATTCTCAGAATGAGAGCGGTTCCCGCAATCGACGCAACTGCAATGAACTCTCTTGAATCTCTTTATAAGAAGTGTGAAAAGCAGGGCGTTCGTCTCATCCTTTCCCACGTAAATCCTCAGCCTCTCTCAGCAATGAAGAAATCCGGCTTCTATAAGGCTATCGGAAGTGAGAATTTCTGCGATCATATAGACGACGCGCTCATAGAAGCACAGAAAAGATAACAAAAAAGAAACCGACGATCCGTCGGTTTCTTTTTTTGTTATTTAAGATTGATTCCATTCTGAGCGAGGCTCTGTGTAATGGAGTCAACAACTGCCATTACCTCCTCGCGGGTGAGGGTGCGGTCCATACAGCCGAAGTAAAGTCTCACGGTGATGGTGGTGCCTTCCTCAGCCTCGTAGATATCGGTAACTGAAATGCTCTGGATGAGAGGGCAGTCAGCCGCCTCAACAGCCGCCTTGATGGGGCCGAAGGTATCCGTAACGAAGGTGAGGTCGATCTCCATACCGGGGTACTTTGAAGCTTCCTTATAGGTGATACCGCTGTCGGAAACGGATGCGAGAGCTTCCATATCGACTTCAAGGAATACGATGGAGGCCTTCTTATCTATCTTCTTTGCAACGGTGGGATGAACCACGCCCATCTTGCCGAGGAACTTTCCGTCGCAGATGATATTGTTAAGGTTCTTGGGATGCTCGTAGCTGTGAGTGGCCTCTGTGGGAGCAAAGGAAACTGCCTTATGCTTGATGGAGGCAACGGATGCTGCGATAATATCGCGCAGCTCAAAGTAGAGCTCCCGGAGAGTCTTGGTCTTGGAGTAGAGGGTGATGGCAAGCATCTTGTGCTCGTCGCAAAGACCGTCCTCCTTTGTGCCGTTAACGGTTCTGCCTATCTCAAAGATACCGAAATCGGGCATCTGGCTGTTCACCTTCACCTGGCAGAGCTGGGTGGGAACGATGGAGCGGCGGAGGGTCTCGATATTGGGGTTTGTTGCGTTAAGGATCTTAACGTTGTCCTCGATCTCGATGCCGAGCTTCTTATACTCATCGTAGTAAGCCCAGATATAGGAGTGGAGCTCGTGGAGCTTGTAGCTCTTAACGAGGATATCCTTGATCCTCTCCTCGCAGGACTTAACAGCGCCCTTGCGGATGGGGAAGAGGGGAGCCTTTGCGGTGAGGGGAGCGAAGGAGTCGTAGCCGTGGATACGGGTGATCTCCTCAATGATGTCAGCCTTGATGGTAACGTCCTTGGTAGCTCTCCAGGAGGGTACTGAAACGGAGAACTCATCGTTTTCAAGCTCAACTCCAAATCCAAGGGAACGGAGGGTCTTAACGATAGTATCGTTTGAGATCTCAATTCCTGTATACTTATTAACGAAAGCCTTATTGAAGGTAAGATTTACCTTGTCATATTTGAAAGCGTATTCGTCTGTGAGAGCGGAAACAACAACAGCTTCGGGGTCAATATCTGTGAGAAGCTTAACGAATCTTGCAACGGCAACAGTTGTCATTTCAGGGTCAAGGCTCTTTTCGTATCTCATAGAAGCATCTGTTCTGTGAGAGAGACGAACTGTGGACTTGCGGATAGAGGAAGCATCAAACGTTGCGCTTTCAAGAGTGAGAGTTGTTGTATCTGCCACGATCTCAGAGTCAAGACCGCCCATAATACCTGCGATAGCAACGGGAGTGTCGCCGTTGCAGATCATAAGTGTGTTCTCATC
>JAZQAS010000041.1:0-13659 GCA_045545335.1 Candidatus Avispirillum sp. | reverse complement strand
ATTCGCCGTCAATTACAATCTTATTCATAATCTTTGTCCTCTCCCAATGCATCGCATTTCTTTCTTGGAAAGTTTATTTGTTTTTACCATTTGTTTTAGTGTAGCTTGATCCGGTTTATCTTGATTGTTTGAAACATGATTTGCTGGATATCCATGCCAATTATCTGGAAAAGACATTACAAATTTGGCTAAAAACAATTTAAGTTTCCGAGGACTGAAACCTAAAACTTCAAGCCGATTATATTCTTTTTTTACATTAAATGCTGTTTTATCGTTTTTGAAAAAAGTTATTCCCTCATCAGCAAGGAAAAACTCTTCTTCAAATGTAATGTCCCAAGTGCTAGCATTGGGGTTAGAAGAATTTCTGTGTTTTGGATTGAAAAGATAATACTGTTTTGTTGAAATTTCATACGGCTCATTAAATTTATATTTCATTATATATCACTACCTATACATTTTTTGAATTTATTATATCATAGAAACAACTTAAAGAAAAGCGTACTTACAACCCCAAAATCTATATTAATAGAAAATATGCAATAAAAATTATTCAAACCTATAAAAATATTATTTCTGGTTGAACCTGTGTTCTCTTGGGCAATTTTGCGGATTTTCAAAGTGTTTCAGAGAGAAGATTTTGACCACAACTGAGCAAAAATATAGGGTCAAAAATTTAGTGACTTTATGAAAATTATGCAACATAACGAAAAAACGACCGTTTTCGAAGGTTTTTAGCCTTGAAAAACGGTCATTTTTGGTCGAAGTGACAGGACTCGAACCTGCAGCATCTTGCTCCCAAAGCAAGCGCGCTACCAATTGCGCCACACCTCGAAATGTGTGTATAAGTGGTCAAAAAGTGACCTTTTCCATAAGTGGTCAAATAGTTGGTCAAAATGATTTTTTGATCATTAAAAAGTGTAAAAATCCCAGTGTTTCTGCGGGTTTGCGAGGATAGGGCTGGAATTCAGCCACTTGCTCCCAAACCACCCGCGCTCCCAGCTGCGCCACACCCGGATATATTGAATTTTTAGTGCTCGTTTTTGAGGAAATTTTCTCAATTGTGGGATAAACTGTGGTCAAAACGATTTTTGACCGATTTTTTATTTTTTACAAATGCCCTAAACCCGCATAAATACAGGAGTTTTGAGGCTTGTTATTTTTCAGGACATTAAACGCCCGACACGCTCCCAAAGCAAGCGCGCTACCAATTGCACTACACCTCGATATTAAATTGCGCTACACCTCGATATTGAACTATATGAAGGTTGAAGCTTTTTATCCCTCCGCCAAAGGCGGAGGGGATATTTTTATAGCTTGAAGATATGCTTTTTATGCTTATCGAGCATAAAAAGAAGGGGGAGGCCGAGGGCCACTCCGGAGATCAGCTCTCCGATTCCCACCGTCAGCATAAAATAGGGAACTACGCCGTCTGCCTGATAAACAAGCTTCAGCACCCACGGAACGATGAGCACGTTTGCCAAAACGTTTGGGAAGGGCACGAGGACCTTAAGAAAAGCGGAATTCTTCTTTCTTGCGGCAAGGCCTATAATATAAGCGCCGACAGCTCCGAGGAGGGTCGCAAGAGAGCCGAAGACCACGTCAAGAGGCATACAGCCCGTTATAAGGTTTGAAACGATGCACCCAACGAAAAGGCCGGGGATGGCGGCGGGGGTAAATAGAGGAAGAACCGAGAGGGCCTCGGAGAGGCGCACCTGTATCTCTCTTGAGGCAAGGCCGAAGTAGGCTGAAACGATGGTCAGCACAGCGTAAAGGGCCGCAATGATACCCGCCTGACAGATAAAGACGACGTGTCTTTTGGTTTTGCTATTCATTTTTCCTTTTGTACCCGAAGGTATCTCCGTAGTTTTGATTTTCGTGAGGATTTTGCGAACTCACGATGGTTATTATAGCATCATTGAACTGAAAAGTAAAGATTAATTTTGCTTTTTTATCTCTGATTATAAATATTAGCCTCACTAACATTTTGTTTTGAGGCACTTTGTTGCAATTGAGCGGAAAAGATGATAAGATAATCATAGAAAGGTGCTGAGGATATGACAATAGGACAGAACATAAAAAAATACAGAAAGAACGCAGGTCTTACGCAGGAGGCCTTGGCTGAGACGCTTGGGCTGACACACTCTGCTATATCTCAATGGGAAACTGACAGGGTAATGCCTGATATAACACAGCTCCCATTACTTTGCAGAGCTTTCGGCGTAACTTCCGATCAGCTTTTGGGTATCGACGACGTAACTATGGAAGGGATTATTGACAGTATTATTGAGAAATCTAATGAACTATGTTCGCAGGAGAAGTATAAGGAAAACTGTTCGTTTCTGCGGAGTTCCTTTCAGGAATATCCAAATTCTTATGAGCTGATGTCTATGTTGGCGCACAGTATAGCATTTGAAAACTATCCTGAGCCTAATCCATCGGGACGGGCAGAGCAGATAGAGCTTTTTGAAATGATACTTGCAGGCTGTGATAATGATAACCTAATAAACGTCGCTGTAAGCGCGCTGTGCAGACTGTATGCGAGAGAGGCAAGAGTGGAGGATGCTAAGGCTGTGTTAAAGCATGTTCCCGACCCTGCCTGCTCATACAACGATTGTCTTCTTTCTGCCCTCGGGGGGACCATGGAGTGGGCAGATGAGGCCTGCCGACAGATCAACGAGCATTTCCATAAAATGATACATCTTATGTGTCAGGTAGGCATTTGCGTTGAATACGCATTAAATGACGAAGAAATATTGCGAGTGTGGGAGAAGATCGAGGCGATGGTCAGGCTGTTTTATGAGGACGGTGACTATCAGCTTGCAAATTGCTATCTGCTTGAAAAGCATTTGTGGACCGCTCTGAGGTATGCAAAGCTTTCGTTAAAGGATGAGGCTGTTTCCTCTCTTGAAAAAATGACCGAGCTTATGGAAAAACTGGAGAGTGAGTGCTACAGAGAGCGAGCGTACGGCAGGGAGGTGTTCACGCACACGTCTGTTCTGTGCCGAAAGTTCACCTCTGAAGACGAACCCTTTGCCAGAGGGCTTTATGATCCGAGCTTTTATTATAAGAAGCTGAATGAGGATATGTTTGATGTTGTAAGAGATGATCCTCGTTTTGTCTCAATAAGTGAACGTCTTGTTAGGATAGCTGATAAAGAATAAAAAAATGTGATTATACAGTTTGCTTTATCTCCACAAATTTCACACCTCCGCGGTCGGTGAGTAGCCCGTCCTCAAGGGATATGAGAGAGAGGCCACGATCCTTGCAAAAGCAAGCGACCTCTCTTGCGCTCTCGGAGTGCTCAGGGGAGCCGAAAAGGCACACCGTTTTTTCAAAAAAGCCTCCGGCGCCGCCGATAAAGCCCTCGTTATATCCCGGCAGGGAGATGTCCTTTCCGCTTATCCTATGGGTGGGAACGTTCAGTCTCTCTGCCGTTTTTATTATGGCAGGGTCCGCCGTTATGATGCATCCGTCGCAAAAAAGAGCGGTGCAGGCGGCATAGCCCTGTCTTGTATCTCCCTTTGCGAGGGCTCTGAGGGGCTCTGCAAGGCTTTTTCTTCTGCCGATGAGAAGGTGATGGGAGGGAAGCGCAAGGGCGTTGAGTCCGCAGTCAAGAGGATATTCGCGTCCTCTCTCGCCGCCAACGGCAAGGAGCTCAAGCCCGCAACGGCGGCAAAGGTATAAAAGCTTATCCCGTGCAGCTTCAAAATAGCTCTCGTGCACGTACAGCTTTTCTTCAAAAATACAAACAAGCGAGTCGGGGTGGTCGGCTATGGGTTCCGGAAGAAGCGTATCCCGCGGCAGCCTTATGACCTCTGCAACGCCCGAGAGGGAAAGGAGACGGGAGACTGCCCCCTCAGGGTATCTCTCGCCTACAACGGCAATATACATAAAAACCTCATTATCTCCAACAACACAAAAACTCCCACCGAAGTGGGAGTATGTGAAGCATGTTTAGATTACGCACGCTCTACCTTGCCGGAACGAAGGCAACGTGTGCAAACGTGAACAGTTGTGTGAGAACCGTTTACAACAGCCTTAACCTTTCTGATGTTAGGCTTCCAGGTTCTGTTTGTCTTACGGTTAGAGTGGGAAACATTGTGACCGAATGTTACGCCCTTGCCGCATACATCGCACTTAGCCATTTTTAAGCACCTCCATTTATATGTTATGAAAACTTAATCAAAACTCAACAGCAAGTATTCTACCACAAATTTTTCATAAATGCAATAGTTTTTTTTATTTTTTTGAATTTTTGTTTTTTTCGAGCTTTGCCATAATTTTTTCGCCCGAAAGGCCGTATTTTTCGGCAATATCCCGAGCGTAGCTCTTACCGTCGGGGGTCTTTCTGAGAATTCTGAAGCTTCTCTGTCCATCTATCACCTCGGCAACAAGGTTGTCGATGGCAACGCCGCCCTTTGGTCTGCATTCTGCATTGATGGAGTCAACGCTTGCGGCGAGGTCGTGAAGGTGGGTGGAGAAGATGCCGCGGCATCCCGCCATACTGAAGCCGCGAAGCACCTCGGCGGCAATATATGCGCCCTCGTAGGAGCCCGTTGAGGAGAGCGACTCGTCAAACAGAACGAGGCTGTTCTCCGTGATAGAGTCAAACATCGCGTCAAGGCGGGCGCATTCCTCGCCAAGGCGACCCTTTTCGACGGTATCGTCGCTTCCTGCAGGGAAGTGGGTGAGTATCATATCGCAAAGGGAGAGAGAGCATTCAGAGGCGCAAACGGGCAGACCCGTCTGAGCCATTGCAAAGGCGTGGCCCGTGGCGCAGGTGAGAACGCTTTTTCCTCCGCGGTTAGGTCCCGTAATAACGTAGATCATAGCGCTGTCGTCAAAGGCTATGTCGTTTGGAATAAGCTCGCCCTCGGTCTTGAGAGCTATAACGGGGTTGATAAGGCCCCGTGCTTTAAAGGAGCGGCCCTCGTCAAGTATCTCGGGGGTGCAGAGGGTAACTCCGCGCTCGCAAAGGCGGCGCATAAGGGTAGCGCCCTCGATAACGAATTCTATCTCAGGCACCATTCTGAGGAGAAAATCCGTGTTGTCAAGCACGTAGAACTGAACGGACTTTTTCCAGGAGCGAACAGAGGTCTTAAAAAGGTCGCTGATGGCGTTGTTGATTGCGTTCGTCATAGCCAGGCGCTGATTTTCAGACTGATTTTTACCGTAGGGCAAAAGCTCAGCCATAAAGGTCATCTCGTCCTTTTTGAAATCAAGGCGCTTGACTCTTTCAAAAAGCTCGCCGCTCTTAAAGCGCTCGCTGTTGACGGAGATAACTCCGCCGGACTCGGGCATCATCCTTCTGTCTAGATTTATGCCGACGGTGATGCTGCGGATATCGCGAACTCTTGAGGAGAGCTCGGAGAGATGCTCCGTCAGCTTTTTATAGTATTCGCTCTCTGTCAGCTCGCGGATACGGTCAGCAAAGGCTGTGAAAGCGGGAGAGGTAAGACGGGGGGCAAGAGGGAGGAGCTGATCGTGAAGAAGCTCCATCAGAGAGGTATATATCTCGATTTCAGAAATGCTGTACAGATAAGAGTCGCCGATGCCGTCGCCGGAGGAGCCCATCTTGCGAAGCTCTCTGATATCCGTAAGGAAGGGGAGCATACGGGCAAGCACGTCGCAAAGCTCGGGAATTGCGAAAACGTCTGCAAAGGTCTTCTGCCTGTAGCGGATGACCTGGGCAGAGCAGGTAAAAAAAGCCCCGAGCTCAACGCTCGAAAGGTCAAGAAGGCTATACAGATCAAGCTGAGAGGCAGTTTCCTCGGAAAGACCCTTGGAGGAATAAAGGCTCTCGCCATCTATCCCCTCGGGGAAAAGAAGGCTGATATCACGCTTTGTTTCATTGCTTATCATCGGACTCACCTCGCCGAAATTTTGCTGATTATATAGTAACATAATTATGTTTAAAAAGGAAGAGTTGTTTTAATTGTTCATAAAAAGTATACATTTTTACACAAAGATTTCGTTCATAATTAGTTGCAAAGGTCAAAAATCAATGGTATAATGCTTTTGGAAGTGTGAAAATAGCACACAAATATTGAACAAAGGAAAATGCACCTATGAAAAAACTGTTATTGATACTGCTTGCTACAGTGCTTTGCGTGTCTGTAATGCTCGTTTCCTGCGGCGACAAGGATAAGGATAAGGGCGACTCAAAGGACACTACCGATAAGGTAACCACCGAGGCAGATAAGGATACCACTGCTGAGGACGCAGATGATACTACAGCCGAGGATACAACTGCAGCTGATACGACAGTAGCTGACACAACAAAGGCTCCCGACACCACGAAGACCCCCGATACCACCAAGACCCCCACCACTCAGGCTCCCGTAGTAACACCTCAGGGCAATACAGGCGGCACTAATAATAACGGCGGCGGCTCTCTTTCCTCCGGCGGAACACATACGGGCGGAAATAACGGCGGCAGCGGCTCTTCAAGCGGCGCCAGCGGCGACGTTCCCACCCATAAGGAGGCCTCCACAAAGGATGCATATCCTACGTATATAACAACAAAATCCGGCAAAAAGCTTATCCATACATATTCCGACCGCGCTGTCGGCGTGACTGAGGATAACTCCACAAGAGTTTCCTTTATGCCCATGATAAGCACCACGAATTCTCCCGTATTCGACGGCGAGTATAACAACCCCAAGGCAATGCTTGAGGATATCAAGCCCGGTCTCGTTTGCAATAACGTTATTATCGGATACGACGGATATATGTTCTACGGCGACACCGTTGACGACTTTACAGGTCAGGGCTTCCTTAACGGTACCGTGTACGACCGCTCCATCAAGCTTCTCAAGGAGAGCAACGACTGGGCAGAGGCAAACGGCAAGAAATTCTACGTAGTTATCGCTCCCAATAAGAACACAGCATATCCCGATTATATGCCCGAGGGCTATACGATGGCATCCTACCGCAGATACGACCAGTTCGTAGAGATGCTCACAGCTTCCGGTATCACCGCCGTTGATATCAGAGTTGAGATGGCAAGCGCCATCAAGGCAAATCCCCAGAGAAACCTCTATTATAAGTATGATACCCACTGGAATAACCACGCAGGCTACCTTGCATACGAGGTTATGATGAAGATGATCCGCAAGGATTATCCCAATGCAGTTTATCATCCTACAAGCGATTATCAGATCAACTATATCGAGACCTATATGAAAGACCAGGCATACTACCTCGGCCATTACTCCTATTTTAAGGATTACGGTCCTCAGTATACTCTCAAGAGCGGAAAGACCGCTATCCTCGTAGACTATGAGCCCAAGCAGGCTTGGGGTCAGTTCCAGTTTGCATACGAGTGCCAGACGGGTAATAACCGCGGCTTCTCCGATAAGCTCTATTGGCTCCAGTACAGAAACGACTATAATAAGTCCGCTCCCAATATCTATTGCCTCCGCGACTCCTACAGTATCGCAATGATCCCCTTCCTTAAGGACTCCTTCTATAAGAGCACCTATAACTGGTCCTTCTCCCTTGCAAGCTCCAGAAGAGATATCATCAATGCAGATGCAGATATCATCGTTGCGATCGTTGCAGAGAGAAACTTCAAGAACTTCGTAAACCAGAAGACGGTCAACGATTAAAAGAAAGGGTATAGAAAATGAAGAAGTTAAGTCTTATTCTTGCTATCCTTATGGTTCTCGGCGCGCTCCTTTCCTTTGCCTCCTGCTCAGGCGACACCGATAAGGGCGACGCAAACGACGGCGGTAAGGATGAGGTAAATACAATAGCTCCCGCAGATGCAGTTATCAAGGATATGGTAACCGCTATTGAAAAGAAGGTCCCCTTTGAGGAAAAGGTAAGCGAGATCCTCTATAAGGAGGACGATCCCGATGAAATGCTCTGCTGGACCTACGGCGTTATCGATATCAAGGGCTACGAGCTCCTTGCCGATTACGTTATCACCATGCCCTCCGACTATTGCAATACACTTGCGATCATCAAGTTTAAGGACGGAATGACCGCTGAGGATTTCCAGGCTGTAAAGGATGCCGTAGCTACGGAATACCTCAAGCCCCGCGCAAGCGCTCTTCAGATGTATATGCCTGAGGAGTATGCAAAGATGCAGTGGGCAAATGAGAACCCCGATAAGATCTGGAAGCAGTACGGCGATAATATGCTCGTTCTTTGCGTAACGGGCGATAGCGAGCCCACCGACGTTTGGGCCGCAATTGACGACTATCTCGCAGGTAAATAAACAACAAAAAGCTGTTGCACAAAAGTGCAACAGCTTTTTTAGTGCGGTATCTTCTTTGTTTATTTTCTTTATCAAATTTTGGTTTAACAGGAAGATTGCAGTAGAGTTGTTGTAGGGGAGGATATTATCCTCCTGCACAACAGAACACGAACCAAAACGAAATTTGATACACAAACGGAAAAAAAGCATATACGAAATGTAGGGACAGGCGTCCTCGACTGTCCGCGAACAGAAACGATATTTACAGGGAGACTATATGTCTCCACCGGACAGTCGAGGACGCCTGTCCCTACAACAATGTGTATCGTTTACGTTCGTTCCTGCATCAAATTTTGATTTATTCGCGTGCTGATTTCGGGAGGATAATATCCTCCCCTACGTTGGTTTGTCTCCCCGTCAAACCGAAATTTTACGGGAAATAACAAAAAGGCTGTCGCAAGAAGTGCAACAGCTTTTTTGTTGTTTATGCGTTTTTCTTTGCCTTTTTCTTTTTTGATTTCTTAATTATGAGTATAACCGTAAGAGCGATAACGGAAAGAACGATAAGGATAAGAAGAAGGGCAACGAGGGTGAAAACGTTAGCGCCTCTGAGAAGCTTTACGGGGTTCAGACTCTTGTAGACCACCTTGCGTCCGTCAGTTTCTGCGTATTTTGAGTCCATCTCGCCGTCCATCTCAAGGAGATAGGAGGAGATAGCGTACCATTCCTTAACGGGGGTGCCGTCCTCGTTTTTAACAACGTAGTTGACAAGCTCGTCTGCCGCAAGAGGCTCACCCTGGGCGTTTCTCGGAGTGATGGTGAGAAGTCCCATGGAGGTCTCCTCAACGCTGCCAAGCATCTGTCCCGCATACATACCGGTAACAACGCAGTAGAGCTTTTCATCGTCTATCTTTTCAAGGCTGCCGTCGTTTCTGCGAAGGGAAGCGTAGTCTACCTTGTTGAATATCATTCTCCATTGGTTGTAGGAGTATTCAATGCCTGAGAAGTAGAGCTGAGCGGAGGACATAAGAGGCTGAACGGAGGCGTCCACCTCAAGGGCGTTTTTCAGATCCTTGCCCGTAACGTAAACTGCAATAAGCTCGCCCTCGGTGCCAACGCCGAGAGAGGCCGCGTTGAAAACGTCGCTTGTGGTAATTTCCCCTGTGGGAAGGCTCTCGCGAACGACTCCCGCCGCGGTGAGAGCAACGTCAACGGTCTTGCCCGTGGCCTTTTCCACCGCCCATTTGTATGCATCCGCATATACGTTGCAAACGGGGCTCTCGTGCTGAGTGTCCTTGATCTCGTCAACAGTCTCAAACTTGTAGGGGTTCTTTGTCAGCACCTGATCGAAGGTAACGCCGTAGTCGGAGAGATAATCATTTTCAACGTCCTTCTTGTAGCCTTCAATAAGCTTTGCGATTTCCGCATCCTCGGGGGTGTTCTCGTCAATGGGGATAAGCTCGTAGCCGTCCATTTTATATGAGCCGTCGCTTTCCTTTGAAAGGCTTGCAACGCCGAGAAACTTTCCGTATTCTCCGCAGGAAACTATGTAAGTGCCGTTTGCCTCAATGGGCTTTTCAAGAGTGGTGTGAGTGTGGGCGGAAACGATAAGGTCAATGCCCTCGGTGTTCATTGCAAGGTCGTAGTCCTCGCCCTGACCGTCCTCGGTGCCGCTGTGTGAAAGGCAGATAACGAATGGCTCCTCGCCGTATTTCTCGCGGCATTCCTTGGTAGCGGCATCAACGGTCGCCTGGGCGGTCTTTGCCATATCGAGAAGCTTCATACCCGAATTGGGGGCGCAATCGTCGGAGTCTATGCCGAATATGCCAAAGAGAACGTAATACTGCCCGCCTCTCTCCATTATCATATAGTCGCGAACGCCGTAGCCGTCAAGGGCGTCCAAAAGATCGGGATTGTAGCCGTCCTCTCCCTTTTCGGGTGCCTTGTAGTTTGCCTCAAGAATGGGGACCTTCTTTTCAAAGGTGCCTGCAACGTTCAGCATGGAGATAAGGCCTGCCTGCAGGTAGTCAAACTCGTGGTTTCCGAAGGTGGTCGCATCGTAGCCCATCTCGCCCATAAGGCGAAGCTCAAGGGCGCTCGTTGCAAATGCAGTCTGGAAGAGGCTTCCCATGGAGAAGTCGCCGCCGTCAACGAGAATGGCGTCGGGATAAAGCTCCTTTTGCTCCTTTATAACGTGCATAAGACGGGCGTAACCGCCGTATTCTCCTCCCGTTTCACTTGCAGAGGGCAGAAAGTGAGAGTGGAGGTCGTGGGTGAAAAGAACTGTGAGATCGCTCTCATCCTTTGCGGCGAAAATGCCAGTTGCAAGGGAGAGAACGAAAAGGGCTGCAAGGGAAAGGGAAATGAGCCTTTTGAAAAAGTTTTTCATAGTCAGTCCTAACCTTTTTATAGATTAATTATTTGCAATAAACAGTAAAAGGGCTAAAGCGAGAAAGGCAGAAAGGACGGCGGCGCAAAGGGAGTTTATAAAAACGCAGGCTCTTTCTCTTTTTCTGAAAATGAGCAGGATAAGAGCGTAAGCGCCAATACCCAGCGCCGTTCCGATGGTGTTTGTAATAAGGTCGGTAATATCAAAGGAGCCGATTGCAAGAATAAGCTGGCAAAGCTCAAGTGTCAGGCTGAAAGCCGCGCCGATGAGAATGGACTTTTTTACGTTGGCGCCAAGCATCCTGAGATATAGACCGAATGGCGCGAAAATGAGCACGTTCAGTAACACCTCTCTCAGATGGATCCTTCCAACCTCGTCGTCGTAGTAAAAGGGAATGAGATTAAATCTCCTCTCACCAATAAAAAGCGCAACGTTGCCAAGGTTAAATGACATCTTAAAAAGCACTATCCATACGAGAACGAGGCAAACTGCGCCAAAGAGGAGCTTAGTTGCAAGCTGTTTTTCTTTCATTATTTTAAAAAACTTCCGAATAATTGTGACCTTTTGCGAAAAAAGGGTACTTTATAGATGAAGGGAAAAAGCAGAAATTATCTTTTGTTGAGACAAACAATAGTTTCAACGTGCTTCGTCCTCGGAAAAAGGTCAACCGCGCAAACGTCTGCAATATCGTATTTCGTTTCGCAAAGGGCCTTCAGGTCGCGGGCGAGAGTCTGAGGATCGCAGGAAACGTAGATTATACGCTGAGGTTTTATTCTGAGAAGCTCCTTTATCATCTTTTCGGAGCAGCCTGCGCGGGGAGGATCGATTGTTATAAAATCAATGCTGCCGTAGGTGCTCTTTGCAAAATCCGCAGAATCGCCAACGAAAAAGCCAACGTTTGAAAGGCCGTTTCTTTTTGCGTTTTCCTTTGCATCGGAAACGGCGGTCTCGTTTATCTCAACTCCCGTGATAAATGCCTCGGGGTAAAGCTTTGCAACGGTCATACCGATAACGCCCGTGCCGCAGTAGAGATCGGCGCCGAAAGCTCCGTCTCCCGAGAGGGCGTATTCCGCAGCCTTTTTGCAGAGGAGCTCTGCGGCATCGTGGTTCACCTGAAAGAATGAAAGGGGAGAGACCTTGAGAGTAAGGCCGAGAAAATCCTCTTCTATGTATTCCTTGCCGAGAATAAGCTCGGGGGTCTCTCCGTCCTCGGGATGGTCTCCGTCCTTTGTGAAAACGCCGACAACGGAGGGAAAAGCGCGGCAAAGCTCATCGCTGTAGCCTTCAATATCAAGATAGCTGTACTTGTCTCTGGTGCCGAGAACTGCGCTTATCTCAGTTTCAGCGTGGTTCTTTCTGAGGAAAAGGTAGGAAACTCCCTCTATCTCCTCGCCGAAATAGCCGAGAGTGAATTCAGCGATATCTGCAAATATCTCGGGGATGATGCGGCAGCCCTTGCAGGAAACGATGGTGTCGCTGCCCGCCTCGGAAAAGCCGAAGGCATCCTTCGTAAAGCGGATGACCGCCTTGTTGCGGTAGTGGTCGGGGGAGGCGGAAAGTATCTCCGAGACCTTTATCTCACCCTTGCCCGCCTTTCTGAGTGCGGATTCAACACCCGCCTTCTTGACCTCCAGCTCGTGGCTGTAGGTAATGTGGCGAAGATCGCAGCCGCCGCACCTTTCAAAGTGGGGGCAATCGCTTTCCTGCCTGTGGGGGGAGGGAGAGTCAAGGGAGATAACGCTTGCTATCTTAAAATTCTTTTTTGATTGAGTGACCTCGCAGGTAACAGTATCGCCGTCAACAGCTCCGAGGCAAAAGGTAACGCAGCCGTCAAGTTTTGTGATACCGTTACCCATAAGGTTCATTTCATCTATTTTAGCTGTAAAAGTCATAATGATATTCCTCATTAGTGATTTCTTGTACTCTAATCATTATACAATTTTTCCCCTGCCTTGTCAATTTATAGTTGCCTTTCTTTTCGCCTTGTGCTAATATTATCTTAGATAATAAGAAAGGCAGGAATAACCGTGAAATATATAGAAACCACCCTGTGGCAGAATGCAAAGGAAAGATGCGTCACCTTCAGCTACGACGACGGAAGGATAGAGGATATCCGCTTAGTTGAGCTTTTCAATAAATACGGCCTTAAGGCAACCTTCCATCTCAATAATCCCGGCTTTGAAAAGAGATTCGGCCATATGCTGAGGGACCCAAAGTTCGTAGCCCCCGAGGATTATCGCGAGCTTTACCGCGGCCACGAGGTATCCTGCCATTCCGCGCAGCACGGCTTTCTCTATCACGCGCCCGATGAGTATATACGCCGCGAGATAAGGGAGAACAGAAGATTTCTTGAGAGCCTTGTGGGCTATCCCGTTCGCGGAATGTCCTATCCCTTCTCAAGCTACGATCAGCGTGTGATCGACGCCTGCCGCGCCGAGGGAATGGAGTATTCAAGAACAGCAAGCTCAACTTGGGGCTTCGGCCTCCCCTCCGATCTTATGCGCTGGGATGCCACCTGCCATCACGATAATGCCTCAAAAGAGCTTTTTGAGAAATTTATGTCCCCCATGGTCTTTGATTTTATGCGCCTCTATTATATCTGGGGCCATAGCTATGAGATAAACACCGAGGAAAAATGGGCCCATATGGAGGAGGTCTGCAAGACCGTCAGCGGCGAGGATAGTGTATGGTATGCTACCAACATCGAGATAGTTGATTATCTCGCAGCCCTTCGCGGCCTTCGCTTCAGCGCAGATTGCACCTCGGTCTATAACCCCTCCTGCACCGACGTGTGGATAAAGGTGGAAAGAGAGCCCGTCTGCATCCCCGCAGGAAAAACAGTAGCTCTTTAATAAAAAAGAAGGAAACCGCCGAGGCGGTTTCCTTCTCAGCTTGTCGATAAAGATATCGACAAGCTGACCTCGGGCTGTCGAGGAGGATGCAGAAGCCGTGAATTGTCCGTCGTCGGCGTACAAAGGTACGACAGAGGGACAATTCGCGGCTAAAAAGCCGCATATAACAATGAAATTCGCCCATTTTCTCGGCGGGTTTCTACTTTTTTGCTCAA
>JAZQAS010000040.1:0-15306 GCA_045545335.1 Candidatus Avispirillum sp. | reverse complement strand
AGATTAGAGAAAAAATACAGCAAAAAAGTAGAAATCCGCCGAGAAAATCGGCGGATTTCATTGTTATAAGCGGCTTTTTAGCCGCGAATTGTCCCTCTGTCGTACCTTTGTACGCCGACGACGGACAATTCACGGCTTCTGCATCCTTTTCGACAGCCCGAGGTCAGCTTGTCGATAAAGATATCGACAAGCTGAGAAAACCGACGGATTCCGTCGGTTTTCTTCTTTAAATTATATAATATAAGCGTTTTCTATTGATTTGAAATATGCAGTATGGTATAATATAATGTCTAACTATAGTGAAATTTTGCAGTATCATATATTGATTTTTGCCGCGAGGTATAGGTATGTACAGAAAATTTTTGAAAAGAGCAATAGATATCGCAGTGTCCTTTGTCGGCATCACCGTTCTCATTCCTTTTCTTCTCATATTCGGCCTGATAGTCAAGCTTGATTCAAAGGGCCCCGTTCTTTTCTGGCAGAAAAGAGTGGGAATACATAAAGAGCATTTTATGATGCCGAAGTTCAGGACTATGTATACGGATACCCCCGCCAATATGCCGACCCATCTTCTGAACGATCCCTCCAAGTGGATAACCAAGGTGGGAAAGGTGTATCGCCGCCTTTCAATAGACGAGCTTCCTCAGCTTTTCTGCATTCTGACGGGTAAGATGAGCATCATCGGCCCCCGACCCGCCCTCTGGAATCAGTTTGATCTCATTGAGGAGCGTGATAAGTACGGCGCAAACGACGTTCGCCCCGGTCTGACGGGCTGGGCGCAGATAAACGGCAGAGATGAGCTTGAGATAGAAAAAAAGGCGCTCCTTGACGGAGAGTACGTTGAAAAGATGAGCTTTGCCTTTGACTGCAAGTGCTTCTTTCTGACTATCTTCAAGGTGGCGCGCCACGAGGGCGTTGTTGAGGGTGGCACGGGCACCCTTGAAAAAGAGAAGGAAAAGATCGAGAAATGAAAAAGCTTTTGATAATAACAAATCATTCCTATATGCTCTGGCGCTTCAGAAAAGAGCTTGTTTTGCGGCTTATGGAGGAGTACAGCGTTGTGATAGCTACTCCCTTCGTGGGCCACGAGGATGATTTCAAGGCCCTTGGAGTAAAATGCATCTGCACGGACTTTGACCGCAGAAGCATAAACCCAATAAAGGATGCAAGGCTTCTCAGAACCTATAAAAGGCTCATCAAAGAGGAAAAGCCCGATTACGTTATCACCTATTCCATAAAGCCAAATATCTACGGCGCAATGGCGGCAAGGGCCGCAGGCGTGCCCTTTTCGGTAAACGTTCAGGGCCTTGGCACAGCCTTCCAGAAAAAGGGCGTGCGCAGGATAGTCACGCTGCTTTATAAGAGAGCCCTCAAGGGCGTAAAGACAGTGTTTTTTGAAAACGAGGAGAACGCAAGGCTTTTCAGAGAGCTTCGTATCGTGGGAAAAGAAAAGCAGACGGTCCTCAAGGGCGCGGGAGTCAATCTTTCGGAGTATCCCGTCTGCCTCTATCCCGAAAACGATAAGGTCCGCTTCCTTTATCTCGGAAGGATAATGAGAGAAAAGGGAATAGACGAGCTATTCGCGGCGGCAGAGGCTCTGAGAGAGAGACTTGGAAACGGATTTGTTCTTGACCTTGTTGGATTTTTTGAGGATGAATATAAGGAGCGGGTGGAAGAGCTTTGCCAAAAGGGCATTGCCGAGTTCCACGGCTTTAAGACCGATCCGAGACCATATTACGCCGCGGCAGACGTGGTGGTGCTTGCAAGCTGGCACGAGGGAATGAGCAACGTGCTCCTTGAGGCGGCCGCCTGCGGGCGCCCCGTGATCACCTGTGATATCCCCGGATGCCGCGAGGCGGTGGACGACGGAGTCAGCGGCTGGCTCTGCCAAAAGCAGGATACTGAAAGCCTCCTTGAGGCTATGAGCCTTGCGGCAAGGACTTCGGGAGAAGAGAGAGCCCGTATGGGCGAGGCCGCAAGAAGAAAGATAGAAAGGGAGTTTTCAAGAACGGACGTTGTTGAAAGCACCGTGAAAGCGCTTTTTGACTGACATAGACTGACAGCTCAGAGAAAGGAGGAAGCTATGTTTAACGGATTTATAATATTGGCGGCGGCTACGCTTTTTGCATACGCTTCTTCTCTTCAGACGGAGCGCTGCGCCGCCCACGGAAAGGTTTACCGTGTTTATGAGGACCCGGGATATCTTGCGCTGGTCATTCTTCTGGTGCTGTATACCGGTCTGAGGTCGGACTATAACGATACTCAGAACTACGTTAAAATGTATGAAGGCGCCCCCGGTATTATTGAATACTTTACGCAGATGGAGGAGTTTAACATTCTCTCCAATCCGCTGTTCTATATTTTCCAGAGCCTGCTGAAAACGGTAACGGATGATGCTCGATGGCTGATCTTTTTATCATCGTTGTTCGTACAGCTGAGCTTTGTAAGGTTTTTCAAAAAGTATTCCCAAAATTTTACGCTTAGTATTTTTGTTTATATCTGTCTCGGTATATTCAATCTTTCCATGGCAGCTATAAAGCAGACCATCGCTATGGCAATACTTACGTATGCCGTGTATTGTCTTGAAAAAAAGAAATGGATACCCTTCTATATTCTGGTGTTCATTGCAATGCTTTTCCATACTTATGCTCTTGCGTTTGCTATCCTTCCCCTGTTTATGCTGAGGCCATGGCGAAGATTTACTTTTGTTTTCGTAATAGCTGTCGTTGCAGTTCTTATGAACTTTAAAGAGATAGTTTCCGACTTCCTCGATCAGGCGGATGAAATGGGTAAGACCATTGCGGAGTACGAGGTGTTCGACGAATACACCGTAAACATAATGCGAGTGGTGGTTTATTGCGTAATACCTCTCCTAACTCTGATCTTCCAAAAGTGGCTGTTTCACGATTCCCATTATATGGAAAACCTTTTCGTTCATATGAGCATAATCAGCCTTGCCTTTATGTCCATGGGAACCCAGTCCGGCGCAAATATGTTTGCAAGAATGGCAATGTATTTCGATCTCGGAACCATATGTATTATGCCCTGGGTGCTTAGAAAGACCTTTGAGGAGCGGACCGCGGGGGTAATGGAAAAGATAGCATACGCAGGATTTTTCGGCTTTTATTCCTACAGCCTGCTGTTTTAAGCAGGGAAAGGAAAGGTACGGTCAGATAAATGGAAAATAAAAATAATATCCCCACTCTCATCGTTTCTCTTGACTTTGAGCTTTTCTGGGGAATGCACGACTGCACAACGGAAGAGAAATACGGCGAAAACATAATGGGCGCAAGAGAGGCAATACCCGAAATGCTCAGGTTGTTTCGAGAGCATTCCGTTCATGCGACCTGGGCTACGGTGGGCTTTCTCTTTGCCGATCGCAAGAATGACGTATACAGACACGCCCCCGAAAATAAGCCCACCTATGAAAACGCTGCCCTCTCGTCTTATCCTATTCTTGAAAGGATCGGAGACTGCGAGAGCGACTCTCCCATGTATTATGCTCCCTCTATAATAAAGATGATCGCAGAAACAGAGGGGCAGGAGATAGGAAACCATACCTTCTCTCATTTTTACTGCCGCGAGGCGGGACAGACAGAGGAGCAGTTCTTTGCGGATATCGTATCTGCAAGAGCGATAGCCGCAGAGAAGGGCTACGATACGGTATCTATGGTTCTGCCACGAAACCACTGCGAGCCTGAATATACAAGGCTTCTTGAAAAGGCGGGATATCTGGTGTACAGAGATGAGGAAAACGACTGGATACACGAAAAGATAAAGCCGTTTCCCTTAAAAAGACTTCTCAGACTGATAGACGTTTATATTCCCCTGACGGGAAAGGGAGGATATTTGCCGAAGATCGAGAACGGCATCGTAAATCTTCCCGGCTCAAGAATGTATAAGCCCTATTTCAAGCCTCTTGCGTTTCTCGAGTGGCTTAAGGTGCACCGTATAAAGATGCAGATGCTCAACGCCGCAAAGAAGGGACTAACATTTCATTTTTGGTGGCATCCCCATAACGTGGGCGTAAGACAGGAGGCGCATATGAAGCAGCTTTCCGAGATATTCAGCTATTATTCCTATCTTCGCGAGAAATACGGAATGCGCAGCCTTAATATGAGAGAGGCGGCAGAGGAGCTTACGGGTGAGCAAGCCTAATTTCAGTCTTTTTGAAAGGACTATGAAAGATGTATCAGTTTTATTATGCAGACCGCAGCGCAGAGCTGAAGATTGCAGAATGCAAGAACGATATAAAAAAGCATTTTAATATAAAGGCCGTGCGACCCGCTATGTGGGAGGAGCATTGCCTTGAGTGCGCGGCTCCTCTTTGCTTTGAGAGCTGCGTTCATTACGCGCAAAGAAGCGACGGACGGTGCAAGAGGTTTGAAAACGGCATCTATACCTTTGAGAGCGAAAAAGCGCTTAACGGTCAGGGCGCCCGCGTAAGATTCCGCAAGTGGGCCAATATGATGACGGTGCTGTTCCCCGCAATGCTTGATGAGGGGAAGTATGGGAAGCTGTTTTTAAAAAATCAAAGGCTTGGAAAGCTTCTGGCATGGGTGGAGGGCAGCTTTCTTCCCCGTTCTCTCAGATGGCAGATAATAAGAACGCTGGAATATATGCGCCGCCGCTCTCTCCGATCCCTCTCGGGAGAGGATAATAGGGCGGATGCCTTCGTTTTCCACGGATACAGCTATTGCGAGGAGCCCTTCAGACTTATCGTTGAGGTGTATGATGATAATACCCCCGTGTTTAAAAGGGCCATCAGTATAAATAAAGGTGAAAATCTTGAGATCATCCCCGCGTCCGCTCTCAGTGAGGAGTGCTCAAGGGCGGGAAATCTTGTAAAGATATATCCCGAGAATGATATCGAGGCCGAGATGGATATCCTTTGGTGTGATTTCGTCAAGGGCGAGAGCGTAAATAAGGATGAGCCTGCAGATAAGGTGAAATGCGTTGTCTGGGACCTTGACGGCACCCTTTGGGACGGTATCCTTATAGAAACGGAGGATACCTCGACCCTTTCTCTGAGGCCCGGCATCGAGGAGACCGTAAAGGAGCTTGACAGGCGCGGGATCATTCAGTCCGTATCCAGTAAAAACGATCAGGCTGCCGCAATGGAGGTCCTTGACAGGCTTGGAATGAGTGAGTATTTCCTCTATCCCTGCATCAATTGGAACGCAAAGAGCGAGGCTATGAAGAGCATAGCCGAGAGCCTTAATATCGGCGTGGACAGCCTTTGCCTCGTGGATGATTCTCCCTTTGAGCGCAGACAGGTGAAGAGCGCTCTCAGCCAGGTCAGGGTATACGATGCCGCCGAGGCGGCAATGCTCCCCGAAAAGGAGGAGTTCTGCGTTCCCGTGACCCGTGAGAGCATAAACAGAAGAGCTATGTATCGCGCCGAGGAAAAGAGAAACGCTCTCAAGAATACGGCAAATACGGATATTGCAGAGTTTATAAGAAGCTGCAATCTCAGGATCAGTATATTCGCACCCGAGACCGAGGAGGACGTTCTTCGCTGCTATGAGCTTGCGGTGAGGACAAATCAGCTCAATATGTCGGGCGTTAAGTATACGAAGGAAGAGTTTGCCAGTGTTCTCGGTCGGGAGGGCCATTGCAATTTCGCCTTCCTTTGCGCCGATGATTTCGGCGAATACGGTATCGTGGGCTTCGGCCAGTACCGTGTTGAGGATAAAACTCTGGTGTTCACAGAGTTTGCTATGTCCTGCCGCGTTGCGGGCAAGTTTGTGGAGAGCGCTCTCTTTGCCGGCCTTCTTGAGAGGGAGGCCTGCGAGGAGGGAAGATTTTCTTTGCAGAAAACAAAGAAAAACAGCTTGTTGAGAGAAACACTTGAGGGAATCGGGTTTGTAAAGCTGTCCGAAGCAGATAACGGCATTGAATATATGTTTAAGGAAAGCTTACGTAACAGCGATATAGTAAAAATTCATTAAAGGAGTGCAAAAATGGCAGCAACGAGAGAAATGCCGATACGAGTTTTACATATTGTAACGAATATGAGCTACGGCGGTCTTGAAAATCTGTTAATGAATTATTATCGCAATATTGATCGTTCAAAGATACAATTTGATTTTTTAACTCACGTAGATATACATCAGGATTTTGAAGAAGAAATAGCGGAGCTTGGCGGTAAGCTTTACAGGCTCCCAAAGTTGAATCCGTTCAGCTCTGATTATCTTAAAAGGTTAGACGGCTTTTTCAGAGATCACCCGGAGTATAGGATAGTTCACTGTCATTTGGACTGTATGGCCGGAATACCCCTCAAATATGCGAAAAAGAATAATATTCCGGTCAGAATAGCCCATAGTCATAACAGCAATCAAACGCGCAATTTGAAGCTGCCCATAAAGCTGGCCTGTAAAAAGCTGATACCTAAATATGCAACGGATCTGTTTGCATGTGGTAAGCGGGCGGGAGACTGGATGTTTGAAGGAAGACCTTATACTGTAATGAGTAATGCTATAGAAGCCGGTGCCTTTCGCTACAGTGCTGAAAGAGCATTGGAAATGAAGGCAATGCTGGATATCCAAGGCTCATTTGTTTTAGGTCACGTGGGTCAGTTCCGAGATCAAAAAAACCATTTGTTCCTGATCGATATTTTCAATGAGATATTAAAGCAAGATGAGAACTGCATTCTTGTTTTGGTAGGAAAGGGACCTTATTTGAATCCGACGGAGGAAAAGGTCAGGGCATACGGTATTTCGGATAAGGTAAGATTTCTTGGCGCAAGGTCGGATATAGCTGATATTATGCAGGCTATGGACGTTTTTGTATTGCCTTCTCTATACGAGGGCCTTCCGGTTACGATGATCGAGGCGCAGGCTGCGGGTCTTGCGTGCGTGATATCAGATAAAGTGCCTATCGAATGTAAGATCACAGAGTCTGTAAATCAGGTAGCATTATCTGCGCCCCTAAAGGAGTGGACCGAGGTGATACTGAACTATAAGAACGGCGAGCGCAAGGATGCCTATATGGACGTAGCAGCCGCAGGATTTGATATAGGATCAAACGCAATATGGCTTGAGGAGTTTTATTGTAATGCATACAAACAAAGTTAGGTTGACCGTATTCACCCCTGCCTATAATCGCGCACATACCCTGCAAAGAACCTATGAATCACTTCTTATGCAGGATTGCAAAGAATTCATATGGCTTATTGTAGACGACGGCTCTTTTGATAATACGGCAGAGCTGGTCAGGCAGTGGCAGGATAAAGATAACGGATTTGAGATCAGATATATTTATAAAGAAAACGGTGGAATGCACACGGCCCATAATACCGCCTATGAAAATATTGATACTGAGCTGAACGTTTGTATTGATTCCGACGACTGTTTGGCGGCGGGTGCCGTGGGCAAGATACTGAAAAAGTGGGAAGAGGTAGACGGTTGCGGATATGCAGGCATAGCCGGCCTGGATGCAGACCTGAACGGTGAGCTTGTTTGCAAGAAATTTCCCGATGGAGTGACCGAGACTACGCTTACAGGTTATTACACGGCCGGAGGAAGCGGAGATCTAAAGCAGGTCTACCGCACGGACGTAATTAAAAGGTACCCACCGTATCCTGTTTTTGAAAATGAAAAATACGTTGCATTGGCTTATATATATCGCCTGATAGATCAGGATTATAAGCTGGCGGTGCTCAATGAGGTAATATGTAACGTTGAGTATCAGGCCGATGGGCATGGAAGAACGATGTGGAAGGAATATGTGCGCAGCCCCAAAGGATTTGCATTGTGGAGAAAAGTCTGTATGCAGTATCCTGAGTCTAAAAAAAGGCTGGTGGTGGATTGCATACATTACGTATCCAGCTCTTTGCTGGCGAAGGACAGGTCGTTTATAAGATCGTCGCCGCAAAAGCTGTTGACGGTGTTTTGCGTTCCGTTGGGATGGTTATTGTCTATAGCTGTGCGTTATCGCGCAAAGAATAATTGAGGTTAACTTTATGTATAGACCTAAAATACACGTTATAATACCCGTATATAATTGCGAGAATTATTTACCCCAAGCGGTCAGTTCTGTTTTGGACCAGTCGTATGAGAATATATATGTTTATTTGATCGATGACGGTTCCACCGACAATAGCAGCAGCTTGTGCGATACGTTGGCAAGCAATAATGACCGTATAAAGGTCGTCCATCAAACAAACGGCGGCGTATCTTCTGCCAGAAACAACGGTATAGACCAGATCATGGCATTGGCGGCTGATGAAGACTATATTGCCTTTTGCGATGCTGACGACCTTTGGATGAAGGATGCCATCACTTCAGATATTATTTCGGAGAATCTATGTGAAAAGATGATCACCTTCGGAACGGTTATGGCAAATCAGGATATGACGCGGTTCTATATACTGTCATCCTTTGAAAACAGGGTGGAAAATGATATAAGCAAATCGCTTTGGCTTTCAGGCTGTTTTTGCGCCACCTTGTATTCATGCAAAATGATCCGTGATCATGGGATGCGTTTTACGCTGAAAACTAAGTATGTTGAAGATTGGATGTTTGAAACTGCGTGTAAATATTGCGCGGGAAGCATCAGATATTCGAGCAAATACCTTTACGTATACCGTCATAATGGCAGCTCGGCTATGCATAGCACAAGAAGAAAGACTTCTAAGATAGATTATTTTTCTCAGATAATAAACGGATGGGTAGAGACGAATGAACTCATAAATTCCTTCTCTTGCGTAACGGGAAGTACCACGTCAGTCGGTAATACCCTTGCGTCTATCTATTTTTTGGATATGGCTGCGGCTCATTATAAGAACTGGGGCTCACGGCGGGCGCTGGAAGAGGCATTTGTACGAAACCCCAATTATCATTTGTTTATTGATATGGCAGAAAAAGATGTATCTCCGAAGCAGTATAAGGCTCATCTGCTGTTAAAGGAGCATCACACATTGTTCCGATTGAAATACAATTTGCTCGGCATTTTTGATTTTATTGTAGAAACGGCATATAAGTTCCCATTTGTTAAGCAGCTCTATATTCGCAGAAAGTATTATTTGACAGCTATTCCCAAGAATTAAGAAACAGATTATTCCTAAAAGTAATGGCTGATGCTGTTTGTAACAAGTGAACTCATACCAGAAAGCTGAAGCTGAAAACTTTGAGGTGTGTTTAAGTGAGGATGATCTGCTTTTGTTGAGGGAGGGATATTGTGAAGATAATCACCAATTATTACGGTAAGGGTAATCTTGGAGATGATCTGTTTTTGGAAATATTGGCAGACAGATATAAGAACCATGAGATCTGTATCATAGGTAATGCCAGATATTATAAAAAATTCAGAAAAAACGTCAGATTGTTACCCGAATCGGTAGCTCTCACACTGATAGGTAAGGCTCAGAGCTTATTATCCAAAACTCCCAAGATTGTTGGTTTTTTAAAGTGCATATATAAACGGATATTTGAACGGGTCACAAAAAAGAGCAAGGCGTATATTTTAATTGGCGGGTCTGTTTTTTTGTCGGATAACGGCGGAAATGACGTTATACCGTTCAAAACCGAAGAAAGACCTGATTTCAGCTTAAGGGAGCTTGAGCCGTTTAAGAGCGGCCAATTTGTTATAGGAGCAAATTTGGGCCCCGCTTTTTCTGAGAAGTATTGGGAAACCGTAAGGGCAAGGCTGTCACGCTTCGGTGCAGTCAGCTTGAGAGACTATTCGTCTTATGTGAAGGTAAGGGATCTTGGAAACGTGCAGTATGCACCTGACGTTATATTTAATCTTGAGCCTGAGATCAGACCCTGCCGGGATCATGCGATAATATCTGTGGTAAAAATAGAAAATCATACCAAGGATAAGAACAAAGCAGATGCTTATTACAAGCTTATGAGGGATGCCGCTCTCGGATTCACAGAGCGAGGCATCAAGGTGGTTTTCGTTTCCTTTTGTAAGGCAGAGGGGGATGAGGAGGCTATAGAGAAGATAATGAAGGAGCTTGAAGATCCTTCCATGGTCAGCACCGTGTTCTATAATATGGAAAATCTGCAAGAGATCCTGGATATTTTTTCGAGCTCTTGCTTTGTGGTTGCATCAAGGTTTCACAGCATGATCCTTTCAATGGTGTATGAAAAGCCGTTCTTTGCCTTTTCGTATAATTGCAAAACGGAGAACTATCTGAATGACGTTGAGTTTCACGGCAAATATGCGTCTCTTGAGGGAGTATTGGATGCAAGCTGTGATGACGTAATGTATAATTTTGAAAACAGGACTGTTGCAAATTGTACTATGCATAAGAAATATGCAGCCAACCAGTTTGCGGCATTGGACAAATATTTGGAGTCTATTGGAGGATAAGATGAATATGATCCACATTGTAATTCCCGTATATAACGTTGAAAAGTATCTTGAGGGGGCTGTGCGTTCAGTTCTCGATCAGCCCTATAAGGGGATAGATATCGTTCTTGTGGATGACGGCTCTCCCGATAATTCTCCCGCTATATGTGACCGACTTGCCAAAGAATGCGACCGCGTTGCGGTGATACATCAGGAGAATAAGGGCCTTCCCGGCGCAAGAAACACGGGAATGGAATATTTCCTTGAAAAATACAGCGACGGTTATATTGGCTTTCTTGATTCCGATGATATGTGGGTCCCGAATACCGTTGACGAGGAATTTGTTGAAAAGTATATTGAGCCGGGATGGGATATCATCGAATTCCAATATTACGAAGCCAATGAACAGATGACGTGGATCCGCCCGTTTCCGTCAAAGAAGCGTGGGCTTATAGATGATCCGCGAACGATCTCAATGTGGGATGCATCTGTAATAGTTTGGAATAAGCTTTATAAAATACCGCTGATAAAGGATAATAAAATAGCTTATTTTGAGGAGCTGAGATTTGGTGAGGATACTGCATTTAACAGTATTGTAAGGTATTATGCAGAAAGCTTGATGATCTCAGATAAATCCCTGGTATACTATAGAGCTAATCCTAAATCTATAAGCAACGTCTTCGGCAAAACAAGGATAGAGCCGTGGCTCTACGTTATAAACGGTCTTCTTCGGGGAATAAAGGAATATGAGATCGCAGATGAGAAATATGTGAGCATGGTTTATGATTATTGCTCTTGGCTGTTTCTTGAATTGAGTGAGCTTTATTATCTTTCTTTCGGTGTTGGTAATAAGCCGTATGAGATACTTGAAAACCATGAGCTTGGAGAATACTTTAAAAACGGAGAGCATTCCTCGCTTTCTTTGAAAGAAAAGGAGCGAATCAGGCTGATGCTTGGAAACAGGAGAAGATTCAAGCTTAAATTTTATCTCAAGGGTATACCATTTGGCATTAAAAATAAGTTGAAATGTTGCAAACCGATCGTAAAGTTATGCGAAAAGCATATCTATACCCAAAAGATCGGTGAGGCTGAGCGCTGATGCGAAATGGTACAGCATTTAAAGATCAAACCGTCAGAGTATAAGCGTAATTAATATCTGCCATTAATTGCGCCGGTTTATATGCTTGATAAATCTATCAACACAGTACGGAATAATATATGAAAAAAATTCTTTTTATGATCCATGACTTGGGGCACGGAGGCGCCGAGAAGGTGCTGGTGAACCTTGTGAACAACATGGATCACTCAAAATTTGACGTTACCGTCACGGCGCTCTTCGGCGGAGGTGTGAACGAGCAGTTCCTCTCCCCGAAGGTGAAGTATCGGGCCTGCTTTCCGCGAGAGATCCCCGGAAACTCCCACCTTATGAAGCTTCTGAGCCCAAAGCAGCTTCACAGCCGGCTCGTGAAGGAGCGCTACGACGTTGAGGTGGCCTATCTTGAGGGCCCTGCGGCAAGAGTTATCTCGGGCTGCGCTGATGAAAGCACGAAAACCGCCTGCTGGATACACTCCACCCAGTATAGCGAGGAGATATTCAAAATAGGCTTTCGCAGCGCCGACGAGGCGAGAGCGTGCTACGGCCGCTTTGATAAGATGCTCTACGTTTCCGAGGGCGTTAAGAGCGCCTTTGAGTCCGTCTGCCCCGAGGCGAAGGGCGGTCAGGTGGTCTATAATACCAATGAGAGCGAGAAGATAATCGCCCTCTCGAAGGAGAGCGCCGAGCTTCTTTCATTTGACGGGTGCGTTCGCGTCTGCGCCGTTGGCAAGGTGGTTGAAAACAAGGGCTTTGACCGTCTTGCAAGAGTGCATAAGCGCTTGAAGGACGAGGGAATAGGCCTTCATACCTATATCCTCGGCGTTGGCGACAAGCAGGGGGAGATAGAAGAATATATCCGCGAAAACGGCCTTTGCGACAGCTTCACCTTTCTCGGATATCAGACGAACCCCTATAAATACGTGGCAAAATGCGACGTTTTCGTCTGCTCGAGCTTCGCGGAGGGCTTTTCCACCGCGGCAACTGAGGCCCTCATCGTGGGAACTCCCGTTTGCACGGTGGAGGTTTCGGGCATGAGGGAAATGCTCGGAAGCAATAATGAGTACGGAGTGATCTGCGAAAACTCGGAGGATGCGCTGTACGAGGGGCTGCGCTCCCTTGTGTCTTCTCCCGAGCGTCTTGCACACTATAAAGAAATGGCCACGCTTCGAGGAAAAGATTTTTCAACAGAAAATACGGTACGCGCCGTTGAGAAAATGCTCCTTTTATTGTGAGGTATATATGAGATTTATCAAAGAGCTGCTCTACAGATTCAGAGCTGAGTATACAACGGAAAAGCTTTGCGAAATGGGAATGACTGTGGGAAAGAATTTCAACAGGCTTCACGGTGTTATTCTTGATCCCGGCCATTGCTGGCTGATAGAGATCGGAGATAACGTCACCATGGCTCCGAGAGTTCACGTGCTTTGTCACGATGCAAGCACGAAGCAGTTTCTCGGCTATACGAAGGTCGGCAGAGTAACTGTGGGCAATAACGTTTTTGTGGGAGCTGATTCCGTCATCCTTCCCGGTGTAAAGATCGGCGATGACGTAATAATCGGCGCAAACAGTACCGTCACCCACGATATCCCATCGGGAAGCGTGGCGGCAGGCTCTCCTGCAAAGGTGATCTGCACTCTTTCGGATTATCTTGAGAAAGAGAAGAAAAGAATGGAGGCTTCTCCCGTTTTCGGAGAGGAATATACTCTCAGAAAAGACGTTTCCATGGAAAAGCGTATGGAGCAGAAGGCTTTACTTGAAGATAAGATAGGATATATAGACTGATGAATGATAAAATATCTGTCATAATACCTGCATATAACATTGAAAACTATCTCGGAAGAACTCTTGAAAGCGTTCTTTCGCAGACCTATGAAAATATTGAGGTCATAGTCGTTAACGACGGCTCCAAGGATAGGACCGTCGAGATACTTGACGGTTATGCCCTGAAGGATAAGCGCATAAAGGCTATACATAAGGAAAACAGCGGCGTGACCTCTGCAAGGCTTCGTGGTGTGGAGGAGGCCTGCGGTCAGTGGATCGGATTCGTGGACGGAGACGATATCATAGATGCCGATATGTATGAAAGGCTTCTTAAAAACGCAGAGGAAAAGGGCGCGGATATATCCCATTGCGGCTACAAGATGGTATTCCCAAACCGTATCGACTATTACTATAATACGGGAAAGACCGTTGTGGAAAAAGGCTCCGAGGGCCTTCGCGATCTTGTATCGGGCGCGTTTGTTGAGCCGGGACTCGTTAATAAGCTCTATCGCAGAGAGCTTTTTGAGGGGCTTTCGGATTGGATGGACCGTAGCATTAAAAACACGGAAGATCTTATGATGAACTATTATCTTTTCCGAGGCGCCAGTGTTTGTGTTTATGAGGATTTTTGTCCTTATCACTATATGCTGAGGAAAAACTCCGCAGCAACCTCCAAGCTGAACGAAAACAAGCTGCTTGACCCCTTGAGAGTGGTAAAAAGGCTTATGGATGAAAACGATGAGGACAGCGTTCTTCGCGATCTGCTTTTGGAAAAGCTTGCAAGAATGCTTGTGGGCCTGTCGTCCATGTCCTGTAAGGATGACCCTTTGCTTTTGAAGCCTGCGCAAAAGCAGGCGAGAAGGGAGCTTTCGGAAAAGCTTTCAGTGATAATGAAGAGCGGAATACCGAAAAAGGTAAAGATAATGGCTTTGTGGGCGGCTGTTTGGCCGTGGAGCTACGGATTCGTTCACAGAGCCTACGCAAGGGCTTCGGGTATAGATAAAAAATATAGTCTTGATTGATAAACGGAGGAAAAATGAAGGAGCTTATCAGCGTCATAGTTCCCGTCTATAACGAGGAAAAGTATCTTGACAGATGCGTTTCCTCGATCGTCGGGCAGACATATAAAGAGCTTGAGATAATCCTTGTGGACGACGGATCCCCCGACGCTTGCCCCGCTATGTGCGACGAGTGGGCTGAGAGGGACAGCAGGATCCGGGTTATTCATTGTGAAAACGGCGGCGGAGCTCGGGCCAGAAACATAGGTATAGATGCGGCAAAGGGCGATATTATTGCTTTCGTCGACAGCGATGATTATATTTCTCCCGATATGTATGAGCATCTGTACAGTCTGATGACGGAGGACGTTGATATTGCGGAGTGCGCACTTTTTTCCACGGATGAAGATAATGCCGAATTTGACAGCACTGACAGAGATGCTGAAATAATAATCTGCTCTTCAAAAGAGGCCATGAAGCATCATATAAACGACGTCATATTCAGGCAAACCCCGCCGAACAAGTTATACAGGCGAAGGGCTGTCGGGGATATACGTTTTACTGAGGGAAAGAGAATAGATGATGAATTTTTCACCTATCTCGTTATAGGCGCTTCAAGAAAGCTTGTTCATTCTCCCTGTCGGCTTTATGCATACAGACAGCAGACAGAGTCTGTTATGCATAAGAGCTTTTCCCCCTTCCGACTGCAGGCGGTTGAGGCAAAGCTTTTGAGGCTTGAATACATAAAGAGAGAATTTCCTCTTCTTGCCGCCGAAGCCAGGATCAATCTGTTCAATACCTGTCTGTATCTGGGGCAGATGAGCCTTTTGCATCTTGAAAAGAGTGAGAAAAAGGATGCATTTTGCGTGCTGAATAAGGCTGTGAGAGAAAACAGGCTGAGCTTAGCTGATATTAAAAATGAAAGCATAAAGCAGAAGCTGTGGATCTTTATATCAAAAATATCGTTAAGGGTCTGCTGCAGTCTGCGTAATTTTATAAAAATCGGAATATGAGAGGGCTTTGATATGTCATTGTTTAACGAGCTTTTAGAGCGTAAGGAAAAATTATCCCTTGTAGGTCTCGGATATGTAGGTATGCCTATTGCGGTAGCATTTGCAAAGAAGGTTGACGTTATCGGCTTTGACCTTAATG
>JAZQAS010000039.1:0-5842 GCA_045545335.1 Candidatus Avispirillum sp. | reverse complement strand
GATTTCATTGTTATAAGCGGCTTTTTAGCCGCGAATTGTCCCTCTGTCGTACCTTTGTACGCCGACGACGGACAATTCACGGCTTCTGCATCCTTCTCGACAGCCCGAGGTCAGCTTGTCGATATCTTTATCGACAAGCTGGGAAAAACGACGGCTTGCCGCCGGGTTTCTTCCTTTTCTCTTATCTTTTCTCTCTTCTCTCTTCACTCAAAAACCCACCTGATATTCAGGTGGGTTTTTGTTTAGTCTTTGCTTCTTTCAGCAAGGGCGTTGTGATATTTCTGGTAGAAGGCCTCGAAATAGCCTCCGTCAAGGGCCTCGCGGATCTTTCTCATAAGCTCGTTATAGAAGTAGAGGTTATGCTGAACTGCAAGGCGCATACCAACGGCCTCCTTCGCCTTGATAAGATGGCGGATATAGGAGCGGCTGTGGTGGCGGCAGGCGGGGCAGCCGCAGTTCTCGTCTATGGGACGGTCGTCGCGGGCATACTTTTCGTTCATAATATTCACCTTGCCGTGCCAGGTGAAAACGTTACCGTGGCGGGCGTTACGGGAGGGCATTACGCAGTCAAAGAAGTCAACGCCGAGGTGAACTGCCTCAAGGATGTTCTGAGGTGTGCCGACGCCCATAAGATAGCGGGGCTTGTTCTCGGGCATATAGGGCTCAACTGCGTCGATAATGCGATACATCTCCTCAGCCTCCTCGCCCACAGCGAGACCGCCGATGGCGTATCCGTCAAGGTCAAGCTCTGCGATCTTCTTCATATGCTCTATGCGAAGGTCCTCGTAGATGCTTCCCTGATTGATGCCGAAAAGCATCTGGCGGGGGTTGACGGTATCGGGCAGGGAGTTGAGGCGGGCCATCTCGTCCTTGCAGCGCTTGAGCCAACGATAGGTTCTGTCGCAGGAGCGCTTCGTGTAGTTATATTCCGCAGGGTTCTCAATGCACTCGTCAAAGGCCATAGCGATGGTGGAGCCGAGGTTAGACTGTATCTGCATGCTTTCCTCAGGGCCCATGAAGATACGCTTGCCGTCTATGTGAGAAGCGAAGTAAACGCCCTCCTCCTTTATCTTTCTGAGGGAGGAAAGGGAGAATACCTGAAATCCGCCGGAGTCTGTAAGGATAGGCTTTTTCCAGCCCGTAAAGCCCTGAAGGCCGCCCATATCGTGAACGAGTCTGTCGCCGGGGCGCAGATGGAGGTGATAGGTGTTTGAGAGCATTACCTGACAGCCAACCTCCTCAAGGTCCCAGGCGTCAAGGCCGCCCTTGATAGCGGCGCAGGTTGCAACGTTCATAAACACGGGTGTTTCTATAACACCGTGGGGGGTAACGAACTGGCCGCGGCGGGCTCTGCCGTCTTTTATCATAAGTGTAAACATATTGATCTCCATTTTAAGTCAGTCTTTCAAACTGCCGTTCGATAGACGTTTTTTTGATTTCAAAGGCAACGGGTCTGCCGTGGGGGCAGGTCTTGATAACAGCGCCGTCCTCGCCGGGGCTTTTAAGCAGGCGGCTGCAGATCCATTTGATATGGTCCTGTCCGTAAACTCTTCCGCCCTTTATGGCCGCCTTGCAGGAGGCCTGATATAGCTTTGCCTCAAAGAATTTTGCGCCTGTTGCCTCAATGCTGCCCGTAGCATCGGAGAGCACCGTTGCAAGCTGGCCTATCATATCGGCGGCGGCCTCGCGGCCGAGGTCCGTGGGTATCTCCGTTATGGAGAGCTCTCCGCGCTCCTTTATATAGGTATAGGCAAAGCCCATGGCGCGTATCTTATCCTCGTATTCCCCAAGGGCAACAGCCTCGCTCTCGCTTATCTGCAGCTTCAGGGGATACATAAGTATCTGGCTCGTTCTCTCGGCCGATTCCATTTTGCGGCAAAGCTCGTCAAAGAGAATGCGCTCGTGGGCGGCATGCTTATCTATCATCAGCAGTCTGTCGCTTAGCTGAACGATAACGTAGCAGTTGTAGGCCTCTCCCAGTATCTGAAAATCGGGGATATCCTCGTCAGGCTCCCTTTGCTCGGGCACGGGCGCGGGAGCGGGGGTCGTCACGGGAGCAGGGGCAGGTGCGGGTACGGGAGGTTTATAAGCCTTTTTTGGCTCCTCTGCCTTTATCTCAGCTTTCGGCGCTTCTGCCTTTGGAGCGGGCGAAACCGCCTCTCTCGGCATAGGAGCGAAGGAGGATATTTTTATCTGAGCGTTTTCGGGCTTTTCCTCCTTTGGGCGCTCAACGGGAACGAATGCGTTAGCAACGCTGACTCCCGTTCTGCTTCGGTATATATCCGCCCTCTTTTCGGGAGCGGGAGCAGGTGTCGGTGCAGGACGCTCCTCCTTTTTCTTTACCGTATCGCTGACGGTGAAGGGGACGTCGGTGGCTCCGAGCCTCATTTCGGGGCGGGAGACCGTGTTTTGCAGGGTATTGAGAACAGCGTAGTAAACTGCCTCGAATATTATTCTTTCGTTTGCGAATTTGACCTCAAGCTTCGAGGGGTGAACGTTAACGTCCACAACGGCGGGATTGAGGATGATATTGAGAACGCAAACGGGGAATTTCTGATGGGGTATTCTTGTGGAGTAGGCCTGCTCTATCGCCGCCATTGCCGTGCGGCTCTTGATAAATCGGCCGTTTATAAAGAAGTTTTCAAAGTTTTTGTTTGAGCGGACAAGGTCGGGCTCGCCGATATAGCCGACTACCCGTATGCCGTAGGGATCCGTGCGGTCAACGGGGCTCATTCTTTTTGCGATATCCTTGCCGTAAACTGCGTAGATCGCGTCGATAAGCTTGCCCGAGCCGTTGGTCATAAAGCGGACCTCGCCGTCGGCGATATACTTTATGGCCACCTCGGGGGTGGAAACGGCTATCTTTTCCATAACTGCGGTGACCGCCGCTCCCTCGGAGGCGTCCTTTTTCAGGAACTTGCGCCTTGCGGGAACGTTATAGAAAAGCTCGGAAACCACAACGGTGGTGCCTTGAGAAGCGCCCGTGGGAGAGAGGTCGATGATCTCACCGCCCTCGCATTCCATAACGCATCCCTCGGGGTGATCTTTGGCTCTTGTCAGTATCTTCAGCTTGCAGACCGAGGCGATAGCCGCCAGAGCCTCTCCGCGGAAGCCGAGAGTGCCGATGGAGGAGAGGTCCTCCGCTGTGGCTATCTTGCTGGTAGCGTGGCGCAAAACGGTAAGGGGAACGTCATCGGGCTCGATGCCGCAGCCGTTATCCGAAACGCGCATAAACGTGGTACCGCCGTGACGCACCTCGACGGTGATATTTTTCGCTCCTGCGTCTATTGAGTTTTCGCAAAGCTCTTTTATAACGGAGGCAGGCCTGTCGACCACCTCGCCTGCGGCAATGAGGTTTGCAACGTCAAAGCCGAGAATATTTATCTTTCCCACGGCGGCTCCTATCTGAAAAAGTGAATAGTGAAGAGTGAATAGTGAAAAGTTATTGTTGATATCCGCACGAAGGTGCGGATATCTTCATTTATTCAAGGTCTTTTTTCCATTGGAAGATGAGGTTCATTGCTTCAATGGGGGTAAGGGTATTGATATCCGTCTTTTTAATGCTCTCGCAAACGCTCTCCTGCGCCATATCCGAAAGGCTTATTGTCATAGCGGAGAGAAGGTCCTCCTCGGGTTCCTCCTTTTTCCTTTGGGGAGCTTTGAGGGGAGCGGAGTCCTCCTCAAGAGAGCGGAGCACGTCCTTTGCGCGCTTGACTATCTCCTTTGGAATGCCTGCAAGCTTTGCGACCTCGATACCGTAGCTCTCGTCAACGGGGCCGCGGACGATCTTTCGAAGGAAGGTAAGGTCGTCGCCCCTCTTTTTAACGGCAACGTTATAGTTGACAACGCCGTCTATCTCGCCCTCAAGGTCTGTCAGCTCGTGGTAGTGAGTTGCAAACATAGTCTTTGCGCCAAGCTTTTTGCCTGCGGTATATTCAAGAACCGCCCTTGCGATGGACATACCGTCAAAGGTGCTGGTGCCGCGGCCTATCTCATCATAGATGATAAAGGAGCGGCTCGTTGCATTCTTGAGGATATAGGCAACCTCCTGCATCTCAAGCATAAAGGTGGACTGACCGGAAGCAAGGTCATCGGATGCGCCCACACGGGTGAAGAGCTTGTCAACGATGCCGATACGGGCATCGGATGCGGGAACGAAGGAGCCTATCTGCGCCATAAGCACGATGAGAGCGGTCTGACGCATATAAGTGGATTTACCTGCCATATTGGGGCCCGTGATAAGCATCATACGGTTGTCCTTTGTATCGAGCAGGGTATCGTTGGGAACGAAATAAGCGTCCTTCACAAATTTTTCAACAACGGGATGGCGGCCGTCCTTAATGATAAGGCAGTCGCTTTGGTCAACCTCGGGGCAGACGTATCCGCCCTTTGCCGCAACCTCGGCAAGGCTTACGAAAACGTCAAGCTCCGCAAGAGCCTGAGCGCTCTTTCTTACTCTCTCCGCATTTGCGGCAACGGTATCGCGAATCTGTGAGAAAAGCTCGTATTCAAGGTTTTTGACCTTATCGGCAGCTCCGAAGATAGTGCCCTCAAGCTCCTTGAGCTCCTCGGTTATATATCTCTCGCCGCCTGCGAGGGTCTGCTTTCTTATGTAGTTTGAGGGCACCTGATCCATAAAGGATTTGGAGACCTCGATATAGTAGCCGAAGACCTTGTTGTTTTTGATCTTCAGAGTTTTGATTCCCGTAGCTTCCTTTTCGCGCTCCTCGATGGACTTGATATAGCCCTCGGCATTATTCATAATGCTGCGAAGCTCGTCAACGGTGGGATCGTATCCGTCGCGGATCATACCGCCCTCTCTCACCTGGAAGGGAGGGGCGTCAACTATGGAAAGGTCGATCAGCTCGTGGATATCGGAGAGCTCGTCAATATCCTCCCAAATGGCCGAAAGGACGGCAGACTCAGCTCCCGAAAGGAGAGATTTCACCCGAGGGAGCACCTCAACGGTCTGGCAAACGGCGCGAAGCTCGCGGGCGGATGCGGTGCCGTAGGTGATCTTCGTCATAAGTCTTTCAAGGTCAAGAACAGAGGAGAGGGTATCGCGAATCTCCTCTCTCAGCATAAAGTTTGAGTAGAGCTCGGCAACGCTTCTCTGGCGGCTGATTATCTCCTTAACGTTTGTCAGAGGGTGCTCTATAAGAGAGCGAAGGCGGCGGGCGCCCATAGCGGTGCCGGTTCTGTCAAGGACCCAGAGAAGAGATCCCTTTTTATCCTTTGTGAGCATGGTTTCGCAAAGCTCAAGGTTTCTTCTCGTGGACATATCCATCTCAAGAAACTGAGAGTTTTCATAGATATCCACGTCGCGGATATAGGAGATATCCGTTTTCTGAGTATCGGCGATATATCCGAGGGCCGCGCCTGCGGCAACGGTCGCGGAGATAAATCTCTCGCTTCCCTCGTAAGCGCCGAACTGACGGCGGTAGCGTGTGGTGGCCGCCTCGCCGAAGAAGCCTGCAAGGCAGGGCGTGCAAAGAACGCTTCTGTCCTTGAAATAGGCAGATACCGAGGGAAAGGCGTCAAGGGTGGTGTTGACGATAGCCTCTCTCGGCGCATAGGTGGAGAGCTCTGTGAGCAGATCGTTTTCAACGCTGTCTCCCTCGAAGGAGGTAGCTCTCATCTGAGCGGTGGAAACGTCTGCAAATGCAACGCCAACGCCCGTATCGGTAATATAGATGGAAACGAGGTAGTTGTTTCTCTGCTCGTTCAAAAGGTCGGATTCAATGACGGTGCCGGGGGTGATAACGCGGATGACCTCGCGCTTGACAAGGCCCTTAGCTGTGGCCGGGTCCTCTGTCTGCTCGCAGATGGCCACCTTATAGCC
>JAZQAS010000038.1:0-43041 GCA_045545335.1 Candidatus Avispirillum sp. | reverse complement strand
AAAAAACTCTTTGAGTTTTTTGGAGTCCACGGTTGTGGCCGCTGGTTCAAGTCCTTATATTAAAAGCTCGTTTGTCTTTCGGCAAACGAGCTTTTTTCATTTGGTGGTGATGCTCGCATCACTTATGTATTATTGTTTTCGTTCATTTTGACCGCTGATATAATACTTTGCACCGAAAGCACCTTTATATAATTCAACGTAAAAGATGTCACCAACATCGTGAGTTAAATATTCTTCGGGAGATGCTTCAAATTCAATCTCTTCTCCGTTTATGTCAAGTAAAAGAGAATAGTGTGTCGGTGTTCGGCCTCCGCCGGAAAAATATGTGTCTTTTATAATTGCTCTTTCCTCTGTCGGAGTAGAAAAGTCGAGAGAGAAATTGAGATTGCATATAGTAAGAAAAAGCATTATAAAGCTTAGGAAAGAAACGGCAAGAACGGTCAGTACTCCCTCTGTAAAGGTTGGCTTATCAAGCTCTATCTTTCCTTTTTCTAAAAGAATTACCGTTATGGGGATTGTTGCTATTGCAAGTATTGCAGGGAGAATAATAAACTTTAAATAGCCGCTCTCATCTGCGAAAGTATATAAAAAGGCGCTTGAAACGTAGAGCAAAGATAAATATAGTGCTTCTCCGTTTAATACGGAAAATTTTTTTCCTTTAAATATGTACATACATGTAAGATATGCTAACAGAGCCCACAGTACCGCTGTGTCGATGATAAGTGCTTTTCGTGTTCCTATCATAAGAGGAACCCAGAGCGAAAGGGCAACAGCACAGGAAATCAACTTTTCTTTCAATGGAGGCCGTTTTCGAGAAACAAAAGTAAAGAATAATATTACTGCGGAAGCTACTGAATTTAAAACAATGGTGTATGTTTTGGGATCAAGCTTAACATTAAGGATCAAAAGAATGATGCAAAGAGCAAGGGCTAAGATGACTTTGAGTGCTATAAGTGCAATCTCGCCGAATATCCAAACTGCCGTACCGTATTTGTTATAATTTCTTCTTTTGCTTTTCTTTTTCAATTTCTTTCACCTCTTAAAGCTATTATAACATATTTTAACGTAAGAAAAAGGGACAAAAATTGATTTTTGTTTACTTATTGTGTTTTCTGTGCATTTGTGGTATATTCATATTATGAATAGGAGGGATACAATGAAGCTATACTGTGCGCGCCACGGTAAGACCGACTGGAACGGCCTTGACCGTGTGCAGGGAAGAACGGATAACCCCTTAAACGAAGAGGGCCTTAAGCAGGCTGAAAAGCTTGGAGAAGCGTGTCGCGACCTGGGTATCGACCTGATAATCTCATCACCTATGATCCGCGCCTATACCACCGCAGAGGCAGTGGCAAAAGCAACGGGCGCGCCCATTATAAAGGACAGGCGCCTCATTGAGCAGGATTACGGCATCTACGAGGGTCAGCATCGCTTTTGCGAGGGCTTTCTTTCAAATAAGCGTCAGTTTGCCTATCGCTATCCCGGCGGCGAATCTATGATGATGGTGGCAAAGAGGGTCTATAACCTCCTTGATGAGGTCAAGGAAAAATATGAAGATAAGACCGTTATGCTCGTCTGCCACGGAGGAGTGCTCAGAGTTCTCCATACCTATTTTTTTGATATGACTAACGACGAGTATTTCCACTATAACGTGGATAATGCAACTCCCATATTATATGAGCTTTAAAAAATCCCTAAAGGGAGCAGCGGTGATCCTTTACCGCTACTACCTTTAGGGCTTTTTTTATTCATCGTCATCGTCTTCGTTGTTGTAGGAAGCGTCGATCATCTGGTCGAGAAGCTCGTCAACCATCTGCCATTCCTCCTCGCTCTCTATCTCAAGAAGCTGAGGAATCTCGCCGCTGTCGTCCCAGATCGACGCGAAAAGCTGAGTATTGCCGTTTTCGTCAAGCTCGTTATCTGTGTATATTATGTAGCTCTTGCCCGTATCCTCGCAGTCAAATGCCGCAAGAATATCGCATTCAACGGTAGAGCCGTCCTTTCGTGTAACCGTAATGGTGCTGTCGTAATTCATATTTTAACCTTTCTAAAGCTTCAGCCATACGGAGACCGTATGGCTGATAAGATCATTCTGTTGTGTAGTTGTCGAAATATCCCTGAATAAATACGATGGGAGTACCCTTGTCTCCTGAACCTGATGTAAGGTCGCAGAGAGAGCCGATAAGGTCGGTAAGCTGACGGGGAGTAGTACCCTCGCTTGCCATGTTACCGACAAGGTTGGAATCCTTCTCCTGGATCTTTTCCTTGATAGCATCCTTAAGAGCATCGCCGGAGAGAGCGGAGAAATCGTTGTCAGCAAGGTACTTGAGCTTAAGCTCGTTGGGAGTACCCTCAAGGCCTGCAGTGTAAGCAGGAGCAACAACGGGGTCTGCAAGCTCCCAGATCTTTCCTACGGGATCCTTGAAAGCGCCGTCGCCGTATACCATGACCTCAATAGTCTTGCCCGTTGCATCGTAGAGCTTCTTCTGAATAGCATCAACAACTGCCTGGCAGTCGCGGGGGAAGAGCTTTACCTGATCTTCTGTCGCCTTGTTGGAGCCGAGAAGACCGTAGTCTGCATTAAATCCGCTGCCGTCAATGGGAGCAGTAAGGATCTCGTCAAGACCGAGAACGATATTTGCGCCTGCTGCCTTAAGAAGTCTCTTGGAGCGAGCTCTGGAGTGGATATCGCAGCAGAGAACGTTCTTTGTGTAGTTAAGGATAGCTCTTGCATCGTTTGCAAAGATGATCTCGCATTCGCAGCCGCAATCCTTAATAAGGCCCTCGTAGTATTCAACGTAGTCAATACCGGTAAAGCGGTGCTTCTCGTAGCCGAAGAGCTCGCGATACTTGTCGAGAGTGAGAACGTCTGTATAGGGGTTAATGCCCTTTTCATCAAGCATATCAAGGCTGATAAGATGGTTGCCTACTTCGTCGGAGGGGTAGGAAAGCATAAGAACTATCTTCTTTGCGCCCTTAGCGATACCTCTGAGGCAAATAGCAAAGCGGTTACGGCTGAGGATGGGGAAGATAACACCAATGGTCTCGTTTCCGAACTTAGCTGTAATGTCCTTTGCGATGTTGTCAACGGTAGCGTAGTTACCCTGAGCACGGGCAACGATAGCCTCAGTCATTGCAACGATATCGCGGTCGTTAAACTCAAATCCGCCGTCCTTGGAAGCCTCGAGAACGGAGTTTGTAACTATCTCAACGATATCGTCTCCGTTTCTGATAATGGGGGCTCTGACGCCGCGGGAAATTGTGCCGATCATACGGCTCATATAAAACAACTCCTTTTGACTTGAAAAGTCATAAAAATATCAACTTTAACGTAACAGACATAAGAGCGCTATTACTTACATATTATAGCACTATGCAACCCGTATTTCAATATATTTTTTTAGTCTTTTTGGATTTTTTTGCATGTTATGGTGCAAAAATGCAATAAATTTGAAGAATATCAATAATTATACAGTTATACAAAAAACTCCTCCCGATCTCGGGAGGAGTTTTGATGTTATACGGGATGTACCTCAAGCTCCTTGTCGCCGTTGTCAGCGTCAAGGTTGTACTTCTTAGCCTTGCGGTATTCGAAGAACTTGGTAGCAACCTGCTCAAAGAGAGCGTAGGAGAGAACGTCCTCATCCTGCTCGATGTACTGAGCGCATTCAGCGCGGAGCTTGTCAAGCTCGGGAGCAAGTCTGTCAGCGGGACGGCATGTGATAGGCTCCTCATTGCCGATGATGAGCTTTCTGAACTCGTCGGAAACGGGAGCAGGGCACTTACCGTAGTCGCCGCGGATCATACCCTTGAATTCCTTGGAGACCATCTTGTAGCGCTCGCCGCTGATAACGTTGAGTACTGCCTGTGTGCCAACGATCTGGCTGGTAGGAGTAACGAGAGGGGGATAGCCTGCGTCCTCGCGAACTCTCGGAACCTCAGCGAGAACCTCGTCAAGCTTGTCAGACTGGCCGGCCTGCTTGAGCTGAGAAACAAGGTTGGAGAGCATACCGCCGGGAACCTGATACATAAGAGCGTTAACGTCTACCTTGAGGACCTTGGGGTCAAGAGTGCCTGCAGCGAGATACTTCTCACGGATAGGTGTGAAGTGCTTGCAAACCTTGTCAAGCTGGTTCATGTCAAGACCTGTGTCAAAGCCTGTGCCCTTGAGAGTAGCAACGATAGGCTCGGTAGGAGGCTGAGCAGTACCCATAGCGAGAGCGGAGATAGAAGTGTCGATAACGTCAACGCCGGCCTCAACAGCCTTGAGAACTGTCATGGAAGCGAGACCGCTTGTGTAGTGAGTATGGAGCTGGATCGGAATGGAAACAGCGTCCTTGAGCTTCTTAACGAGGTCGTAAGCCGTGTAGGGAAGGAGAAGACCGGACATATCCTTGATGCAGATAGAGTCAGCGCCCATCTCCTCAAGCTGCTTAGCATAAGCCGCAAAGTTATCGTTTGTGTGATAAGGGCTTGTTGTGTAGCTGATAGCCGCCTGAACGTGGCCGCCCTCGCGCTTGGTTGCGCTGATAGCGGTCTGGAGGTTTCTTGCATCGTTAAGAGCGTCGAAAATACGGATGATATCGATACCGTTTGCAATAGACTTCTGAACGAAGTATTCAACAACGTCGTCAGAGTAGTGACGGTAGCCGAGAATGTTCTGTCCGCGGAAAAGCATCTGAAGCTTGGTGTTCTTGACCTCGTTTCTGATAGCGCGGAGTCTTTCCCAGGGATCCTCGTTGAGGAAGCGGAGGCAGGAGTCGAACGTAGCGCCGCCCCAGGCCTCAAGGGAGTGGTAGCCTACCTTATCCATCTCAGAGAGGATGGGAAGCATTTCTTCAGTAGTCATTCGTGTAGCAAACAGAGACTGATGAGCATCACGAAGGACGGTTTCTGTGATCTTTACTTTTGACATATTAATTATCCTTTCCAAGATTTGAAATTAGAGCATTGAAGCCCAGTCCCAAGAGAGGAACACACCTGCCGCAACGGCAGAACCGATAACGCCTGCAACGTTGGGGCCCATTGCGTGCATAAGAAGGAAGTTTGAAGGATCGTACTCCTGGCCGACCTTCTGGGAAACTCTTGCCGCCATAGGAACTGCGGAAACGCCTGCAGAACCGATAAGAGGATTGATCTTACCGCCGGTAATAATATTCATTACCTTTGCAGTAATAAGGCCGCCGCAAGTAGAAACGCAGAACGCAGCGAGACCGCAAACGATAATGAGGATCGTCTGGATGTCGAGGAAGTTATCCGCGCTTGCAGTAGCACCAACGGTGATACCGAGGAAGATTGTTACGATATTCATAAGCTCGTTCTGAGCAGTCTTTGAAAGTCTGTCGCAAACGCCGCAAACGTTCAGAAGGTTACCGAACATAAGGCATCCGATAAGAGGAAGCGCATCGGGAATAATAAGACCAACAACGCAGGTAACTACGATGGGGAACAGAATCTTCTCAAGCTGAGAAACCGGACGAAGAGCAGTCATCTTTATTTTTCTCTCTTTATCGGTGGTAAAGAGCTTCATAAAGGGAGGCTGGATCATGGGGATAAGAGCCATATAGGAGTACGCCGCAATTGCGATAGCACCGAGAAGCTTTGGTGCCAGAGTCTTTGTTACAAGGATCGCAGTAGGACCGTCGGCACCGCCGATGATACCGATAGCAGCAGCCTCGGGAGCTGTAAAGAAACCGGAAGCAAGAGCAAGGAAGAAGGCAACGAAAACGCCGAGCTGTGCGCCTGCACCGATAAGAAGTGACTTGGGGTTGGAAATAAGGGGAGTAAAATCGGTCATTGCGCCGATTCCTATAAATATGAGTGAGGGATATATACCCAGCTTTACTCCGAGATAGAGAAGGTCAAGAAGACCGCCGTCGTGGAGCACCTGACCGAAGTCGATATGTTCCTGTATGAAGAAATCAAGATGGAACAGACCGCCGCCGGGGAGGTTGGTGAGCATCATACCGATAGCTATGGGAAGAAGGAGCAGGGGCTCAAACTTCTTAACAATAGCAAGGTAGACCAGAGCGAATGAGATAACGAGCATAATGATCGTTTTCAGCCAGCTCCAATCCTCGATTGTGTTGCTGCCAAGACCGAAAAGCTTAGCAATACCCGTCGACTCTAAGAAGTTACCAATACTTTCAAGCATTTGTATTTTTACCTTTCAAAGAGATAGAGTTATTTTAGAGAGATCAGCCGAGAGTAACGATAGCGTCTCCGGACTGAACGGCAGTGCCAACGGGAGCGTTGATAGCAACTACCTTACCGCCCTTTTCGGAGAAGATCTCATTTTCCATCTTCATAGCCTCGAGAATGCAAACGAGTCCGTTGGGCTCAACTGTATCGCCAACCTTAACGTTCATCTTAAGAACTGTGCCGGGCATGGGAGCGTTAACTGTTGTGCCGCCTGCGGGAGCAGCCGCGGGAGCGGGAGCAGCCTTGGGAGCAGCAGGAGCGGGAGCTGCGGCGGGAGCAGCAACGGTAGCGGGAGCCGCATCAACTACGCCCTCTTCTTCTACAAATACCTCATAAGCGGTACCGTTTACAGTGATTGTATACTTTTTCATTGTTATTTTTCCTTTTCTTGATTTAAATTTGTAGTGAGAGCTTAAACTGTCTCGTTTTCGTCAGCGCCGTTCCAGCCGTTCGCGCCCTTGAGTCTCTTGTAAGAAACAACGCGGAAGGGAAGTGCGCCCTTTTCGCTATCAGCGGTGTAAGCGGCGATTGCCGCGGTGATAACTGCGATGAGCTGAGAGTCGTCCTCAGCGGCAGGAGCAGGTGAAGATGCCTCGGGGATCGCTACGGGAGCAGGAGCGGGAGTGTTTGCAAGAGCCTTCTTTGCATTTTCTGCCTTCTTCTTTTCGGGAATATCGTAGAAGAAGATCTTGAAGAGAGCAAGAACACCCCAAAGTACCGCAAGAACGGCAAATACCGCAACGATACCGATAACGAATACCTGCAGACCGTCTGCAAGACGTTCTCCGAGAGGCTTAACACCGTCAGTTGCCATCATCACGTTTCTGATCATAGCTGTGTTCATTTGTATCCTCCGGAATTAAAGGGGCATATTTGTGTGGCGGCGTGCGGGAGCACACTTGGACTTTGCCGAGAGCATCATAAGAGCGCCTGCAAGTCTCTGGCGAACCTCTCCGCCGTCGATGATGTCGTCGACCTCGCCTGCGCTTGCAGCTGCAACGGGGGTACCGATCTTGGAATCCCACTTAGCCTCAAGGTCCTTACGGGAAACGTTTTCGGTGATCCTGTCGTTGAGAAGGAATGCAACAGCGCGCTCAGCGCTCATAACGCCGATCTTTGCAGACTCAAGAGCGAGAACAACGTCAGCGCCGAGAGCCTTTGAGCCCATGAGAGAGAAGTGAGCGCCGTAAGCCTCACCTGCAACGAGGGTGATCATAGCGCACTTAGCGGTAGAATATGCAAATGCAAGCTTTGCAAGCTCAGATGCATAGGGAGAAGCCTCAGCCTCAAGAGAAACGTCAGCTCCCTTGGAATCAAGAATGGTAATAACGGGAATGTCGAAGCTGTCGCAGAAGGTGATCATCTTGGATGCCTTTCTTGCAGCGCCTGCGGTAAGGATACCGCCGCATTCAGCCTTGTTGTTTGCAACAACGCCGCAAACAGTTCCGTTAAGAGAGATAAAGCCAACTGTCATCTCCTTAGCATAAGCGCCGTAGAGCTCAAGGTACTTTCCATCGTCAGCAATAGCAGCGATAAGGTCCTTGGAGTTTGCGCTCTGGCTGTAAGCGGAGATATCAACGAGGCGGTTTGCGCTGTCGCGGCTGAAGTCCTCAACTGTGCCCTCCATGTTGTTCATGGGGAGGTAGGAGATAAGGAGCTTTGCGAGAGCGATGCATTCGCCGTCGTTCTTAGCTGTGAGAGCTGCAAGACCGGACTTCTGAACGAAGTCAGACTTGCCGCAAGCATCGTCGCCGAGAACGAAGGGAGCGTTGAAGCTTACAGTACCCTTTGTCTCAGAGATGATGATAAAGTCAAACATACCTGCAACGACAGAAGCACTGCCGGCGCAGATACCGGGGATGATAGCGATCTGGGGGATAACTCCGGAAGCGCGGGAAGCGCACTTCATCATTCTGGAGTAGCCTGCGAGAGCGCGAACACCTTCGGGGAGGAGAGCTCCTGCGGAATCAAAGATTCCGATAACGGGAGCACCGTTCTCAAGAGCGAGGCGATAGATCTCCTCGATCTTTCTTGCCTGAGCCTCTGTAAGTGCGCCCTTTGTTCTGGAGTAGTCCTGGCTGAAAGCGTAAACAAGCTTTCCGCAAACGCTGCCCCAGCCGCAGATAACGCCTTCAAAGGCTTCGTCAGAAGCGCCGGAAAGCTCGTCGGGAGTTCTGCGGATGAATTTGCCGCTCTCCATGAAAGTACCTTCATCGAAGAGAGCTTCAATGCGACCTCTTGCAGTGAGACACTCAGCGGGAGCAGAAGCCTTGCTTTCTGCGTCGTTGAAGATCTCGCGAAGTGCAGAGGCGGTCTTGACACTTGCGTCTTTAAGAGCGTCAAGTATCATTTCGGAAACATTTTTTTCCATTAACTGTCCTCCTGGATATATATAAGTTATTGTAAGCAAACAGATGGGTGCGAAAATAATCCTTCTATCCCATACTACAATAAATTATATAATGATATCGCATTTTTTGCAATAGAAAACTTGATATTTTTGGAATAAATATGTGAAAAAACAAGGGTTTTAACACCGATTTAACACGTTGGGTGATAATAATATCTTTCAGGTGGGAAATAATATCAAAAAGAACGAAGAAAGGAAAAAGAAAAATGTCGTATAACGTAAAGATTTCAAAGGTCTGTGCCCAGGAGGTGCTTGATTCAAGAGGAAACCCAACGGTGGAGGCCTGCGTCGTTCTGGAGGACGGCACCTGCGCCTCGGCAATAGTCCCCTCAGGCGCTTCAACGGGTAAATACGAGGCCTATGAGCTGAGAGACGGAGATAGAGAAAGATATGGCGGCAAGGGCGTTCTCTGCGCCTGCGAAAACGTAAATACCGTAATTTCCGATATGCTGGCAGGCACACAGCTCTCGCAGGGCTGCGTGGATTTTAAGCTTATAAGAAAGGACGGAAAGCTCAATAAATCAAACCTCGGCGCAAACGCTATCCTCAGCGTGTCTCTTGCCTGTGCAAAGGCAGGGGCGCAGGCGGCAAAAATGCCCCTTTACAGATATATCGGCGGCATCAGCGCAGTTCGCCTGCCCGTTCCCATGATGAATATCCTCAACGGCGGAGTCCACGCAAAAAACGACCTTGACGTTCAGGAGGTAATGATAGTCCCCGAGGGCTTTGACAGCTTTGCCGAGGCTCTCCGTGCGGGCTGTGAGATATACCATACCCTGGGCGCTATCCTCAGAGAAGAGGGTAAGTCAACGGGCGTCGGCGACGAGGGTGGCTTTGCCCCCGACGTGGGCAGCCTTGAGGCGGCCCTTGAATATCTTGTCCGCGCAATAGAAAAGGCGGGCTACGATACGGATAGAGTAAAGCTTGCGATAGACGCGGCGTCGGGAGAGTGGTATGAGGACGGAATGTACGTAATGCCGAAATGCCAGAAGCGATATACCTCCGATGAGCTTTGCCGCTATTGGGAGGCGATCTGCGAAAAATACCCCGTGGTATCCCTTGAGGACGGACTTTGCGAGGACGATACCGAGGGCTGGAGATATCTGACGGAGCGCCTTTGCCAAAAGGTAGCCCTTGTGGGCGACGACCTGTTCGTTACAGATACGAAGAGATTGCAGGAGGGCATAAAAAAAGGAATAGCAAACGCTATTCTCATAAAGCCAAATCAGGTGGGCACCCTTTCAGAGACGATCGAGGTAATGCGCCTCGCAAGAAAGAACGGCTACAGGACCATAGTTTCCCATCGCTCGGGAGATACGGAGGATACGGCCATTGCCGATATCGCCGTGGGAATGAACGCAGGGTATATAAAATGCGGCGCCCCCTGCCGAAGCGAGCGGGTAGCAAAATATAACCGTCTTTTGAGAATAGAATCTCAGCTCGGCATCTGCGCCGTCTATTCCGATAACGGATTTTAAACAGACTTATAGGGTTATTATGAATTTTTAAACTTTTTCAACTCAATCCATTGATTTTTTTCATTTGTTTTGATATGATACAAGCAATAGCAATGACGAGAAAGAGTAAGCAACTGAAACTTTTCAGAGAATCCCATCATCTTCGGATGTACTGTGAATGGGTAAAGCGGATTTTGCCGAACATGGTCTCTGAGCTGCGTACTGATCCTTCGGGTTAGGCTACGCCGGGATCGCCCGTAATAGCGATAGAGTTTCGATAGATCATTTCCTATCTGAACTTGATAAGGCTTGTTATCGTGAGAAACAAGTGAATTAGGGTGGTAACACGTGAGTTTTTTCGCTCTCGTCCCTTGTACTATGTAGGGGGTGAGAGCGATTTTTATTTTGCAGAATTTCTGCGCAGCAACTAAGTGTTACAACTATAAGAAATGAGGTACGAACAATGGAAAACATTATTGTAGGCGGAGCATGGCCGTATGCAAACGGCTCACTCCATATAGGGCATATTGCCGCCCTTCTGCCGGGTGATGTTCTGGCCCGTTATTACAGAGCAAAAGGGAACCGTGTATTTTATGTGTCCGGTAGTGACTGTCATGGTACTCCGATTACCATCAGAGCCAAGCAGGAAGGATCAACACCTGATATCATAAGTGAGCGCTATCACAGAGAATTTGGCGATGTGTTCCGGAAACTCGGTTTTTCATATGATCTGTATACAAAGACATCCGATCCAAGGCACAAAAAATTTGTTTCGGAATTTCACAAGAGGTTGTACGACAGTGATTATGTAGAAGAAAGAACGGTAAAGCAGGCGTTCTGTCCTACTTGTAAAAAGGTGCTGACTGACAGATTGATAGTTGGTATTTGTCCTGCGTGCGGTTCTGCAACTCGCGGGGACCAGTGTGATGCCTGCGGAGAAGTGTTAGATGCAGATACCGTTATTGATGCGAAATGTGCTGATTGCGATACATCACTCTCTTTCGGAGAAACAACACAATTGTTTTTGCAAATATCAAAACTTAAAAATGAGCTCTGTGATTTTCTCGATGCTCATCCGTATTGGCGTAAAAACGCTATTGCATTTACGAAGAGGTATATCGATGAAGGCCTCCGAGATCGTGCAATCACACGCGACCTTGACTGGGGTATCGACGTCCCCAAACTTGGATATGAGGATAAAAAGATTTATATTTGGGCAGAAAATGTCCTTGGTTATCTGTCAGCCACGGCTGTTCTTTGTGAAGAAAGAGGAATTGATTTCAAGGATGCATATGGCACGGAAAGCCGTCACTATTATGTTCACGGCAAGGACAATATACCTTTTCATACGATTATTTTACCTTCGCTTTTGTTAGCTCACGGAGACGGACTGCGTTTGCCGGATGACATTATCTCAAGTGAATATATTACTCTTGAGGGAAGAAAAATATCTACCAGTCAAAACTGGGCTGTTTGGGCTAAGGATCTTGCAGAGGATTATGATCCGGATTCTATAAGGTATTTCTTTATCGCTAACGGTCCCGAAAAACGAGACACCGATTTTTCCTTTAGAGAATTCAAAAAGCAAAACAACTCCGAGCTGGTAGGAGCATGGGGCAACTTTGTAAACCGTACACTTGCCTTTGCGGTAAAGTACCTTAACGGTGTGATATCCGACGTTACAGTGGATCCTGATATCATTGAACGTGTGAGACTGCTTTATGATTCTGTTGGTTCAAAAATAGAGAGGGGCGCCTTCAGAGAAGCTCTTGAAGATATTTTTGAGGGCGTTCGTTTCGGTAACACATATTATGATGCAAAGCAACCGTGGAAAACCAGGGTTGATAACATTGATGAATGCAAAGAAACTATTGCTGTATGCACTTATTTGATTGCCAACATCGCAAATTTGTTGCACCCGTTCCTGCCTTTTTCATCGCAAAAAGTATCCTGCTGGCTTGGTACTGATTCGCAATGGAAAGAGCAGACAGTATCCGTTAAGGAGATCCCGTCTGATATCACTATACTTTTCACAAAAATCGAATAAGCAAAAGAAAAATACCGCCGAGAACTTACTGCTCTCGGCGGTACAAATTGTTTTAGAGAAAAAGAATAAAAAGCAGCTTTTCAGTGCTTATTATACTTGTCGTGAAGGTCTGCGCGTATCTCTGCCAAGCGGTAGGCAGTTTTGTAGTCCTCCGATTCGCGGCAGCAGATCTCAAGATCAAGAAGCGTAAAATACTCAAGATAGCAGTCGGGAGCGTCGTTAAAGATAACGTCAAGTATGAGGGCCGCTTCGGCAAAGCTGCCTCCGGCCATAAGCTCCCTTGCCTCAAGATGCTTTTTGTAAACGCTGCCTTCCGAGAGGGCGTGCTTTATATGTGTACCGTTCTCTCCGAGAGAGAGGGCCAGAATATAAAGATATCTGTCCTTTGAAAAGTATATGGGAGGCGCCGATGGAAGGTCTGCAGGCTCAAGGGGCTCTCCCTTTGAAAGAGAATTGAAAAGAGAGCGTATGAGCTTTATCTGAGAGATGCTCTCATCGTAAAGATAAACGGTGGAATGTATGGCATCCTCGGCCTTTTCAAGATTTGCCCGGGCCTCGCGAAGCTCTCCGCGATCGAAAAGAGCGATAGCGTTGAGTATCCTCGCTCCCGCCTTGATGGCAGAGACCTCGTCATCATCTGAGGGAAGCTCCTCGCAAACGTCAAGGCATTTTTTTAATTGACCCGTACCGAAAAAGCGCCTCGCGTCCTTAACGCGGACTGCCTTCGTGTATTCAGCCTCCTCCATATTGTCCCTGCAAAGAAAGAAGGAGGGGGGCATCTTCAGCTTTTGTGAAATATAGAGCAAGGTATCGAGAGACGGGTGTGCATCTCCCGTTTCAATACGGCTCAGCATATTTCTCGTCATATAATCGCCGCAGAGCTGAGCCTGAGTAAGGCCGAGCTTTTTTCTGCGCTCCCGAATTCGTCTGCCTATATCGGGATATACGTTTTTGTCAGTTTTCATGGTCGAAAATACTTCTTCCCTTCGTGTCGATACCCACATAGAGGGGGAAGCGTGAAAAGGTGAGCTTCTTCACACTTTCACAGCCAAGTTCGGGAAATGCGATGACCTCGCATTCCGTAATGCACTGAGCCGCAAGGGCGCCGCAACCGCCGACGGCGCAAAGATATAAGCCCCCGTTGCGAACTATTGCCTCCCGAACGGCATAGCTTCGCTCTCCCTTGCCTATCATGCAAAGAAGGCCCATATCAAGAAGCCTCGGAGAAAAGCCGTCCATTCTTGAGGAGGTGGTGGGGCCGCAGGAGCCGATAACGGCGCCATCCCTTGTGGGAGTGGGGCCCGCGTAGTATATGACCGCGTCGCGTATCTCAAAGGGAAGAGGCTCGCCGCTCTCCATAAGAGAAAATATCCTCTTGTGGGCCGCATCTCTCGCCGTATATACCGTGCCGGAAAGAAGGATCTGCTCCCCTGCCGTAAGGGTGGGGGCTATCCTTCTCAGGTCGCTCGTATGTATCTCAGTTGCCATTTATAAATCTTGTAGTGTGCTTTTTTGACGTGGGAGCCGTAGCCTGCTTTACCTCGTTAACGCTTGCGTTTATCTTGTTGATGCATTCGTTAACGGCCGTGCGTATGTAAGAGTTGATATCGTCTGCCGCATCCTCAACGGAGTCGCTGAAGGTCTTGAGCATAAGGTCCTTTTTTGAGTTAGCATCGCCGACGATCTTGCAGGCCTCGTCATTTGCGCGGTTGAGGATATTCTCAGCCGTGCCGCTTGCAATAACGAGTATCTCTCCTGCCTTTGCGCAGAGGCTGTCGTAGTATTCGGCCTTTGCATGGTCATCCTCGTCGCAGCTTTCGTGCTGTGCATTCTGCTCTTCAAGAGCTGCAACCTTTTCTGTAAGGCTTGCGATCTCGGCATCCTTTTTTGCAAGCTCTTCTCTGAGGCTTTCAATGAGAACAAGGTTCTCCTCGTTCTCTCGCTTGATGGTCTCAGCCTCCGAGAGGGCTGAGGTAAGAGAGCAGATCTTGTTGTAGTCCTCCTCGGCGCGCTTGTTGCAGTCGTTGAGGTGAGCCTCGTAGCTTGCCTTGCTTTCCTCAAAGCTTTTGTTCAGGGAAAGAATGTAGCTGTTAACGTCTTCCTTGTTATATCCCTTAAGGGCCTTCTTGAAAAGAGGCGCAGGTTTGTTAGCCATATAAAAACCTTTCTTTTTGTGTCCTTTATTTTCTTTTCTTCATCCTTGTATGCAAAAACAAAGAAAAAACAATAAATGCATACTGCAAGGAGGGCAGAGCCCTCCTTGCAATGGTAAACTGTATTTACATTTTAGCAGAAGCTTTCAGAAAAAGCAAGCCTTACATACCGATCTTTGCCTTCATAGCGTTGATAGCAGCCTTAACGTTGCCTTCAGCCTCCTCAAGAGTCTTTCCGTTAGCCATAAAGTACATCTTGAGCTTGGGCTCGGTACCGGAGGGACGGACAACGGTGATGCATCCGTCGCAAACGTAGTAGAGGATATCTGAGGAGGGGAGACCCGTTTCGCTCTCCGCGCCTGTTTCAACGTTTGTGATCTTGCCGGTCTTGTAGTCGCGGATGATCTTAACAGCCTTGCCTGCGATCTCAGCGGGAACGTTCTCGCGAAGACCCTGAGTAACAGCGGCCATTCTCTCGCTTCCGTCGGGAGTATCGAAGTAGAAGCTCTCAGTCTTTTCAAGATAGTAGCCGTAGCGCTCGAAGAGCTCGTCGAGAGCATCGCAGAGCGTCATGTTCTTTGCCTTGTAGAATGCGGCCATCTCGCAGATAAGGAGAGAAGCAACAACAGCGTCCTTATCGCGCGCATAGGTGCCCTTGAGGTAGCCGTAGCTTTCCTCAAAGCCGAGAAGGAACGTGCCGTGTCCCTCGGCAAGATGGTTCTTGATAACCTCGCCGATAAACTTAAAGCCTGTGAGAACGTCGTGCATAACAACGCCGTTTTCAGTGCAGATCTTCTCAGCCATAGCTGTGGAAACGATAGACTTAACTGCATAAGGCTCGGAGGGCATAGTGCCTGTTTCCTTGTAGGCTGTGATTATGTAGTCAAGAAGGAGAGAGCCCATCTGGTTTCCGTTGATGCAGCGGAACGTGCCGGTCTTGTCCTTTGCCATAACGCCAACGCGGTCAGCATCGGGGTCGGTTGCAACGATAAGCTCGCTGCCGATCTCGTCTGCGATCCTTCTGCCTATCTCAAAGGCCTCGGGGAACTCGGGGTTGGGGAAGCGGAGAGTGGGGAACTCGCCGTCAGGCTTTTCCTGCTCTGCAACGATGGCAAGATTTTTGATGCCCGCCGCCTTGAGGACCTCGGGAACCATTGTGATGCCTGCACCGTGGAGAGGAGTGTAAACGATGTTGAAATCGTCGGCAACAGCGGGGATAGCCTCGGGGTTAACGCGCTGTGCGAGAACCTCCTCCATGTATCTCTTGTCGATGCTCTCGCCGATCATTTCGATAAGCTCGGGAACTGCCTCGCTTGACGCGGGAACGCCGTCAAGAATATCGATAGCGGCAATATAGCTGCAGATAACGTCAGCCTGCTCGGGAGCGATCTGAGCGCCGTCCTCCCAATAAGCCTTGTAGCCGTTGTATTCCTTGGGGTTGTGAGATGCGGTAACGTTTATACCTGCAATACAGCCAAGCTCTCTGAGCGCAAAGGAGAGGCAGGGAGTGGGGCGAAGAGCAGGGTAGAGATAGACCTTGATGCCGTATGCGGAGAGCACCTCAGCGCATCTCTTGGAGAAAAGCTCTGAATTGTTTCTTGAGTCGTAAGCGATAGCAACGCCGCGAGAGGCAGCTTCCTTGCCGAGGGAGTTGATGAGCATTGCAAGACCTGCAGTAGCGTGAGCTACGGTGTAGGTGTTCATAAGTGCGCTGCCTGCGCCCATCTTTGCGCGCAGACCTGCGGTGCCGAAGGACATATAGCCGTTCATAGCAACAGCTGCCTGCTCATCGGTGTAAGCAGAAAGCTCCGCCTTTGTTGCCTCATCGACTTTGTCGGAGGCGAGCCAACGATTGAGTTCTGTTTTGTAGTTGTTCATTGTATTCAGATCCTTTCGGTAAATTATTATTGATATCAGTAGATACCGAGCACGGTGTGGCTCGGCAGAGCCGCTTCAAGAAAGAAGAAAAGGGCATCGGTGGAAATATCCGCGGCATTTACCTCAATAATGTGGTACAGTCTGTCCATATTATATTCAAGAGGCGAGCTGTTTACGCCGATAATTTCCATATTGCAAAGGTGCATAGCGCCAAGAAGGCAGGGAAGGGTCGATCGGTCCTCCTCGGCAAATGAGAACATGACCGTTTTTTTCTCAGGTGAGGGCTCTGTCTTTTTTGCAAGAAGAGCAAACTGTATCTCCTCGTCGCTGTCTCCCTTGGATACCCTCGTCTGCCTGCAGATCTTTAATTCATAAGACCTGAGGAGCTTTGAAAAGGTGGGATAATATCCGTCGTGAGAGGAGCATACGGGCAGAATGCAGTAGTCGGCCGTGTCTGACTGAACAGCCTCGCAGGAGGCGCGAAAATCAGATTGCTCTCTGAGGTGCACCGTTGGGATGCTTTGAGTAAGCTGAGTAAGCGCCCGAAGTGTCAGGGGATTTATCATGCAGGCAACGGCGCAGGTGTCCCTCGTTTCCTTTGCAGTTGGAACAGATCTGCATATTTCCGCAGAAAAAAGCAGCATCTCAGCCGAAAGGCAGGGCTTATCAAAGCATTCGGAGAAAAGCTCTGTCGCCTCAGCGGGGGAAATATCTTTTTTTGCGATCAGAGCCATCTCTGCTATCTGCGAGTGCAATACTGCCGAAAGCTTTTGCTCCACAGACCTTACGGCATCCGTGTTCTTTCGAATGACGCCTCTTTTCGTCATAGCATAGAGAGAACGGAGTAGCTGTCGGAGAGGAACTGACGGAGAGAGTCGGCAGTCATTCTTCCTTGAGTGAGAACGCAAAGGTTGTATACCTGCTTTGCGATGATCTCAGCCTTGTCCGCGTCCTTTTCTGCAAGTGAGCGGATAACGGGAGAAGCGCTGTTGAGTGTAAGGGTAGCGTCAACGGGGATCGGAGTAGCCTCGTTGCCCATTTGCGCATACATTCTCATAAGGTCCTCCATTCTTCTTGCATCCTCGGAAACGTTGAGGATAGCGGGAACGGTGGTATCCTTGAGAGATGCAAACCTGATCTCAGTCTTTTCGGGAACGATCTTTTTGAAAATGTCAAGGACCTCGGGGATGTCCTCTGCGTTTTCATCCTTCATCGTGTCTGCCAGCTCAGAGTCAACGCGAAGAAATTTAACTCCCTCGTTTTCTGCCTCAAGAAGCTGAGCAAACTGTGTGTCTATAACGTGGGGCAGGAGAAGAACGTCAATGCCGTCCTTTTCAAACATGGAGATGTAGCCTGCCTGACCGATCTTGTTCTGCGCGTAGTAAACCTTGTTTTCGTGCTTTTCCTTTGCCGCTTCAAGGTATTCGCCGAGAGTAACGAAGCCGCCGCTGCACTTTTCAAAGATGATGGCGGAAGCAACCTTTGAGTAGAACTTTCTGTCTCTGAGGCAGCCGTATTCAACGAAGGTCTTGATATCGTTGTATTGCTTTTCGTAGCTCTCGCGGTCAAGATTGAACATGCTTGTCAGCTTGTCTGCAACCTTTTTCGTAATGTGGTTGGATATCTTTGTAACGTATCCGTTGTTCTGGAGATAGGAACGGGAAACGTTGAGAGGAAGCTCGGGGCAGTCGAGAACGCCCTTGAGCATAAGGAGATATTCGGGAATGACCTCCTTAATGTTGTCCGCAACGAATACCTGATTGTAGTAGAGCTTCACCTGACCCTCAAGACTCTCAAATTCGGTGTTGATCTTGGGGAAGTAGAGAATACCGCGGAAGTTGAGAGGATAGTCAGCCTTAATGTGTATCCAGAAGAGGGGCTCGCGGTAGTCGTTGAATACCTTGCGGTAGAAGCTCTTGTAGTCCTCGTCTGTGCAATCGGAGGGATTTCTCAGCCAGAGGGGAGTAGTGTCGTTGATGGGGGCGGGAACGTAGTCCTCAGCCTTCTCGCCTCCGTCGTCAAAGTAAATGTCTGCAGGCATAAATGCGCAGTACTTGTCAAGGATGGATCTGAGAAGAGAGGAGTTGAGATATTCCTCACCCTCGGAGGAGAGGTGCATAACTATGCTGGTGCCTCGCTCGGGTGCCTCGTCGCACTCATCGGAGATGGTGTAGGAGCCTGCCTCGTCGCAGGTCCATTTAACAGCAGGCGCGCCCGTGTATGAGCGGGTAAGCACGTCAACGGTGTCGGCAACCATAAAAGCGGAGTAAAAGCCGAGACCGAAGTGACCGATGATGCCGTTCTTTGAGTCGCCGTCGCCCTCATATTTTTCAATAAAGTCAAGAGCGCCTGAAAGCGCGATCTGACAGATATATTTTTCAACCTCTTCGCGGGTCATGCCGATACCGTTGTCGGTAACGGTAAGCGTTTTCATATCGCGGTCGAGAATAACGTCAATGCGAAATCCCTCGTCGGGGATATCTCTTGCGCTGTCATCGCCGAGAGAAATAAGTCGTTTCAGCTTTGTAATAGCGTCGGAAGCGTTGGAAACGATCTCGCGCAAAAATATTTCTTTTTCGGAATAAAGCCATTTTTTGATAACGGGAAAGATGTGTTCTATCTCAACACCTATACCGCCCTTGATCTCTGCCATTGGTGCTAACCTTTGCCTTTCGCGTGGATATATTTATACACGATAATTTTATAACTTTCCGTAACTTTTGTCAAGTAAAAGACGGCATAATGAAATAAAATCCCTTGCAATAATTGATGAATTATGTTAAAATACTGTATCAAGCTAAATTGCCAAAGTGTGAGCGCAATACCTTTGGCGAGAAAGGAAAAGAAATGAACAGCACAGCAAAAAAGCTTTTTGCAGTTATCCTCTGCGTGGCGATGCTCGCCATAGCCATTCCCGCAGGTGCTGCAGACCTTGGAAACATCATAATGGAGGAGGGCAATTATGCCCAGGTGGACGTATATCTCCAGACGGGAGAAGCAGAATACGCTCTCAGCCACAACCATGAGTATACTATCTTTACATTCTCCCCCTCTGAAACGGGTAAGTATTCCTTCGCGGCAGAGGGCGCCCTTCTCGGCATCGTAAGCTATAATGCAATGTGGGTGACCGTAGAGCCCTCCGCAGATACCGTGTGCGAGACTTCCATTGAATGGGAGTGCACCGGCGTCGGTCAGGAGATATGGGTCGCAGTTATTTCTGACAGCGATAACGTAAATATCACGGTAGAGCTTGCAGGAGCTGCATATACGGGCCCCGAGGTCATCGTATACGAAAACGTTGCAGCAGTTACCTCCTTCACATTTGAGGGAACCACATCTGAGCTTACCCCCGTTAATACAACTAACTCTACGGTAGATTCCGCAGTCCTCGGAGACGACGGATACTATCATCTCAATTCTGCAGACGGCCCCATCCTTCTTTGCGAGCTTTCCAATTCAAAGATGTCCCTGACCGCCGCAACAAGCTACGGCCAGCTCAAGCACGTTATCTACGGTGACGACGGCAAGGCGCAGACCGTTATCGATTATAACGAGGCATTCGCCGCATACGCTGAGTGCGCAGATGCATCAACAACGCTTTATCCCCTTACCGCAGACCTTATGGAGATCTTTAAGAAGGTGGGAGAGTCCCAGAACTGGTACGGCACCGACGGATGGGTAGGCGGAAATTATGATGATGCATGGATGTTTGCCTGCTATGCATACGAGCCCGTAGTTAAATATACCGTTGGCGACCTTAATGATGACGGCTCCATCAACGGTAAGGACGGAAATATTATGAAGCAGATCTGCAGCGGCTCCATAACCATTGCTGATGAGAATATTCCCGTTGCCGATACTTATAAGGACGGTAATATCAACGGTATGGATGCAAACGTTCTTGCACGTTATATCGCAGGCGAGATTTCAAGCTTTGAATAATGAAAAAAAGAATCGCGAGAGCGGTTCTTTTTTCCATATATGAGGGTATGTTCGACGAATGCTATTCCCTGGAAACTGTCTATTATGAGGGCACTGAAGCGAAATGGAACAGTGTTTATGTTGAACGATATAATGATTGCTTCTGGAACGCAACCCTGATTTTCTTGGATAAGCCCGATATATTAAACGGCGACGTGGACGGAGACGGAGTTATTAACGGCAAGGATGCAAATACCTTCAGCGCCACTATTTCCGGCGCTTACGTTATTACGCCTGATTCCATTGAATTTGAAAATGCAGACCTTGACGGTGACGGTGCTCTCACAGGAAAGGATATGAACCTTTTGAAGAGGATCATTGCAGGTATGGAGGAAGGCGAAGTTAACTGATCACTGTCTCCTTTTTCTCCTTCTCGGTCTTTTGGAAGAGGATAAGCCCATAATAATTCCTCCGATAAAAAAAGCCGAGGGAATTGCAACATATGCAAAAATTGCAATAAGCGGAGAAAGCTCTCCCGCTTTGAATATAAGCGCTCCCAAAAGAGATAAGAGAAGAGCGGCGCCGCCGGGAATAAGAGGGCAGAGTATGCTGTCCGAAAGCTTTTGCGCCACCCCTCCCCCAATAAGGGCCGAAAGGTAAAGAACTACCGTGGCAACAGGGTTCGCAAGAGGGGCAGGATCCTTCAGAAAAGAAAGGATCAAAGCGCAGATAGGTATCAGTAAAAGCGAAGCACAGAGAAAAGCACCAAACCCGAAGGCTGCCGATCTTATAACGTTTTTTATATCTTTTTCCATAAAAAACCTCCCGAATATCTTAATAAAAGATATTCGGGAGATGTTTTTTTATGAATGAAATTACTTTTCGCTTGCGTGAACGTCAACCTTGCTGATAGCGCTCTTGAGAATGCGGATCTTGCACTTGTCCTTGGTAGTCTCGATAACGCAGGTCTCATCCTTAATGGAAACGACCTCGCCGATAATACCGCCGATAGTTGTGATCTCATCGCCTACCTGAAGGTTATCCTTCATTTCCTTAGCTTCCTTTTCCTGCTTCTTCTGGGGTCTGTACATGAAGAAGTAGAAAATAACGATCATAGCAATAACGAGAAGGATGGTAGTGCCGTACTGGCTCATAAAACCGATAAATCCGGAAGGAGCCTCGGCAGAAGCAAGAGTAATAATATTATTCATTGTCTGTACCTCCGTGAAAAATTTACCTGTACATTATATCCTATAATCCCGTCATAATCAAGAGTAAATTGAAAATTTAACAATTAAGAAAAGCCAAACCTTGTGTGGTTTGGCTTTTCTTAATATCGTCAGGAGTCGTAGACCTCGCGGCTTCTGAAAAGAAGGGAGATGCACCAAAGTCCTGCAAGGGCAACCACCGTGTAGATGATGCGGGGGATTATAGCTTCCTGTCCTCCGCCGATCCATGCAACGAGGTCGAACTTGAAAAGTCCGATACTGCCCCAGTTGAGCGCGCCGATAATGGTAAGAACCAGCGCAATTCTGTCAAGTATCATAAATAATCAACCTTTCGAGTAATATGGGCAGTTATCGCCCGATAATAGCATTCCCGAAAGAAAGAAAACTATGAATGAATTTTAAATCAAATATTTAAAAATATCAGAAAGCGAGTCAATAACGGTGGCGCCGAGCTTCTCAAGTCTCCTTCGTGACATAAAGCCTCCCGAGTAGAGAAGACAGTCGCAGCCGATGCTCCGAGCGCAGTCAAGGTCGTGATCCGTGTCCCCGATAAGCAGAGCGGGGAAGATACCGTCCCTGTCTCTTTTTGCGTATTCCTCTGCGATCTCAGCCTTTCCCCTTGCGTAAGCGTCGCTCATACCGAGAACCTCATCAAAATAAGAGAGGATCCCGAGGTGGGTAAGATTTTCAATAAGCCTGCCTCTCTCGCTTGCAGAGAGAACTATCTGCCGTATTCCCATATCCCGAAGCTTTGAGAGCACCTCCTCGGCGCCCTTCATAAGAGGGGCAGCGTTCATCTTTTCTCCGTAAAGCGCTATCCATTCGTCTGCGGGAACCTCGTAGGGCTCCTTTGAAAAATCAAGGCCTATACGGCTGTAATAATCCCGAACGGGAAATCCGAATACCTCCTGAAATTCAGAAAGGCCGGAGATAGGCGCAAGAGAACGTCGTGCGAGAACCGTGTTCATCGCCTCAATGCTCACACCCATATCGTCAAAAAGCGTTCCGTTAAAATCCCATATAATGGTTTTGTATTTCATAAGCGGTTATCCTGAAAACTTATTTTCTATATTTTACACTTATTTTATTCGCAGGTCAAGCCGTCACAGCATATAATGGCAAGGATAAAGAGAAAAGGTAAGGTATAATATGGATATTCTTGCGATAATAGCCGCCCTTATGAGCTTTGCCGTGCTGAATGCGGATACGGTGTCAAATTTTCCTCCGCCGCTTTCAAAGAATAAGGAGAAGGAGCTGTTTTTGCTTGCAGAGCAGGGAGATGCATCAGCGCGCAACAGCCTCATAGAGCATAATCTCAGGCTTGTCGCCCATATCGTCAGAAAGTATTATTCTCAGGGAGAAAATACGGATGACCTTATCTCCGTAGGCGCAATAGGGCTCATAAAGGCAGTAGACAGCTATGACGTAAGGAAGGGGGCAGGCTTTGCCACCTACGGAGCAAAATGTATCCAGAATGAAATACTAATGTATTTCCGTTCTAAGAAAAAGACTCAGAACGAGGTATCCATAAACGAGACCATAGATACAGACAGAGACGGAAATCCCCTGACGTATATGGATATAATCAAGGTGGATGATACCATAGCCGATGATATATACAGAAAAATGAGGACCCGAGCCGCGCTTAGAGCTATCAATAAGGAGCTGACCGAAAGAGAGCGACAGATAATAGTGATGCGCTACGGCATAGACGGGAGGGCGCCGAAAACCCAAAGAGAGACCGCAGAGCGCCTCGGTATATCCCGCTCCTACGTATCAAGGATAGAAAAGACCGCCCTATCAAAAATACACGAAAGCCTTATAAAATAAATATATCCGCAGAAGATCTGCGGATATATTTGAAATTATTTGGTGTTCATTCTTGAATAGAGCCTGTTCCAGGAGATAAACTTGTCCTTGTATATGGTGCTTATCTGCTCCTTTGTAACGCGGTAGGACCAGTTGCCCTCTGCGATTCCGGGCTTGTTTATACGGGTATCGCGACCGTAGAGAAGAAGGTCCTGAACGGGAAGCATAAGAAGCCCTGCGTGGGAGGCAAACATCGTGCGCAGCAGATGGTTGTAGCTGTCGTCAAGATTGTCTCCGTAGAAGCCGCAGTAGTCAAAGAGACGGCGGCGCGTTCCCACGTCAAGCTCCCAAACGTAGCCGAGAAGGGTGTTGTTGTCGTGCGTTCCCGTGTATGCAACACAGTTGTTGATATAGTTGTGGGGCATATGGGGAGAGTCTTTTGAGTCAAGGAATCCGAACTGAAGCACTCTCATTCCGGGGAAGCCCGAATCCTCAACGAGCTTGATGACCTCGGGGGTAATATCGCCCAGATCCTCCGCAATAATAAGCCTGTCCTTGCAAAGGGGCTTCAGCGCCTTGATAAGAGCCATACCGGGGCCCTTCATCCATTTTCCGTTTCTTGCGGTGGTTTCCGTTGCGGGAATGGAGTAGTAGGCCTGAATACCTCTGAAATGGTCAATGCGAACTCCGTCAAAGTATTCGAGAGTAAAGCTCATTCTCTCCTTCCACCAGGAGAAATCGTCCTCCTTCATCCTCTTCCAGTTGTAGAGGGGGTTGCCCCATAGCTGACCGTCAGCAGAGAAGTAATCGGGGGGAACACCTGCAACGCTTGAGGGATTTCCGTCGGGATCGAGAAGGAACTGCTCGGGAGAAGCCCAAACGTCAGCGCTGTCCCAGGCAACGTAGATGGGAATATCTCCGATAATGCTGATGCCCTTTTCGTTTGCATATTCCTTTATCTGCGCCCACTGGGTAAAGAAGGCGTACTGAGTAAAGCGCCACATCCTGAGAGCGTCGGGATCAGGCTTGTCAGTGGTCCATCGGTTCCAGGGAAGGTCGCCGTTTGCCTTCTTAAGTGCCATATAAGTGCAGAACTGCTCAGTTTTTGGGTGAGCCTTCATAAACTCGTCTATGCATTCCGTGTTCTTCATTCTTGCCGCCGCCTTTGCAAGGAGGGGAAGACGCTCACGGTTGAGACGGTCAAATTCGCAGGCATAGGGAGACTTCTGGCGGGAAGCCTCAAGCTCAGCCTTTGTGATAAGACCTGCCCTGCAAAGCAAGGGAAGGTCTATAAAGAAGGGATTTCCCGAAAAAGCGCTGAAGGACTTGTAGGGGGAGTTTGCCTCATCGGGCAGGCAGAAGGGAAGAGTCTGCCAGTAGGAAAAACCGCACTCAGCAAGAAAATCTATCCATTCGCGGGCAGCATCACCGAAGGAGCCCTCGGAATAGTCGCCCCAAAGGGAGGATATATGCATGAGTACACCGCTTGCACGTTTCATGTTTATACCAAATCCTTTACGTTTGATTGATATTAGTATTATAACAAAAACTCAGCGCCTAATCAATAGAGGCGCCGAGTTTATTTTTTGTTTACATTATTTTTCGTTTTTTTCCGCCTTCAGCTTTTCAAGGGCAAGCTTTCCCTCGGGGGTAACGGGGTGCACCCATTTGCCCGTAAGAAAGTAAAAGATGCAGAGGGCTGATTTCGGAATATCCTCGGAAAGATACATAAGCATAAATACGAGCCAAAACGGAACGCCAAGGTAGGCAAGCAGTGCCGTCAGGGGAATAGATATGAGCCAAAGGGCGGAAACGTCGCATATCATACCCGTCTTCGGGTCTCCGCCGGGACGGAAAATACCAACGATGGTAAGATAGGGGATGTTTCTCAGGGGCATATCGAGAGCATATATAAGTATGCAGAATAGTGCAGAGGATATGGCAAGCTCGGTATATTCTCCGTTCATTGTAAAGAGAGAAACGAGAGGAGAGCGCAAAAGGATAAGGGCCGTGCTCGTAATTATGCTGAAAAGGGGCATTATCAGCATAAAGCGGGTGGCATCCTGCTTTGCTCCGACAATATCACCCGAGCCGATAGATTTGCCGACGATTATGCTGCAGGCGTTGCAAAGACCTACGATAAATACGAACGCAAGGTTTTCCACCGTTCTGAGAATGGTAACTCCCGCATAAGCGTCAACGCTGATGTTGGAGAGAATGATGTTGAGAACCGTAGTTCCAAGCGCAAATACACCCTCGTTAAGAATAGCGGGAAAGGTCTTTTTCATAAAAGCGGAGAATTGCTTTCTCGTGAATGAGAAAAGAGACTTAAAGCCTGCAATAACGATGCTTTTCTGAAGTATACAAACAACGATAAGGATAACCGTTGTCACCCAGCAGGAAAGAGTGGTTGCAAGGGCCGCGCCAGCCGCTCCCATAGGGGAAAGTCCAAGCTTTCCGAAAATGAGGCAATAGTTGAGAATAGCGTTGAGGCCTGCGTTGAAGATGGAGAGGACCATGGGAAGACGAACCTTTTCGGTTGAACGAAGCACCGTATAGAGAACGTAGTTCAGCGCAAATGCGGGATATGAGATGCAGGCGTACCTGATGTATGAAGCACCCGTTTCGATAACCGTTTTGTCATCGTTGAAAACGGAGAGGATCTGCTCCGGGAATATAAGCCCGATAATAAGAAAGAGAAGGCTCACTCCAACTGCAATGAGAAGAGCCATACCCTCGGTCCTGTGGATAGAGCTCCTGTCCTTGACGCCCCAGTATTGGGAAACGAAGAGAGCTGTTCCGGAGGCAAGCCCGAATATGATGATGTTGAAAAGCCAGGTGTACTGCGAAGCCATGCCCACAGAAGAGAGAACGGTGCTGCCCAGCCCGGCTACCATAAATGTGTCAATAAGAGCGAAAGATGCCGCCATAAGATTTTGCAGCGCGATAGGCAGCGCGAGAGGAATAGCGGTCTTCCAAAAGCTTTTGTTAAAATAGATAGATCTGAAATTCATAAAGTAATACCCGAAAAGAATGAAACAAAAAATCTCTTCCCGAGGGAAGAGATTCATTTGTCTTACTGAACCTGCTCTTTAACCTTAGCTGCCTTACCAACTCTGTCGCGGAGGTAGTAGAGCTTGGAACGTCTAACCTTACCGAGACGAACGATCTCTACCTTAGCTACGTGAGGAGAGTGGAGGGGGAAGGTCTTCTCAACGCCGCAACCGTAAGCAACTCTGCGGACTGTGAAAGTCTCAGAGATACCGCCGCCGTGACGTGCAATTACAGTACCCTCAAAGATCTGGATTCTTTCTCTGGAACCCTCGCGGATAAGATTGTGGACCTTGATAGTATCGCCCACGTTGAACTGGGGAGCATCAGCTCTCAGCTGCTCGCTTGCAAAAGCCTGAAGTTTTGTCATTTTGACTTCTCCTTTTTTCTTTTGGTTCCGAAACGTTCGTACTGAGCTGCATTGGACCGTTCGGGCGGACTTGCCGCATACGAATGGAATTATAACACAGACCGAGTAGGATTGCAATAGTTTTTTCAAATCTTTTTTGAATAATTTTCTAAAAAATCCATTGAAAGAAAAGTGGCCGTGTGGTAAGATGATTATAGCATTTTGCGCCTCTTTGCGCAATACTAAATTTCTATAATAAGGTAAGGTGTTACTATGGCGATCCCCGTTCCCGAAAAAAGAATTCAGGAATTTGAAAATATGGGCCTTGGAATGTTCATCCATTTCGGTATGTATTCTCAGCTTGGCTGCGGCGAATGGATAATGAACATTGCAAATATGTCCGTTGAGCAGTATTCTCCCCTCAAGGATACGTTCACAGCTAAGGATTTTGATGCAAAGAAGATAGTTGAGATAGCAAAGGCCGCAGGCATGAAGTATATCACTATCACAACAAAGCATCACGACGGATTCTGCCTCTACGACTCAAAGGATCTGAACGGCGGATACGATACCGTTCATAACGTATGCGGCCGCGACCTTATCCGCGAGTTTGTGGATGCCTGCAACGAGGGCGGCATTCTTCCTATTTTTTATCACGCAACTCTTGACTGGTATCAGAAGTCCTTTAATGAGGATTTTCCCACGTTTCTCAAGTATCTTAACGATAGCGTAGAGCTCCTCTGCACTCAGTACGGAAAGATAGGCGGTCTGTGGTTTGACGGAAACTGGTCACGACCCCTTACGGATTGGGATGAGGATACCCTTTATGCTATCATCAGAAAGCATCAGCCCGATGCGCTTATCATCAATAATACAGGCCTTGATGCCCGCGGCTGCGCAGGCCATCCCGAGATAGACTCCGTAACGTTCGAGCAGGGAAGACCCACTCCCATGAACCGCGAGGGAATGCCCAAGTATCTTGCGGCAGAAATGTGCCAGACAATGAACGACCACTGGGGCTACGGCAAGGCAGACTTCAATTATAAGAGCCTCCCCGAGCTTATTGAGACCCTTTGCGCTTGCCGTAAGGTAGGAGCAAACTTCCTTCTCAACGTAGGTCCCGACGGAGACGGTAATATCATTCCCATGCAGGAGATAATGCTCCGTCAACTCGGCGAATGGGTAAAGACCTGCGGTCAGTCCATCTATACGGGCAGACCCTCCGAGATCAAGGGTGAGTATAAGAACTTTGCTCTTGAGGACGGTGAAAAGGCGTATCTCTATATCCACGACCTTGCCATTCTCGGAAACGCCCACGTAACCGTAGCAGGCGGCGGCGTAGGCTTCAAGCACTTTACTAACGTAAAGAAGAAGGTAAAGAGCGTAAAGTGGGGAGATAACGGTCAGGAGCTTGATTTCGTTCAGCACGGCGACCATCTCTGGGTAAACGCCTCCGGCTTCCCCTACGGCTGTCAGTACGTAGTACGTGTTGCAGACGTTGAATTTGAATAATGGTAAATAAAAAAGCTTCCGTAAGCGTTTGCAAAATTATTGAAAGAATTGAAATGAGCCACCACAGTTTTGTGGTGGCTTTTGATATGTAGAAACGAAGAAAAGCCCCGCGCGAGGCGGGGCGGAAATTAGAGCGCGTATTCGCTGATACGGGTTTCAACCAAGCGGTATTCAATATCATTGACGATCAATTTAGGATTGTTGGCAATGTGTTCCTTGAAGTCATCAGTGTACCATTCGGTTTGTCTAAAGCAATCAACCGATTCATACCACCGCATAAAAACAAGTCTTCCGTTTGTATCGACATAATTTTCAGTGATATAATAGTTATTTCGTACACAGACAAATTTTACCGTCTCAAACGCTCTTTCACCGATTGTTACGTCAAAGTTACCCATTGTGTATCGTATGTTATATTCGTCAATATAAATTCTATCACCAACGATTTTGGGCGGATTCTCGCTTATCAAAAGCGGGCGGCCGTGAACTCTGTCATTACCATTTACATTAACATCGTAATCCTCTTCCAAAAAAGTATAGATTTCCGTAGGATAATCATCTTCACTGTCACAAGTAATAGTCCCAAGGTCTCTAATATATTCGTCAGTTAATTGTGAAAACCAAACACTTTCGTTTTTATATAACTTGTCAGCTTTTACATTGTAAGTATCTCTACATACTTTGACCCCTTTAACACCGTGTATAACAGCAGCTTTGGGAACGTAGCAAGTAGATACTAACGCAAGCTTATTGCGACGGTATGTTCCTTCCGAATTCTTATTTCCGACAATCGGTACGATAAAGGATTCGTCGGCACATTTTACTTCGAAAAAAGGACGAGAGCTTTCCTTAAGTATGAGAGCAGGCATAGTTTCGGGGAAGCCGCAGGTATAATCTTTCTTTGTCATAATCTTTCTTCCTTTCTCAAACATCATAATCTGTTCAGGGGTACACATAGAACGGAATTGTTTTCGTGCGTAATGCAAGCGACTCTTTACAGTACCTAATGGAATGTTCAAACGCTTCGCGATATCACTTTGTTTATATCCTTGCATAGTTAGCTTTAACAGTTCCGCAGACTCTTTGGATAACAGATCCAAAACCTGATATGCGGTATTATCTTCCGTTGTATCGGTGTCAGCAATATCCGATATTGAGTCTAACGAAAGCAACTCGCTTCCGTATTTTTTGCGAAACCATAAATTACATTGATTTCGTGCAATAGATAAAATCCAAGGCTTGAATAATTCTTTATTGCGAAGCTTTTCGTAACCAATATAAGCCGCACAGTATGTTTCTTGAATTACATCATCGGCATCAAAGGTGCTTGGTAACCTAAAATTAATATATCGCTCTACAACAACACGATGCTTTTTCAGCAATGCTTCAAAAGAAATTTCTTGTTCCATATGTTCCTCCTTTCGTGTTATTAAAACCGGTTTCGCATATTATGTTGCTTTTTGAAGTAAAAAGGTTCAAAGTAAAATTAATTTTAATGCTATTATACCATAGTATTATTCCAAATGCGACTGTTCTGTGTTCTGCTTTCCGGATGCTCGCGTCCGTGGCAAGCATTGAGCGTGGATATTTACATACAATCTGACAAAAGTTCGGACCTATTATTTGCAGAGAAATGGACACGGAAGTAGGAAAACTGCTTCCGCCAAAAAATTCTTTAAAAATCAAAAAAGGACGACCAACGGTCGCCCTACATTACTAATTATCGTTTTATGAAAATATAGGGCGGGAGAGTTCTCCCGCCCTGTATTATGAAATTGATTTTTCTGCTAAAGCTGCATAGCCGAAAACGGAAGCTTTTTTTGTGATCAATTATGCCTCAGCGCCTGAAATAATTCTTGAGAGCATGTTTGCGTCCTTTCCTGTGAGGGCGCCGTCGCCGTCAAGATCAATACGGGTAAACTGAACGCTGCCCTCTTCTACGGAAAGCTCTCCTGAGAGAAGTCTCTTGAAGAGATTTGCATCGGCTCCGTTGACAGAACCGTCGCCGTTGTAGTCACCCCTGATGAGAGCGGGCTCCTCGGGCTCGTCGGGTGTAACGGTGTATTCAAGGGTGGCGTTTGTGCTCATACCCTTCTGGCCGTAGCTGTCGGTGAGAGTGCAGTTGAAGTATGCACTAAGATCGCCCGAAAGCTTTTCGGGTATGGTGATCGTGATGCTTGCCGTATCTGCTCCGCTGATATAGGGAAGAAGCGCATCATTTGAGCAGTACCAGCTATAAGTAATGTTCTCACCGATGGTGGTAACGGTAATAGTCACGCTGCCTGTGTCGGTGATGGTGGAATTAACGGGAGAAATGGAGGTAACCTCGGGGGGAAGGGGCTTGTCTTCCTTCCAGACGGCGTAAAGCGTGCAGGACTCGTCAGCCGTATAGATCGCGCCTGCCTCATAATCAGCCTTTGTAGCTGTAGGATCGGTGGCCCAGCCAAGGAACGTAGCTCCTGCCTTCTGAGGAATAGCCTCTGTAAGCTGGAGAGACTTATTTATCACCTTTATCTGATTGGGAAGAGCTTCGCTCTCAGCACCGTTCAGATCATAGGATACGGTGTTTGCAAAGAGCAGAGTGTATGCGCCGAGGCCGTCTCCCATAAGGTCTTTTGCCGTAGCTTCATCTTCAAAATCGCAATCAACGAATACTCGGCCGGAGGAATTCGTAATCTTGATATTGTCAATTGCCATACAGCCGTTCTGACTGAAGAACAGAATATAGCTGTCATAGCAAGTAACACCGCTGTCTACCTTTCCGACAAGCTCGCCGTCCATATAGACCTCGCCGGCTCCATTGAGTACCTTGATCGTGAATCTATGCCAATTTGCTTCAGACATGGTGCCCCATTCAATGGGGAAGGATTCACCCTCGATGGTAACGTCGGCGCTCGTAATATCAATACCGTTACCGCCGTCAGTATAGAAGGAGGCCTCAGTGTATCCGCTCTTAACGGGAAGGAGGCAGAGATCAAAGCTGAATTCAAGGTCCTGACCTGTTCTGCCGTAGCCGTTGATATAGCCGTATGCCTCGGCCTCGGGCCATTGCCAGCCGTAGCCTCCGGGGGATGCTGCGGAATAGTTCTCGGTATCGGGAGTAGCAACGGGAGGAGCTTCACTTACAACGTAGGGATCAACGCCGCCGGGAACGATGGATTCAAGGCATACCTGAGCAAAAATACGGGCCATAAAGTCGTTGGGGTGGCACATATTGTCGCCTGAGAAATCAAGATAATCCTTGTAGGAGAGCATATCCTCCTGCATTGCGGTCACGTCTGCAACAACAACGCCGGAGTAAGCTGCTGCTATCTCGTCGAGAGCATCGCGGCAGGCCTCAAAGTAGGACATATAGTGGCAGAAGGGATTGCAGTAGAAGGGAGCAACGAGAACGAACTCGCACTGGGGGAAGGACCTTCTCGTAGTATCGATCATTTCGATAACTGCGGATTTGTATGCGCTCTTGAGTTTGGACATAGAGCCTGAGGAGGACTGGCTCTCATTCATGGCGTCATTCGCGCCGAACTCGATAAATACGAGATCGGGGGAGTAACGGAGAACACCTGAGGAAAGGTTTTCAACCATTCCGCTTGCGGTGCTTCCGCCAACGGAGGAATACGTTGCGTTGATGTTGCAGCCGTAGTCGTTTTCAAGCTTTGAAACGATCATTTCGTTCCAGTATTCGGCGTAGGGATAAACGTCTCTGTAGGAAGAGGAGTTTGCTCCGCCGCAGATACTGTCGCCAAAGAAAACAATGTTCATAGAGCCGCCGTTTGCAATAGTGCTGGAGGTCAGCGGAACCTGATCGGCTCTCTTTTCGGGAGTATAACCGGACCAAGAGTCGGAGTGAGTGTACGTTACGTTAATGTAGCCGTTATAGAACTCGGGACTCTGACCCCAGTATTCCCATTTGCCGTCGCCTGCTGCAGTACGGTTATAGTATGTGCCCCAATCGTATCCGTAAGGGTTTGACTGAGGATGGATATAGGTGTATTCCTTAAGTCTGATATTACCGCTCTGAAGGAAGGTGATCTGGTTTCCTTCAACGGTAAAGTCGATACCCTCGTAGTAGAGAGAAGAAAAATCAGAGGTGTAAACGCTTATGATGCTGTCGGGCTCATACATAAGCGTATAGGTTGAATTTCCGTTCTTGTCCTTAATGGGGTAAACGGCCTCATTGTAAACTATATCACCCTTCCAGATGGGGGAGGTGTACTTGTCGTATTCATATTTTGTGCAAAGATAATCCGTATTTGCATAATCGGGAGTGTCTATTGCATTGAGAGAAGAAAGGCGGGCATCTCTTCTTTCAATAGCGCTTGACTGATCTGAGCAAAGGATAACGGAATCGATGTACATAGTATCTCCGACCTTCGCATTGGTGAAGAAGTCGATACGGATGCTGTGAACGTCGCCGCTCCACCAGCTGAGAGAGGAAAGGTCAACTATCTGAGAGGTATAGGTGTTGCTCTTTGAAACGTTATACATAACGCTCTTTCCCGCAGTGGGAACGGTAACGCTTCCCGCAGAAATAAAGAGCTCGGTCTTAAGAACGGAAGACGCGGTTTCCGTAGGAACGCGGTAGATTATCAGAAGAGCTCCGTAATCGTCAGCATTGAGCGAAAGGCTTGACATATCAAGCAGAGCCTGAGGGTCAATACCGTTGTGGTCTCCGTTAACGGTCATTTTCATGGCGTTTTCCGCAGAATCGTATGAGACGTCCGCGCTGTAGGGAGATTTGATGTAAGAAAGCATATCCTCGCTTTGGAAAACGAATTCTCCGTTTGCGGGATCATAGCTTTCATCTGCCTTTGCAGTATAGGGAACAGCCATAAGCATAGAGATGCATAAAGCAATGCTTATAAGCTTTTTAGAAATGGACATAAGTTCTCCTATCCTTTCTTTTTTGTGTAAATTGCGAACATTATGAACGAAAATATTGTTCAAACCGTTAATATTATACATAAAATGCATATTTGTGTCAATCTCCAATATTTGAACAAACTGAAAACAATGAAAGGATAAAATATAAAGCTGCGGAATTATCCGCAGCTTCTATATAATCATTCAGCATTGTCACCGAATACCTTTTCGGCAAGGTCCTTGCAGTATTCAAGAGAAAAAGCGGGATCGGATGCTATTATCTCGTTTTCCTTGGCAAGCTCCTTTGTGTAATCGGAAAGCTTGTAGGTGGTGATAGCGCCGCTGCCCGATAAAACGTGTGTAACGATTGGGGTAACGCCGTAGTCCGAGATATAAGCTTCTCCGTTTTCGTCCTTGTCGATAGTCACGTTTGCGATACCGCCAACCATTCTGTCAGCAATGCCCTCGCCTGTCTGTGCCGTAGCGTTGATAAAATTGCCTATGGAATAATAAACGAGCATGGAGTTTTCGCCGTCTGTCAGCTGCTCTATGGGCTCAATAACGTGAGGATGGGTACCTATGACCAGATCAGCCCCGCAGTCAAGCATTATATTTGCCCAGTACTTCTGATTGTTGTCGGGTGTGAGGACGTATTCCGTGCCCCAATGGGGAAGAACCACGGTAAAGTCCGCGATCTCCTCCGCCTTGGCAATATCCCGTCTTAGCCTTTCCGCTGTGAGAATGTCAACGATGTAGGGCATATCGGAGGGGAGGGGGATCCCGTTTGTTCCGTAGGTGTAATTCAGAAAAGCAATGCGTATGCCGTTTTCCTCCCGAACGTATATCCTTTCCTGACTTTCTCTGTCGGCGTGTATTCCAAGGACTGTAATGTCGGGATAGCTTGTCCCCCAGAAGGTCATACAGTTTTGAACGGCCCGGGTACCTCTGTCAAGAGTGTGGTTTGTTGCATGGAGAATTATGTCAAAGCCGGCCGCCGCAAGCGCATCTCCAACCTCAAATGCTCCGTTGAAGCAAGGGTAACCTGAAAGTCCCATATCCCGTCCGCCGAGAATGACCTCCTGGTTTGCAATGGCAATGTCGGCCTTTGTGATATGGTCCTTAACGTTTGCAAATAAATGGTCGTAATTATAGGTGCCGTCAGCCATCTTGCCGCTGTCTGCAACCTTTTCGTGCAGCAGAACGTCGCCCACCATAGAAATGGTAACGGAGGTGTCGGGAATCTCCTCAGGAACGGATGCGGTGGTGTCCTCTGCAGTAGTATCAACCGTTGTTGTGTCCTTTGGGGCTGTATTCGCCGTTGTGTCAACAGTAAAGTCAGGCTTTGTCACACGTCGGCAGGCGGTCAGAAGTAGCAGGAGAGATATAGTGAGCGCAAGGGCTCTGAGAGTATTTGCCTTCACCTTTACCAGCCCTGCTTTTTCAGCCAGTCGCGGCAGAGAGCGGCGCATTCAAGCGCGTCAAGGCCGAAAGCGGGAGAATCCTCTTCAACGATGACCCATTTTGAACCGATATCCTCTGCGGTGTGGAGAACGTCAATAACGTCAAGTCTGCCGTAGCCAACGGGGCGGAGCGCGAAATCCTCGGGGCGTACACCCTCGTTGTATCCTCTGCTGTAATCGCCGCGGCAGTAGAAATCCTTGAGGTGAACTACGGGGCAGCGGCCGTTGTAGCGCTTAAGGTAGTCGACGGCGTTTCCGTGGCCGACTGAGGCCCAGCAGGTATCCACCTCGGGAAGAAGGAGATCGTCCTCAAAGGTGTTAAGAATGATGTCAAGATGATACTTGCCGTCGTCCTTTTTGAATTCCCAGTCGTGGTTGTGGTAAAGTATCTGTATTCCGTTATCTCTGAAGTAGCGGCAGGATCTTTCAAGCTTTTCCATCATAGCAGGATAATCCTTGCCTCCGTAAACGCAGTCACCCCAAAAACCTGCAATGGCAAGATACTCAACGCCGAGTGTCTTGTAAAGCTCAAGGGTCTTTTCAGTTTCTTCATTGAGCTCGTAGGTGCCGAGATGTGCAGAGATGATTCGAAGTCCAAGCTCATCGCAAAGCGCTCTCAGGTCCTTTGGGTCCATACCGCAAGAGCCGTTGCAGGGCTCAATACCCTGATAGCCCATTTTCGCAAGCTCGCGGATGGTGCCTTCGGCATCCTTTTCGATCTGATCTCTGACAGAAAAAAGCTGAATACCAACGGGAAGTGACATAAGATTCTCCATTCCGCCGCCAAACGGCAGCATAAAGTTTAGTAGCCGTGATCGATTTTGAGAAGAGCGGGAGAAGCCCCGTTTTTCCATACATCTTTCTAAATTCATTATATTACCGATTTTTCAAAAATCAAGATATATCGGGTCATTTTTGAAAATGTAAATATTTAAGTGTTTGCGCCGATACTTCTTGACATAAAATGAAGGATGTTATATAATTAAAAAAGTTAGAACAGGCGCATATGGCGCGACTGTAATACGTAACGGAAAGGTATTTAATATGAAAAAGATCCTTGCAATGCTTCTTACAGCAGTGATCCTTGTAAGTGCAATGGCAGTAACTGCATTTGCGGCAACAGACGTTGAGCTGTCTGCAAAGGGCGCATCCGGAACTCCCGGAGATACCGTTGAGGTTGAGGTATATCTTGATAAGAACCCCGGCATCTGGTGCGCAATGTTCCACGTGAAATTCAATTCCAGATACTTTACACTTCTCTCAGTAGAGAACGGAGAAGTGTATACAAATTCTGAGTTTGGTAAGGCTCCTCTCACAACAAACGGATATTATAGGTACTATGCAGAGCCTGCAGATCCCTTTAAGAATAATACAAATACAGGCCTTATCCTTACACTCACCTTTGAAATATCCAAGGCAGCCCCCAACGGTGCTCACGATATTACTGTTGAGTTCCCCGATAACGGTATCGGCTGGTTCTTCGACTGTAACGATTTCAGCGACTATACCGTATCCTGCACCAATCAGGCAGCCATCGTTGTAACAGGCTCCGATGCAACAGAGCCCCTTGAAACAGATAAAGAGGGCGACGTTATTGAGCCCGAGGACACAAAGCCCGTAACCGGCATTCCCGTAACAGAGGCCGTAACTGATGAAGACGGCAAGGATGTTCTTGACAGCGACGGAAGCGTTATGACTCAGGTGGTAACGGATGCTCAGGGCAACGACGTTTATTACGAGACTAACGATAAGGGCGAGATCGAGACCAACGCCGACGGTGAAAAAGAGACCGTAGTTGATTCGACCGCTCCTTCAACAACAGCTCCTCAGAAGAGCGAAGAGCAGAAGAAAAAGGAAGATAATACTCATAAGATCATCATTATTGCAGCAGTTGCAGCAGTAGTTGTCGGCGCGATCATCGTTGTTATCGTACTTACAAGAAGCACGAAGAAGAACGACGTAGTTGAGGACAATACAGACGGCAACGATACCGATGCCGAATAAGAAGAATAGTTTTAGAAAACACCGCGAATTTCGCGGTGTTTTCTTGTTTATATATATGAAATGTGGTATACTGTTTCTATAATGATTTTGGAGTAGGCTATGAGAATTTACGAAGACCCAAAGAATACCTGCGAAAACAGACTTCCTCCGAGAAGCTATTATATTCCATCGGGAGTTTCAGAATATCATGATCTGTGCGGCGACTGGAGATTTGCCTATTTCAGCAGAGATATCGACGTTCCGGAGAATATTGAAAAATGGGATAATATAACAGTTCCGTCATGCTGGCAGACCTGCGGCCATGATACACCCAATTATACTAACATAAATTATCCTTTCCCTTGCGATCCGCCCTTTGTACCCGATGATAACCCATGCGGCGTTTATGAGAGAGAGGTAGAGCTTTGCAACGTATGCGGCAGAGTTTATATGGTATTTGAGGGAGTTTCGTCCTGCGCTTTTCTGTACGTTAACGGAAGATACGTAGGCTTCACTCAGGGCAGCCGTCTGTTTTCGGAGTTTGATATTACCGATCACGTATCAGAAGGCAGAAATACCGTAACCGTAAAGGTGCTGAAATGGTGCGCGGGCAGCTATCTTGAGGATCAGGATCAGTTCCGTATGAACGGAATTTTCCGTCCCGTCTATATCCTTGTCCGTCCCGAAGGCCATTTTTTTGACGTATCGGTAAGCGCTGACGATAAGGAGATATCCGTAAGCCTTGACGGTGAAGCAGATCTTCGTATTTATGACCGCGAAGAATGTATCTGTGAAAGAGCTGTTCATAATAGCTTTTCATATAAAGTAGAGGATCCTATACTCTGGAATGCAGAAAAGCCCTATCTTTACAGAGCAGAGCTTGAAAGAAACGGGGAGATAGCATCCTTCAACGTGGGAATGAGGAAGATATCCGTTTCTGCAGAAAACGAGATACTCGTAAACGGTACAGCCGTAAAGCTGAGAGGCGTGAACCGCCACGATACTTCAAAATACGGCGGCTGGAGTCAGAGCAGAGAAGAAATGCAACGTGACGTAAAGCTTATGAAGGAGCTTAATATCAATTGCGTAAGGACCTCCCATTATCCGCCCTCTCCGCACTTTATAGAGCTTTGCGACAGAGAAGGCCTTTACGTAATATGTGAAACTGATATTGAGACCCACGGCTTTCTCAGAAGACTTCCCAACGTCCCCTACCGTTATGATGTGGAATCGGGAGAATGGCCAACCTCTATGCCTGAGTGGAGGAATGAACACGTAGACAGAATGAAGAGGATGGTAGAGCTTTTCAAAAACCATTCCTCAGTCATTATGTGGTCAACGGGTAACGAAAGCTGTTACGGCGAAAACCACGCCGAAATGATAAAATGGACGAGAGAGAGGGATAGCTCCCGTCTTATCCATTGCGAGGATGCCTCCCGACTTGGCCATCCCGAGGCGGCAGACGTGTATTCAAGAATGTATCTCTCATTTGAGGATCTTGAAGCCTTTGCAGGTGATAAATCCATAAATAAGCCCATATTCCTTTGCGAATATTCCCATGCTATGGGTAACGGCCCCGGAGACGTATGGGAGTATAACGAGATATTTGATAAATATAAGAATATCTGCGGCGGATGCATATGGGAATGGGCAGACCACGTCGTAACCGTGGACGGTGTTCAAAAATACGGCGGAGATTTTGAAGGGGAGCTTACCCATGACGAAAACTTCTGCTGTGACGGTCTTGTGTTTGCAGACCGAAGCTTCAAGGCAGGTACCCTTGAGGCAAAGGCCGCATATCAGCCCATAAGAACAAGTCTTGAAAACGGAAAGCTCACAGTGTATAATCGCCTTGATTTTACAGACCTTTGCGAATATACACTTATCTGTTCAATAGAGGCAGACGGCGAAAAAATAAGTGAGAAGGCCTTCAATATAAACGTTGCTCCCCACAGCCTTGCAATAATAGACGTAGATTGCCCTGAGCTGAACTGTGAGCTTGGCGCATATCTTAACGTAAGCCTTTGTAAAGACGAAAAAGAGTATGCTCATACTCAGCATCCCTTGCCTTTTGTCAAGAAAGGAATTATGCCCGAAGAAAAAGCAAAGTTTTTTGAGGATGAGCAAAATATTTATGCAAAGGGAGAAGGCTTTTCATATACCTTCTCAAAGCACTACGGTTCATTTGAAAGTATAGTAGTGAAGGGAAAAGAGCAGCTTTGCGAAAGAACTAAGCTGACAGCATTCAGAGCACCTACCGATAACGACAGAAACATTAAGCAGAGATGGCTTAATCTTGACGTGTGGCAGGGCGAAAATCTTGACTGTATGTTTTCTAAGGTATACTCCTGCAGAGTTGAGGATGATACGATAGTCGTCAAGGGCTCCTTGGCAGGTGTTTCAAGATATCCCTTTGCAAAGATCGAAGAGAGGATCGCAATAAGCCGAGAGGGCAGGATATCCGTAAGGATAGAAGCCGATATAAGAGAGGATACCTATGCGCTTCCTCGTTTTGGCATGGAGCTTTCTCTTCCCGAAAGCGCTTGCGAATTTGAATATTTCGGAAACGGACCTTATGAGAGCTATTGCGATATGTGCCATGCAGGTAAGGTAGGAATGTATCGTTCCGATGCCGAAAGTGAATACGTAAGCTACGTTGTTCCTCAGGAGCACGGTAACCATACTTCTTCAAAGCTTGTCAGAATAGGCGAGCTTGAATTCTCAGCTGATGATAGCTTTGAATTCTCCGTTTCTCAGTATAGCGCCAAGTCCTTGTATAAAGCCCGTCATACCGATGAACTTGAAAAGGATCATATCACTCATCTGAGAATAGATTATAAGGTGGCGGGAATAGGATCAAATTCCTGCGGCCCCGATCTGTCGGAAAAGTATACGGTAAATGACAAAAAGATAAGCTTCGGCTTCACTATAAGCCCAAGATAAAAAGGAAAAGAGCCTGTCAGCAGGCTCTTTTCCTTTTGTGCTTTTTGTTGATTAATCTGATAGTAATAACGATAGCAAATACGGCAACGCCGACTACCGCAAGAATGAAAACGATGCGGGAATAGGTGTATAGGTTAGCGCCCGATAAAAGCTTTATCGGATTATAGCTTGTGTAGACGGTTTTGCGTCCGTCAGGCTTAGAATAATACTCGTCCATCTCACCGCCCATGGATTGGAGGTAAAGAGAAATGGCATACCATTCCTTGAGAGGACGCCCGTTGACGTCCTTGATTATGTAATCAGCATATTTATTGTCGGGTATGGGATTTCCGTTCTTGTCTCGGGGAACGATTGATATTATTCCGCCGGAGGCCTCTGTTGCGCTCTTCAGCATCTGCTCGCAGTACATTCCGGTAACAACGCTGTACAGCCTGTCACGGTCTATTTCAAGAACCGCGCCGTCGTCACCTACAATAGTGGCGCTGTCTACCTTGTTAAAGGCGACCCTTGCTGTATTGAAGGAATACTCGGCTCCCGATATAAAAAGCTGTGCGCCCGTCATCAGGGGCTGAACGGTCGCATCCATTTCAAATACCTCAAGCAGGTCTTCTCCCGTAAGATAAACGCGAACCAGCTCTCCCTCGTTTCCGATGCCTACGGGGGAAGTGTTGAATACGTCGTATGCCGTAACGTCTCCGAGGGGAATTGAGTCACGGATAACTCCTGAGGCAGTCAAAGCAATATCAATATCCTCAGAGAGATTTTCCTCTGCCGCCCATTTGTAAGCGTCTGAGAAAAGGTTTCCGAGGGTGGACTCGTGCTGAGTTGCATTGGCCTCGTCGGAGGTGTCAAAAAGATAAGGATTTTTGCAAAGAACAGTGTCAAAGGTCATACCGAAATCGGAGAGATAGTTTTCCTCGATCTCTGCCTTGAAGGATTCAATAAGAGCGGCGCTGTCGGCGTCCTCATTGATATAGCTGCCTATGGGGATAATGCTGTAGCTCTTCAAAGAGAGCTTTCCGCTGCCGTCGCATCTGACGGCGATGCTGCCTACGGCCTCGCCGTACTCTCCGCAGGAAACTATGTAGGTGTTGTTGACCTTGACGGGGGTGGCAAGAGTTGAATGGCTGTGAGCGGAAACGATAATGTCGATTCCGTCAACCTTTTTTGCAAGCTGATAATCCTCGCCCTTTCTTTTTTCTGTTCCGCTGTGAGAAAGACAGATGATAAAGGGCTCCTCGCCGTAAAGCTTGAGGCATTCCTCCGTTGCTTTCTCAATAGTGCTTTCAGCAGTCTCGTAAGGGTCAAGATAGGTCATTCCCGATAAGGGGGCGCAGGCATTTGCGTCCTTGCCGAAGAGACCGAATACGGCAAAATAATTGCCGCCTCTCTCAATAATAACGTAATCCTCAACACCGTATCTGTCAAAGGACTCAAATACTCCGGCAGGTGTGTCATCGGGAAGGATATAGTTTGCTTCAACTATGTAGGGAACGGCATCGCGGCTGTCAACTGCGGCGTCAAGCATAGATGCAACACCCTCAAGGTAATAGTCAAATTCGTGATTTCCGAAGGTAGTGGCATCGTAGCCGAGAGCGCCCATAGCGCGAAGCTCGTATGCTCCCTTTGTATATCCCGTTTGAAAAAGACTTCCCATAGAGAAATCTCCGCCGTCAAGGAGAAGAGCATGGGGGTGTTTTCTCTTCAGCTCGTCAATAACGGTCTTCAAGCGTGCCATACCGCCATAGCTCGTGCCGTCTGCATTTTTTGATGGCATAAGATGGGAGTGTATATCGTGAGTGAATATCACGGATATTTCGCGGGTATCGTCTGCAGCTGCTCCTGTAAATACCGATAAGGGAATCAGCATCAAAAGGCACAGTAAGGTGCAGAGAAAACCTTTCAGTTTTTTAGTCATATACGTATCGTGCTTTCTTATATTTATGTTATAACTAAGCTATTGTAGCATGCAACAATAGCATTTGCAACAATAGCAGAGAAAAAAGCGAAATTTACGGTTAATTGGGTGAAAGAAATTCTCTTTCGATAAGAGAGACCATAATGTTTGTGTTAAGAAGCATAGCGTCTATGGGGTAAGCGTCGGCTATAGCTCCGTGGTAGAATTTGTTTTTGAAAAACTCAACGGCATCGTCGTGGGAGCCGCCGCCCTTCAAAATAGCAATGATCTCCTCGCAGGTCTCGACGGCGCTTATTTTTGCAGCTTTGAGATAGAAGCGTGCCTTGTCGCGGCCGATGAGTCCCATATGAGGAACGAGCATAGCTTCAATGTCAAGCTCCTGAGCCTTTTTGACGGACTCGATCGTAGTGCCGTAGCCGATAAGATAAGAGGGTACAACGGTGCTTTCTCCGTCAAACACACCGAGAGTTTCGCAGGAGAGAAGGAGCTTTTCCTTTTCAAGATAATAGGCAACTGAGCATCTTGTGTGACCGGGCAGGGAAATCACCTTAAAGCTCATATCGCCTGCCGTAACGATGTCACCGTCGTTGACTGATATATCAACGCAAAGGTCGTCAATAAGGTCCTCGTATTCAGTAATACCGCAGGTAGCGGCAAATTTTCGGTCAAGCTCGCGCATAACACTTTTTGCCGAGGGCTTTTGAAAAATACGGGCTGCGTATTCTCCCGCAACTATTCGGCAATGGGGAAATGCTCGTTTGATATAAGGCGCACCCAGAGCGTGATCGTAATGGGAGTGAGTAAGAAAAATGTAGTTAAGAGTGCGGTCGCCAAGCACAGCCTTTATGTTTTTTGCAATTTTTGCTCCTGTAAAGGCAAAGCCCGTGTCGTAAAGAATGGAGGTGACCCCGTCGTCAATAAGAAAAGCGCTGTCGCCGGGACAGTGGCGAACGTCGGTAACAGTAATGTTATTCATAAAAGCATCCTCTATGTGTAATGCATTAATTATACACTTTTTAGAAGATCAATGCAATAAGAGAGCAGTAAAATAAAAAAAGCCCCAAAGGGCAGAGAAGAAAAATGAAATGACCCTTGACTGAAGACCTTCTTTACGATCTATTAGCTCAGTCAAGGGTCATTTCTGTTCACTCTTGATATCTAACATCTTTTAACCTCTCTTTCTTTATCTTGCTCTTCTTCAATTATCCTTGTAACTCCGAAACGACTTTACATCTTTTTCATTTCTCTAAGTGAGAAAACCCATAGTTTCAGTTACTTCTTATGATTGTAAGAGAGCAGAAATGGTTTTGACTCAAAGAGGATATTCTTTCAAACCGTCAGTGTGCAAAACAAAACTTTGATTTAGGCCTCTGTGCTTACCGTAATCTGTTTTTTGCTGTTGCTAAAGTTATTACCTTAGTTCTACGATCTGAATTAAAAATTTGTCTTGCGCTTTGTTTTGCAGCGTTTGACATTATCCGTAATTCTTTGAGTAATCTTTCAGGTTTTTACCTGTACATTGGTATCACCCTTTCCTTGTCTATATATTATCATAAGAAATAGGGAAATGCAATACATTATTTGTACAAAGTTCACTAAAATATTTTGTGCAACCCACAGAAAAGCAACAGATTGACCATAAAAGTCAGCAAATTCTCTTGACAATGAATATAATATTTGCTATACTTAATATGTTGGCGGCCTTGTGGCCGCCAACTTTTTGTAAACCGAAAACCACGCGATAGTCGCGTGGTTCAAAAGAGGTTAACCGATGAGAAAAAATCCTCCGATTGTGATAGAATAGAAACGACCTGCCAGTCGAAAAAACACAATCGGAGGATTTATCTATGAAAAAAG
>JAZQAS010000037.1:0-50084 GCA_045545335.1 Candidatus Avispirillum sp. | reverse complement strand
CTGCTGTACCGCAGGTCTCTGCTGTACCGCAGGTCTCGGCTGGGAGGGGTGCTGAACGGGAGGGCGCGCAGGTCTCTCACTTCTCTGCTGAGGAGCTGCCTTTTGGGAGCTCTCAGAGGGGCCGATGCCGATCTTCTCAAGCCTTGCCCTTCTCTTGGCCGCCTGCTCTCGCTGCTCTCTTATATATTCTTCTCTGAAATCCTTAGCCATATTGCCTGATTTCCTTTACTTTATTACTTTATTACTTTTAAGCGTTTTTCTTGAAAACTATATGCTTTTGCACCGTGAAGCTGCAAACGTAGAGGAGAGTATCCGCAGGGACCTTGATTATTGACTCAAGGACGGACTGAGCGGAATCCTCGGAAATGCCCTCGCAGAAAACGCGGACCGCATCAACGTTTATAAGGGCCGTTGAAAGAAGATAGGTGATTATGGAGCCGACAAGAAGGTTGAAGGCTACCAGCATATAGTATTTGACCATCGTTGCAAGAACGCTGCCGCCCTGCTTATTGAATATCAGTCTGTTCAGATAGAAATTCAAAAGGCTTGATGTGATGCGGGCGCCGCCGTATGCCGCAACGGTTATCATCAGTCCCTCCGCCACTCTTGAAACGGCAAAGTTCAAAAACGTGAACATGAGCCAATCAAGGAAATAGCATATCATGGAGCTTCCGAGACAGAGGATGAACTGAGACGTAAGCAAATGCTTGATTATAAGCAGATATATACGGGCAGAGTCTCTCACGGGTCTGAAATGTGAGGACTCGTTATCGTCTATATAAACGGTATTGATGGTGACCTCGGAGTATTTAAGGCCCTTTCGCTTCATATAGAGAAGCATATTGGTCTCATACTCGTAGCGGTCGCCCTTGATCGTGAGCATTCCCGAAAGCTCCTCTGCGGGAATTGCGCGAAGACCCGTTTGGGTATCGTGCAGCTTCATTCCCACAAAGAGGCGGAAAACTCCGCAGGAGAATTTGTTGCCGAAAACGCTTCTCCCGGGTATTCCCTCCTTTGAGAAGTCACGGGCGCCGAGAACTGTTTCTCCCGTTTCAAGAAGTCGGCGGCAAAGGGCCTTAACGTCCTCGGGGCGGTGCTGTCCGTCTCCGTCTACGGTGACGACGCCGCGGCCCTCGCGGTTTTCAATATACCAGCGAAAGGCAGTTTTCAAGGCCGCGCCCTTACCGCGGTTCTCGGGATGGACGAGGACCGTACAGCCCTCTTTTTCTCTGACCTTATCAAAATAATGATTATAAGCCTCTCCGCCGCCGTCGTCTACGACGATGATATCCTGAAAGCCCTCGCTCAAAAGCTCGTCTACCGTTGAAAGGAGCTTATCGTCAGGCTTATAGGATGGGAGGACTACTGATACGGTATTCTTATCGTACATAGCTATCACTTAAGAAAATCGGGAAGAAATTCGGAGGATATGGTATCCTTAACGTACTCTTTAAGCTTTTCAAGGGATATGGTGCGATTATAATAGGTCTTTACAGCGTGGGCGTTGCAGAGCTCCTCCGTATAATCCTCAAGGAGATATACGGTATTATTATAAAAGCTCCTGGGATAATGGCATACCGTTGGGATAAACTCAACGTCGGTGGCCGTTGCATCTCCGTCGTTTTCGGAAACGATATTGAAGGTGAGCATACCGCCGGGAACGTTATAATCGCGGTCCTGCTCGTGAACGAAGTTGCCGAGGGAGTAAGCGCAAAGGGTGCGGTTTCCGTCCTTTCCTTCTATCCACTCTATGGGCTGAAGCACGTGAGGATGATGGCCGAGGATAACGTCTGCTCCGCTGTCTGCCATTATCTTTGCATAGGCGCGCTGCTCTGCGCTGGGCTCAAAGCTGCCCTCCTCGCCCCAATGAACGCTGACGATGACGAAATCCGCATACTCGTCTGCCTCGCGGACGTCTCCCACAACGTCAGACTGCTTGAGATAGGATGCCCAGAGGCCCTGCTCCGTGGGGTCACGGTAAAGGTTCGTGAACTCCGTATAGGCGATAAAGGCAACGGTTATACCGTTTTCCTCATAATAGGTGATATATCTTGAGGTGTTCTCGATCTCCTCGTAGCAGCCTATAACGTGAACTCCGCGGTCGTTCCAGTTATCAAAGCTTTCGCGAAGGCCGAGGGGGCCCTTATCAAGCATATGATTATTGGCAAGGCAGACCACGTCAAAGCCAAGCTCCGCAATATCGTAGGTAAGGTCTACGGGGCTGTTGAAGGTGGGATAAGACTCGGGAGGAAAGCTCTCTGAGCAAACGGTCTCCTGATTGATAAAGGAGATATCCGCCTCGGCGATCATATCCGCAACGTTTTTATAGATAGGCTTGAAGTTATACTCACGGGTTCCGTCTGACTGAGACTTGGCATCGCGCCAGGTTCCGTAATAGATGATATTATCACCGCAGCCGAGGAAGGAGACGCTCTCGGTCTTTGCCTCGGGCTCTGTGACCGTGGTATCGGCCTCGGTGGTAACGCTGTTATTCGTAGTCACTTCGGTGTCGCCGCCGAGGATGCCGTTCTGTCTGAGACAGGAAGTGCAGAAAAGAAGGCAGGCCGCCAGCAATGCAAATATTCTCTTTTTCACGAATATCACCTCAAAATATTATTTTACATTATATTCTATCATATATCGGCTTTATTTTCAATACAAAACATGATTAATATTCCCTTAATTAAGTCTTTTTACCGCCGAGTTACGGGCTGCTGACGCCGCCAAAGAAGGAATCGTACATATCGCCGTAGCTTCGCCTGAGGGCGGCCTCAAACATTTCATCCGTATCAAAGCTTCCCTCCACCTTCTTTTTGATCGGAGAATCCTTTTTCTTTGGCTCTGCAGCCGAGATCTCGTCCTCCCACTGCCCTCTGTCAAGCCATATGGCAGGGGCGGGGATATAGCGTCCGTTTTCGCTTTTCCAGCCCTCCTGCTCCTTTTGCTCTCCGATAGCCTTAAGCATCCGCAAAAGGAGAGGCTCGTCTACGGACAGGGCCGCAAAGGCCCGCTTCGCATCCTTTTTGGCGGTTTTCTTCGGATATTCGGCCCAAAAGCGCTCAAACAGCACGTCGCACTCGGCATCCTTTTCAGCCTTTGCAGTATCGTTGGAGGGCTTCTCCTCGGCTTTAACCTCTCTGTGGCGAGGCTCGCTTCTCTCCTCTACCCGCTCCTCCTTCTTCTCAGCGGCAACTCTTGCCTCTCCCCCTCTTTTTCCCGTTTCCTGAAAAAGGAGAGCGCGGTCTATCTGAGGAAACAGGAAAAGAGCCGCAATATTTGCGCCGCCGTCAAACCTCGGGGGCTCCTCTCCCTCCATAGCATATTTCATCATTGCAAGCACAAGCCTGCCTCTCTCCTCATCGCTGAGGCACGCAAAGGGCTCTATCCAGTCACGGTAGAAATAAAGTCCCTCTCTCTTTGACATATTATCACCTTTCTTCTTAAGATTTTGTTATCTTAAGTTTATCATCTGTGCCGAAGGCTTTCTCCCTTTTTTCAAAAATGCAACATTCCCGTTTTCACACACACGCAGGCGCTATTATCGTTTGCGTGTGTGTTTATATATATAGATTTAGTTTAAGTTTAAGTTACTGTTTTCGTTTGCTTTTGTGTTTTATTATATAGTTTTTGTTTTAATATACAGTATATAGTTTTAGGGTCGAGGGGGCGCCTGACTACCCTTGAACGCCCCTTGAAGGCCCCTTGATATACCCTTTAACCGACGGCGAGCAGTTGATTTTCTAAAATATCTCCTTTCGGCAAAAGAAAAAGGCCGCCGAATCTTCGACAGCCTTTAATTCTTATATTCTCGCAACGCCGCTTTTTCTTGCAGCCTCGGCTACTGCAGCTGCAACAGCCGCAACTACCCTTTCATCCAGCGGGTCGGGAATTATGCGGCTCTCGCAAAGCTCCTCGGGGGTGATGATATTTGCTATCGCCTCGGTTGCCGCGCGCTTCATATCCTCGTTTATATCTGAGGCTCTTGCATCAAGCGCGCCGCGGAATATGCCGGGGAATGCAAGCACGTTATTTATCTGATTGGGAAAATCGCTTCTGCCCGTTCCAACAACGAATGCTCCCGCCGCAATTGCTCGGTCGGGCATTATTTCGGGGGTGGGGTTTGCCATTGCGAAAACTATGGGCTTCTCTGCCATTGACCCTATCATCTCCTCGGTGAGCACGCCGGGGGCAGAAACACCGACGAAAACGTCCGCTCCTCTGATGACCTGGGAGAGGCTTCCCCTCTCGCCCTTGGGATTTGATGAGAGAGCCACTTTTCTGTGGGCCTCGCTTATATTTTCCATATCGGGAACGAGGGCGCCCGCCTTATCTACGTATATGATATTCTCAGCTCCCATAGAGGCAATATGTGCGCCGATGGCAGTTCCCGCGGCTCCCACGCCGTTTACCACGATCTTTACCTCATCTATTCTCTTGCCCGCAAGCTTCAGGGCGTTTTTCAGCGCCGCGCCCACTACAACGGCCGTTCCGTGCTGATCGTCGTGGAACACGGGGATATCGCAGACCTCCTTCAGCTTTTTCTCTATCTCAAAGCAGCGGGGGGCCGCAATATCCTCAAGATTGATACCGCCAAAGCTGCCTGCAAGGAGAGAAACCGTTCTGACTATCTCATCCGTATCCGTAGTTCTCAGGCAAAGGGGGATGGCATCTATATCGGCAAACTCCTTAAAAAGCAGGCATTTGCCCTCCATTACGGGCATTCCTGCCTCGGGGCCGATATTGCCGAGGCCGAGGACCGCAGTTCCGTCAGTTATTACGGCCACCGTATTATGGCGGCCCGTCAGCTTATAGGAAAGCTCGGGCTCTCTCTGTATTGCAAGGCAGGGCTCCGCAACGCCGGGGGTATAGGCGAGGGCCAGGTCCTCCTTCGTTTTCGCGGGGGCATTCTTTGCTATTCTTATTTTTCCCGCCCACTCATAATGCTTTTTGAGGGACTCTTCTCTTATATCCATTTTTTTGAAATTCCTTTTTGAAATATAGGCTTATTATATTACTTATCGCCCCTTTAATCAAGTGCGATTTTGGAAAAGAGTTGCATTTTCGGCATTATATTTCGGGTATCTCTCCTTCGTTTCGGAAAAGAATAATAATAAAACCATGAAAGGAGACAATATGAAAAAGCTGACTGCTCTTCTTTTGAGCCTTGCTCTTTTGCAGTTGCCCTGCGCGGCGCTTACCGATATTAACGTACCCGCTCAAGACTCCTGCCACACGGCCGACAAGGCATACAACTGGTACTGCAGGCGCACGGACGACCACTCTCAGCCCCCTCTCGACCCTCTTTTCTCCTTTATTGAAAAGGAAGGGCTTGAGACCTATTATATAGACAAGGACAGCGCCGAGGAGAAGGTGATATACCTTACCTTTGACGCGGGCTATGAAAACGGGAACGTTGAGAAGATCCTTGATACTCTCAAGGAGGAAAAGGTGACGGGGGCATTCTTCGTTCTCGAGCATCTTATAAAGACGAACACCGACCTTGTTCGCCGTATGTGCGAGGAGGGGCATCTCGTTTGCAATCACACGGCGACTCACCCCGATATGACAAAGCGGCAAAGCGAGGCTGACTTTATGGCGGAGATTTGCCGTCTTGAAGAGGTTGCAAAGGAATACTCCGTTACCCTTTCCGATTATTACAGACCTCCCGAGGGGCGCTTCTCCGAGGAGAACCTGAGAATTGCCGCAAAGAACGGCTACAAGACGGTTTTCTGGAGCTATGCCTACGCCGACTGGGACAACAACGCTCAGCTCTCGCCCGCGGCGGCCCTTGAAAAGGTGCTCTCGGGCACACACAACGGCGCAGTTATCCTCCTGCACCCCACCTCCGCAACGAATGCGGCCATTCTCGTCGATCTCATCCGCCAATGGAAGGCCGACGGCTACCGTTTCGGCACCCTTGATGAATTGACAAAATGAAAAGAGATGCATTTCTGCATCTCTTTTATTTTATTCGGGCTTGAAGCTATCCTTAAGGGATACTATTCTGTTATAGGTATTCTTATGCTTGGAGTCGCGAACGAAATAGCCTGTGCGAACGAACTGGAAGCGGCTGTCCTCGCTTGCGTTGAGGGCCTTTTCCACCTTACAGTCGCAAAGGGTCTTTACGCTGTCGGGATTGAGATAATCCGCATAGGTCTTATCCTCGGGGATATCACCCGTATTACGTATTGTAAAGAGGGGCTCGTAGAGATTTACCTTTACGGTATCGCAGATATCGGCGCTTACCCAATGGATAGTGCCCTTTACCTTGCGGCCGTCTACGGGATTGCCGTTGCCGGACTCAAGGTCTGCCGTGCAATGGATCTCGGTTACGTTGCCCTCTTCATCGGTAACTACGGAGTTGCACTTTACGATATACGCGCCCATAAGTCTTACCTCTCCGTCGGGCTTCATTCTGAAGAACTTGGGAGGGGGAACGAGAGCGAAGTCCTCGCGGTCGATCCAGATCTCACGGGTGAAGGGCACCTGACGCTTACCCATTTCGGGAACTGCGGGATGGTTTGCAACCTCGAAATACTCTACTCTGTCCTCGGGATAGTTATCAATAACCACCTTTACGGGATCAAGAACTGCTATGCGGCGGGGCGCCTTTGCATTGAGCTCCTCGCGAACGCAATACTCAAGGAGAGCAACGTCGATAAGGGAGTCTGTTTTGGCAATGCCTGCTCTTGTTAAGAACTCCTTGATGGAATCGGGAGTATAGCCGCGGCGTCTGAGACCGCAGAGGGTGGGCATTCTGGGGTCATCCCATCCGTCAACGAGGCCTGTTTCAACAAGCTCGCGGAGGTATCTCTTGCTCATTACGGTATTGGTAAGGTTAAGGCGGGCAAACTCGATCTGGCGGGGCTTCTTCTCAAAGCCGCACTCGTCTACCACCCAGTTATAAAGAGGTCTGTGTGCCTCATACTCAAGGGAGCAGAGCGAATGGGTGATGCCCTCTATTGCATCCTGAATTGGATGAGCGAAGTCATACATAGGATAGATGCACCACTTGCTGCCCGTCTGATGATGCTTTACGTGCTTTATTCTGTAGATGGCGGGGTCACGCATATTAAGATTGGGGCTTGCCATATCTATCTTTGCGCGGAGAGTGTGTGTTCCGTCGGCAAACTCGCCCTTCTTCATTCTTTCAAAGAGATCAAGGTTCTCCTCTATGCTACGGTCGCGGTAGGGGCTGTTCTTGCCGGGCTCGGTAAGAGTGCCGCGGTACTCTCTCATCTGATCCTTATCAAGGTCGCACACGTATGCCTTGCCCTTTTTGATAAGCTCAACTGCCAGCTCATAGCACTTATCAAAGTAGGAGGAGCCGTAGAGGCACTTATCCCACTCGTAGCCAAGCCACTTGATATCCTCCTTGATGGCATCGACGAACTCAACGTCCTCCTTCGTGGGGTTGGTATCGTCAAAGCGGAGGTTACACTTGCCGCCGTACTTTACCGCTGTGGAAAAGTCGATAAAAAGGGCCTTTGCGTGGCCTATATGGAGATATCCGTTGGGCTCGGGAGGAAAACGGGTCTGGATCTTGCCAACCTCGTGCTTGCCGAGGGCTATCTCATCGTCTATGATATCGTGAATAAAATTGCTTGCCATATATAATTACACCTTCTTTAGTATTAACTGAAGCTTTAATAATCCAAATGTCATTCTGCGTAATCCTTTGTAGATCCCGCCTTACGGCGCCATCCTAAGGGATGGTTCGACTTCGCAAGCATCATACTATGATGCTTGCTCCGCTCAGGATGACAAAAAGGAATTACGCTTCAATTACTGCGTTGATTCTTGCGATAACTCTTTCTTTACCGAGGATCTGCATGATCTCGTAAAGATCGGGGGAGTTCATCTTACCCGTTACTGCAACGCGAAGAAACATGCTCACGTCGGCAATGCTGCCCTTATAGCTCTCGGGAGCGGCCTTATATGCCTTCATATCCGCGCAGAAGCCGAGGCTCTCTGCAATCGCCTTGAGATTATCAAACCAAGCCTGCTGCTCTGCCGTTTCGTCATATGACTCGCAGAATGCAGAAAGGACTGCGTTGATATCCTCCTTTGCAAACTGCTCGGGATACTGATCCACAACCTCGTAAAGGCTATCGTAGATAAAGCCCATATATCCCTTGGCATCTGCCCAGACGGTCAGGTCCTTACGGGGCTTCTTGCCGCCGCGGCCGATAGCAAACGCTTTGACAGCGCTTTCCTTATCGGACTTGAGAGCGGTCGCAAGGTCCTTATCAAACTCCTCTGCCCAGTCAAGAACTCCGTCGTATACCTTCTCGGCTGTCATTCTGGAAACTACGTTCTTTGAAACGTCGCAAAGCTTTGCATAGTCAAAGAGGCTTCCTGCGGGGTTCATCTTCTTATGGGAGAACTTGAAGCTATCAACGGGGGCATCGGGATTTGCGCGTCTCCACTCCTCGAAATTGGAGTTGAGAACGGTCATGATATACTCGTAAACAGACTCTACGGGGAAGCCCTCGCTACGATAGTAGGTGAGAGCAAGCTCAGGGTCCTTACGCTTTGAGAGCTTGCGCTTGGAGTCGCCGTCCATCTTCATAAGAGGTCCGATATGGAGATACTTGGGAGCGCGCCAGCCAAGTGCGCGGAAAAGCTGGAGATGGAAAGGAAGGGTGGAGAGCCACTCGTCACCGCGGACCACGTGGGTGGTTCTCATAAAGTGATCGTCCACCGCGTGGGCAAAGTGATAGGTGGGGATACCGTCGGACTTCAGGAGCACGTGGTCGATATCGTTCTCGGTCACCTCAAGGTTGCCCTTGATAAGGTCCTGATGCTTTATCTTATTCTCAATGCTTCCCGTTGAACGGAAACGGAGCACCCAGGGCTTGCCCTCGCTGAGGGCTGCCTTTATATCCTCAAGGGGTCTGTCGCGCCATACGGCCCACTTGCCGAAATAGCCGAAGTTTGCCTTCTCGGCCTCCTGCTTTTCGTGGATGGCGCTAAGCTCCTCCTCGGTGCAGAAGCAGGGGTATGCCTGACCCTCCTCAAGGAGCTTCTTTGCGAACACGTGGTATATATCTTTACGCTGTCTCTGACGGTAGGGGCCGTAATCTCCCTTATCGCCGTCAACGGTAGCGCCCTCGTCAAACTGAATGCCGTAGTGGGAGAGAGACTCTATGAGAGTTTCAACGGCGCCTGCTACCTCGCGCTTTGCATCCGTATCCTCAACGCGAAGGTAGAGGATACCGCCTGACTGATGGCACATTCTTTCACTTGTAAGTCCCTGAACAAGGTTTCCGAGATGAACGAAGCCCGTGGGGCTGGGAGCCATACGGGAGATCACCGCGCCCTCGGGAAGACCCTCTCGGGGGGGGAACATCCTTTCGCAATCCTCCTCGGTCATCGTAACGTCGGGGAAAAGGAGAGCTGAAAGCTCTTTATAATCTATCATAAGTTACCTCCATAAAGATATGGGTTAAATTTAATCTGCTTTGAAAGTGTGGAGACGGAGCCGTGGCCGGGATAGATGCCGTAATCTCCCCCAAGGGAGATGAGGGCGCGCAGGCTCTCCTCAATGGTTGCCTGACTGCCGCCGTACAGGTCCGTTCTGCCTATGCTTCGGTCAAAGAGGGTATCTCCAGTGAAGATAACGTCGCCGCAAAAATAGCAAACGCTGCCGAGAGAGTGTCCGGGGGTGTGCATTACTCTTATCTCACTCTCGCCGAGGGTGAGCACGTCGCCGTCCTTGAGCTGTATCTCGGCGGGACGCAGGATAAGGTCCTCTCTGAAAAAGTATTTATATGCATTTTTATCGGGGTCTGTAAGACAATCGGCGTCCTTTTCGTGAACGGCAAGGGGCGCGCCGGTCATATCCCTTATCTCATCCGCTCCCGTGATATGGTCGAAATGGCCGTGGGTGAGAAGGATATATTTAAGGTTTTCCTTCTTAAGACCTCTTTTTTCAACAAACTGAGAGAAGGCCTCTCCCGTTGCAGAGGGGTCGATGAGAGCGTAATGCTCGCTCTTTTCATCTATCAATACCCAGCAGTTTGCGCCGTAGCCCTCTGCCTGAATTCTAACGATCTTCATTATGCCTCGCAAAAACATATATATTCAGTATATTTTATCACAATATTTTCGTTTAGTCTATATTTTTTATAAGACTTTTAAAAAAATTTTCACCGATAAGTAAAAGGCTGTTGCAGATAAATGCAACAGCCAGCAGATAAAAGCAACAGCCTAAAAGCTTATTTATTGCGTGTCTTGTAATCGAGGTCTATCTCCTCGCGCCAGTCGTCACACATGGGGCGGCTCTCGCGAACGTTACGCACGGCGCAAGATACCGCTCGGTACATTACCCTTGTTCCCTTCCCGTCTGCATTATAGTTCACGGCTCTGTCCTCGCTGATGCCGAAGCGCTGCGCCGTGCTGACGGCATCTATATTTGCGCCGATGAAGATGAACTCCCAGCCGTAGCGCTCCTTTTGGCGCTCTATCATCGCCTTTACCTTCTCCGCGCTGTAGCGGCGGCTTGCGTTCTCCATTCCGTCAGTTGTGATGACGAACATTGTCTTTTCGGGAACGTCCTCGGCTCTTGCATACTTATGAACGTTTCCGATATGATGGATAGCTCCGCCCACAGCATCAAGAAGGGCCGTGCATCCGCGGGTGACGTAATCGCGGCGGGTCATTTTCGGAATATCCCGAAGGGCTCTTCTGTCGTGAAGCACCGTGCTCTCATCGTCAAAGAGAACCGTTGAAACGATGCATTCGCCGTCTCCCGCCTTCTGCTCCTCTATCATTGAGTTGAAGCCGCCTATGGTATCGTCGGTCAGGTCCTGCATGGAGCCGCTGCGGTCAAGAATGAAAACGATCTCGGTCTTTGTGTTCTTCATAATAAATACCTCTCTTTCCTTGGTGACTTAATTATAACCAAGAAAAAGAGAGGTTTGGTCGCCTGACGGGCGACATTTTAATTATTGAGAGATCACGCTCCGAGGAGGCTTTGATCGAAGGCGAAAAGAGCCTCGTTTATCTCGTGGATATTATAATTTTTCTTTCTTATGAAATATTCGATTATGAGATCGGACTTATTGCTCCTTGACAGGGCAAAGCCTGCCTTTTTCAGCATTTCCTCCGTCTCAGATAGGTCAAGCTCAAGGGCGATGGCAAAGGCGATGGCCGTGGGCTTTGAGGGCTTATAGCCTTTATCCGAGCGTATCTTTGAAAAGAGCTTTCTGTCTATATTTGCCTTCTTATAGCACTCAGAGTCCTTCATTCCCCTCTCGTCTATCTTGCGAAGGAGCATTTCGGAAAAGCTCTCGTCTATCTCCGAAAGGATATCCTCAAGAGATGGAGCTGCGGAGCACTCCTCCATTGCAAAGGGGGCGGCGGCAGTATAAACGGGGGCGGATTCAGACGCGCGCATTCCGGCTCTCGGCGCGCGAAGCGACTTTTCCAAAACGTAATTATCGTCTATAAAAGCGCTGATATCAAAAAAGAGCTTTTTGCTTATCTTATAAGACTCCTTATCGTATACGGCAATATACACCGTCATCTCATTTTCAAGAAGGAACTCTGTTACAACCTCGGTGGCAACCTTCAGGGCAAGCTCCTTCGGGCAACCGAAGGCACCTGAGGATATGAGAGGAAAGGCAACGCTCTCAAGAGAAAGAGATGCCGCAAGGCAGAGGGCCTCCTTATAGCAGCTTTTCAAAAGGGCCGTATTCTTCTCGCGGGAGCCTATCCATCGGGGGGCAACCGTATGTATAACGTGCTTTGCGGGAAGGCGGTATCCTTTAGTTACCTTTGCCATTCCCACCTTACAGCCGCCGAGAGCTCTGCACTCCGAAAGGAGCTCCGGCCCCGCCGCCTTATGGATAGCACCGTCTGCTCCTCCTCCGCCGAGAAGATCGGGGGCGGCTGAATTGACGATGGCGTCCACCTCCATTTTCGTTATATCGTTTCTGACTATTTTCAGGGGCATACACTCACCTCGCTTCTTTTATGATTATAGCACATTCTTTTTCTTTTCACAAGTCCGGGATCATTGACTGAGGGGAGATAATTTGATATAATAATAAAAACAAACTTGAAGGAAGGCACGGTCACAAAAATGAGAAAGAAGATCCTTCTTATATATACGGGCGGAACCATCGGAATGAACCGCTCCGAAAACGGATACGCCCCCGAGCAGGGCTTTTTGCAAAAGATACTCAGCCGCCTGCCCGTTCTCTACGACGAGTCTATGCCCCTTTGGGAGCTCTACGAGATGGACCCCCTTCTCGACTCCTCCAATATGACCGTTAACGAATGGAACCTTATAGGACAGGTCATCAGCGATCACTACGACGGCTTTGACGGCTTCGTTATCCTCCACGGAACTGACACGATGGCATACACTGCCTCTGCCCTTTCCTTCTCTCTTGAAAATCTTGCAAAGCCCGTTATCATCACGGGCTCGCAGATACCCCTATTTGAAGTGAGAAACGATGCCCTTGACAATCTTCTCACCTCAATGCTCATTGCGGCACAGGGACGGGTCAAGGAGGTCGCTCTCTGTTTTTCCGATAAGCTCCTTCGCGGCAACCGCGCAACAAAGGTGAGTACCAGCGATCTTTTGGCCTTCTCATCCCCCAATTACCCCGAGCTTGCAAAGATAGGCACATCCATCAGCTATAATTCAATGATACCCGAAAGAAAGCCCGAGGCTCCCTTCAGGGTACAGCCTCTCGTTAACATCCCCATCGGTATCATCAAGGTCTTTCCCGGAATACAGTTCCGCCTCTTTGAGGAGATAATGACGGAGAGCCTCAAGGGCATCGTGCTTGAGACCTTCGGCGCGGGAAATATCCCCGGCAGCGCCGACGCTATCCTCCCCATCGTCAGAAAAGCCTACGAGCACGGCACCGTTCTCGTTATCTGCTCTCAGTGCCTCAAGGGCTCCGTTTCTCTTGGCGCATATGAAACCAGCTCCGCCCTCAAGCGGGCAGGCGCCGTTTGCGCGTACGATATGACCACCGAGGCGGCGGTGGCAAAGCTCTACTATCTTTTCAGCTGCGGCTACGACGCCCAGACCGTTAAGGAAAAGATGGAGGAGGACATCTGCGGAGAATTGAGTAAATAAATATACAAAAGGCTGTCGAGAAAGGCGCAGAACAAAAGCCGCAAAACATATAACATTTAGATTAGAGAAAAAATACAGCAAAAAAGCAGAAGGGGCTGTCGCATTTTGCGACACCCTTTTCAGCAGTAAAATTACGTTTGACGAGCAGTTAAACCAATGTAGGGGAGGATATTATCCTCCCGATTGCAAACGTAGGATAACATTGGTGCTAACGTAAACCGATAAAATGAACAATCTATTTGTAGGGGTCGACGTCCCCGACGGGAACCCCCAAAGCTCACGTGTTCCCTTTCGGGGAACCCCTACGACGACCCGTTGCAGACGTAACGTCTCGCGATAAATATCGTTTCATTAATTAGGACAGTCGAGGACGCCTGTCCCTACATTTCGTATATGCTTTTTTTCCGTTTGTGTATCAAATTTCGTTCGGTTCGCGCTCTGTTGCGGGAGCGCAATGCGTGCCCCTACAACGGTCTTGTGAGGGCAACTCTTTTCTCGTTACTCTGCCGCCTCCATCATATTTTCAATAAAAATTCCGTAGCCGCGGCATGGGTCGTCCACGAGGACGTGGGTGACGGCGCCGATGAGCTTGCCGTTCTGCACCACGGGGCTGCCTGACATTCCGCGGACTATTCCGCCCGTTTTTTCAATGAGGGCTTTATCCGTTACCGTTATGAGAAAATTCTTCTCCTCGCCCTCCTTTTCGGGGGAGAGGGTTATTTTGACTGCGTATTCGCAAACGCCCCCTCCGTCCACGGTGCAAAAAACCGATGCGCCCCCGCTTTTGACCTCATCCCGCTCCGCTATCTTTATGCTCTTCTCCGCGCATCCCGAGGGCAGGGCTGTCAGCACACCGAAAACGCCTACCTCCGTGTTCTTCGTTACGACTCCGAGCCTTGAAGGGGAAAAGCTGCCCTTGAGCTCCCCCGGATCTCCCGAGACCCCTCGCTCAACACCAACTATCTCCACCTCGGAGACCACGCCCCGCCCGATCTCTGCAAGGGCGCCCTCATCTCCCCTCTGTATTCCGTGGCCGAGGCCGCCGAACTTTCCCGTTTCTTCCTCGATATAGGTGACGGTGCCGAGCCCCGCGCAGCCCTCCTCAAGCCAGAGCCCAAGGCGCAGGTCGCCCGTTTTCTTCATCTGAGCGGGAGTCACCTGAAACGAGAGGCGCTCCTCCCCTCTTTTTATCTGAAAGCTCACCGCCCTGCCCTTTGAGGCCTTTACCTCATTTGTCACGTCAAGGGCGCTTTTTACCTCTTTTTCGTTTACCTTTTCTATTATATCGTTTTCCAAGAGCCCCGCATCCCGCCCCGGTGAGGCGATGCCGCTCTCCGTTTCTATCTCATCAAAGCCGCCGATCTTCAATTCACCCGCCCGAAAGCTGACGCCGAAGGGCATTCCCCCAAGAGTGACGCTTTTGCTTTCACTTGCAGATACAGAAACCGCCGCCGACAAAAGAAGAGACAGCGTTATTAAAAATGCCGCAATGGCGCGACAACTGCTTTTTATTCTCATTTATATAAACCCAGCCTTTCCTTGAGCTCGTTATTTTTTCGTACAGAATTAATTTGCTCCTTTTCGCTCTCAATATGTGTTGAAATACTTTCGGAAACTACCTTATTATGCCTTCTTTTGCAAAAATGCGTTTTATATTATGCAAGTGTAAAATATATATGCTCTCACGATGTCGTTCTGCTTTTGCCTAAATCTTAAAGGCCTTTATTATCAAGGATTTCGGCGTTTTTGTTCTATTTTTGTGCTGATATGCATAGAATACAAAAAACGCTCTGATATCGGAGGAATATATGGCCTGCAACACCAACAGCCTTTCAGGAAAGATAGTTATCAACGTTTGCGACGCTTCAAGGCTCGGACACATCACCAATTACGAGATCGACCTTTGCGACGGAAGGATCACCGCTATTTTTATCCCCGCCGAGGGCAACTGGCTCGGCCTTTCGCGAAAGAACGACATCCGCATTCCCTGGGATAAGATACGAAAGATCGGTGAGGACGCAATTCTCGTTGAGCTGCCTGTCCGCCCATGCGAGGCATCTCCCTGCCCGCCGAAGCGCAGATGGCTGAGGCTTTGAAAAGAGAAGAGTGTAAAGTGAAGAGTGAAGAGAAAAGGTTGAAGAGCTGTCGCGCAAGTGCGACAGCCTTTATTCTTCAAATTTTGGTTTGAAGGGGGGAGAATTGGTATTTGTAGGGGAGGATATCATCCTCCCGCACATCTGCACATGAACCAAAACGAAATTTTATACACAGACGAAACGGTAATGATACACATAGTTGTAGGGACAGGCGTCCTCGACGGGAACCCCCAAAAGCTCGAAAACTCGCTTTCGGGGAACCCCTGCGACTGTCCGCGAACAGAAACGATATTAATCGTGAGGCGTTGCGTCTGTAGAGGACCGTCGAGGACGCCGGTCCCTACAAAAAAACAATACCGTTCTTCCGTTGACATACCGTTTTTCTTTTAACCTTCGTCTGCAAACGGGCTTGATATGTCATCCTGAGCGGAGCAAACAATCCGGTGAATTGTTTGCGAAGTCGAACCACCCCTTAGGGTGGTGCCCCATAGGGGCAGGATCTACGTAGGATCTTCGATAGCTTCTATCAAATATCGTAGATCCCGACCTAACGGTCGCCCCTTCGGGGTTCGACTCCGCCATTTAAATGGCTCCGCTCAGGATGACAGTAGCCGTTGCACGCGAAGGTCACGAAATTTGATGCACAAACGAACGGAAAAGATACACGCTGTTGTAGGGACAGGCGTCCTCGACTGTCCTAATAAAGAGACGATATTTACCGTGTGGCGTTACGTCTGTAATCGGACCGTCGGGGACGTCGGTCCCTACAATTGATCCATTCGTTTCATTTGCTGACGTAAGCGCCAAAATTAAACTGCGTTTGCAATCGGGAGGATAATATCCTCCCCTACATTGGTTTATCTGCTCGTCAAACCGTAATTTACCGACAGTCCCTTCTTTTTTATATTTTCTGCACATATTTTTTCCCTTTCGCAAATAATGAAGGCGATACACCTTTGCGATTGACAAAGGTGGGGAAATATAGTATAATATGATTAATTATATTTATACTTAAAGAGGACACGGCTATGATCAAAGTTTTATCCGTTTTCGGAACACGCCCCGAGACCATAAAAATGGCGCCCCTTGTTAAAGAGCTTGACTCCCGACCTGAGATCGAGAGCATCGTTTGCGTTACCGGTCAGCACCGCCAGATGCTGGATCAGGTTCTCTCCGCTTTTGATATCAAGCCCGATTACGACCTTGACATCATGCGCGACGGTCAGACCCTTTCCGATATCACCGTTCGCGTGCTTGAGGGCATGAACGAGGTCATCAAAAAGGTTGAGCCCCACATCGTTCTCGTTCACGGCGATACCTCCACAGCCTTTACCTCCGCTCTCTCTGCCTTCTACAACAGAGTTCCCATCGGACACGTTGAGGCGGGCCTGCGTACCTACAACAAATATTCTCCCTACCCCGAGGAGATCAACCGCCAGTTCATCGGCACCGTTGCCGATATGAATTTCTCCCCCACGGAGAAGGCTAAGCAGAACCTTATTGCCGAGGGCAAGGACCCCGCTACAATCTACGTTACGGGCAACACCGCCATCGACACCATGAAGCTCACCGTTCGCGACGATTACACCGACGAGACCGTTGAATGGGCTAAGGACTCCCGCCTTATCGTTCTCACCGCTCACCGCAGAGAAAACATCGGCGATACCATGAAAGGTATGTTCCGCGCTATCAAGAAGATCTGCGAAAAGCATACCGACGTTAAGGTGGTCTACCCCGTTCACCTGAACCCCGCAGTTGTTTCTGCGGCAAACGAGGTTCTCGGAGATATGGACCGTGTTCGCCTTATCAAGCCTCTTGAGGTTTTTGAGTTCCACAATCTTCTTGCAAAATCCCACATCATCCTCACCGACAGCGGCGGAATTCAGGAGGAGGCCCCCTCTCTCCACAAGCCCGTTATCGTTCTTCGCGATACCACAGAGCGCCCCGAGGGCGTTGATGCAGGCACACTTAAGCTTGCAGGCACCGACGAGAACGTTATCTACGGCTTGATCGACGAGCTTCTCACAAACGAGGAGATGTATCAGCAGATGACAAAGGCACAGAACCCCTACGGCGACGGCTTTGCCTCCAGGCGTATTGCAGACGCAATTATCGAAAAGTTCTCAAACTGACCGACACGTGAGGTTTACTATGACTAACACTCTGTCTTTCCCGAAGAGAGCCAAGCGCACCCTCTCCGAGGCGGCGCCCGCCTTTCTCTTCACTCTGCTTATAGCTCAGCCTATTCTGGACATAATATCCTACTGGGCTAACGAATGGTATTTCACCACTCTTACCACCCTCGTCCGCTTTGCAATGTTCGCCGCTATAATGCTCTACTGCTTTATCATCTCGGACAAGAAGTGGACCTATTTCGTGACGGCAGGTATATTTCTCGCGTATCTCATCGCCCACGTTATCGCCTGCATAAAGGCCCCCGGCGGCTACATATCCCCCTTTACGGATATGAACAACTTCTTCCGCACAATACATCTGCCCGCCCTTGCAGTTGCCTTTATCACCATATTCAAAAAGAGCGATATAGTTCCCGTTTACGTGCAGAAGGCGTTTTGCATCAATATGATAATTATGCTCCACGCACTCATTATCGCCTATATGACGGGCACCCAGATCTACACCTACGAGTATACTAAGGCAGGCCTTATGAGCTGGGCCGTTGTTCACAACTCCCAGAGCGCTATCCTTGCGGTCATCGTTCCTCTGATCCTCCTCTTCGTTTACAATATGAAGAAGAAGGCCCTCTTCTACGTTACCGCAGTCGTTTGCCTGCTCAATCTCTACTTCGTCGGCACCAAGGTGGACTACTACTCCATCTTCATCATCATTATCGGTATGATGATACTCCTCGTTATCAACGGCGAAAAAAATCTCTACTACTATGCTGTCCTCTTCGTTATAGCCCTGCTCTGCGCTGCCTGCTACTCAAATTCCATCGCCTTTGATATCAAGGCGGAGCACAGCCTCAATATGATATACAAGCAGAACGCGGCAGACGAGGAGATCAACATAGAGCAGGAGCCCGGCGAGCCCCCACTGCCCGACCACATCTCCTGGGAGATCTACGAGGGTCTCGATCCCCTTACCAAGAAGGGCATACACGACGTTTACGACCGCTATCTCGGCCCCGTTGTTCAGCGCTTCGGCTTTGAGCGGGTCTTTGAAAAATACAACTTCAGCCTCGTTGTCAAGGAGCTTTCTGCGGCGCGGCCTATGAAACGGGCCTTTGCCGAAATGGCATTTGAGGATGCCACCACTATGGAGCGGCTCTTTGGCTACGAATACATAACTCTCGTTGAGAGCTATGAGATAGAGGACAAAAACGGAGAGCTCGTTATGAAGGAGTTTATATACGACCTTGAAAACGACTTCCCCTCCGTATTCTACTACTCAGGCTACGTGGGATTTGCACTTTATATGCTGTTTCTCGCCTACTTTATCGGCCTGATCATCGTTGCGGTGATCACACGCTTCAAGAAGGTGGTCAACATTGAGAACGGAGCCTTGCTCATATCCCTCGGCCTGCTTCTCGGCGCGGCTCAGTACTCTGCAAACGTGCTCCGCCGCCCCAATGCATCTATCTATCTCTCCGTTGTTCTTGCTTACGTTTACTACAACACCGCCGTTAAGGAAAACGTTAAATACAGAGACGTTTTCCGTATATTCAAAAGAAAAAAGAAAGCGTAAGGGTTTCTAAATGACAAAGCTCAGCGTTATCATTCCCGTTTACGGGGTTGAAAAATACCTTCCCGAATGTCTTGATTCTCTCTATTCTCAGATAACCCCCGAGTGTCAGATAGTTCTCGTTGACGACGGCTCACCCGACAGATGCGGCGCCATCTGCGACGACTACGCAAGGCGCTACCCCGAAAACACTCTGGTCATCCATCAGGAGAATATGGGCCAGGGCGGCGCCCGCAACAACGGCGTTGAAAGGGCTTCGGGCGAATACGTTTTCTTCGTTGACAGCGACGACAGCGTGCCTGCGGGAGCTATCCCCACCCTGCTCTCTGCTATCGACAAATACAACACGGATATCATCGGCTTTGCCGTTAACCTTGTTGATGAGGAGGGCAAATTTCTCTCTCTTCTCAAGGACAGCTTTGAGACCGACACCGTTTTCGATCCCAAAAAGGAGAAAAGGCTCATTACGGGCCAGCAGGCTCCCTGGAACAGGATCGTCAGAAGAAGGATACTCATAGAAAACGGCATTGCCTTTACTCTTCGCGTTTGGTATGAGGATATCAGAACCACCCCCAAATATACGGTCTGCTCCGACAGCGTGGTATATATAGAGGACAGCCTCTACAACTACCGCCTGCGTGAGGGCTCTACCATGAACAACTCAAAGGTGGACCGCAATATTGAGATAATCTGGGCTCTTGACGACCTTATCGAATGGTTCAGCGCGCGGGGCATCTACGAGGACTACAAAGAAGAGCTTGAATACCTTCTCATTGACCACGTTTTCATCTCCGCAACCGTTCGCGTTATCAGAAGCGCGGGGGCAAAGCACCCTCTCGTCAAGACCTTCAGAGAATATACGGATAAGCATTGCGGTATTCTCAGAGGCTCAAAGAACAGCTACGTTGAAAACGTTCTTGAAAAGAACAGAAAGCTTATTCTTAAGCTTTTGTGCGCAAAGCTTTACTTTGCCGTGAAGCTAATATTCAAAATAAAAAAATAAAACTGCCACCGGGTAGGAAATGCAAAAAGCATTCGAGGTACGTCGTTAGGTCTCAGAAGACGTGCCGCGGATGCTTTTTTTCAAAGAAAGGTTATTTATGAAACGCATGATCCACTATTTTTCGCCCTTTGAGCTTTGCCTGTGGGCAGGCTCTTCCGCTTTTATAATCCTCGCCTTCGCTGTGTTCGACCGCGAAAGCTACCTCACCCTCACAGCCTCCCTTATCGGGGCGGCCTCCCTCATATTCAGCGCAAAGGGCAACCCCTTCGGCCAGCTTCTTATGGTCATCTTCTCCATACTCTACGGAATAATATCCTACTCCTTTTCCTATTACGGCGAGATGATGACCTATCTCGGTATGACGGGGCCTATGGCGCTGCTCGCCCTTATATCGTGGCTGAGAAACCCTTACGAAAAGAGTCGCGCCCAGGTGAAGGTCAACAGCATAAAGAAAGGCGAATGGCTGTTCTCCGTTGTGCTCACCCTTGCCGTTACCGTGCTTTTCTATTTTATCCTCCTTTGGTTTGAAACGAAAAATCTCGCTCTCAGCACCCTCTCCGTTACCACAAGCTTTCTCGCCGTTTACCTGACCTTCAGGCGAAGCCCCTACTTTGCCGCCGCCTACGCCGCAAACGACGTGATACTCATAATCCTTTGGATACTTGCCTCCCTTGAGGACTCCTCCTACATCTCCGTTGTGGTTTGCTTTATCTCCTTTCTTGCAAACGATATCTACGGCTGCTTCAGCTGGAAGCGTATGCAAAAAGAGCAGCGAAAAGGGATATGATATATTGCGCAATTTGGTCTCCATAGACATATTGACTGTAATTAATTGTTTACGTGTCCGCTCCGCCTTTGCCTTGGCAAAGACGGAGCGGACACGTAAAGAAACAATTAATTACTATCTGTATGTCCGCGGGTTGACAGAGCGGACACAGGAGTTTTAAGTTCAGCAATACTACGTTACGTCCGCGAGGGAAATCACTACGGATAAAAGCTACGAAATACGCAGGACAAAGCTTTTTTATATTTCAAGCCAAACGAAAAACGCCGAAGTATGATCTTCGGCGTTTTAGTTTATAAAAATTATTCCTGTTCCTCGGCGGGGGGAGTAAGCTCTTCTTCTTCGATCTCCTCGGGAAGCTTTGAGAGCTTCACGCCGCTGACGGTGCCCATAATGAGATAATAGAGCACTGCAACGTGGATGATGGCATCAAGAATACCGGAAAACTCGCCAGCAAGGATAAAGAAGCCTGCCATTGCAACGGTATCAAGCGCGAAGAGCACAAGCGCCGCGATCATCCAACCATACTGCTTTTTGGAGAATATCCAGCAAAGGAGATAAACTATAAGAATGATAGCCGCAATGCATACTGCAACAACGAGAAACTCCGTATAGCCGCTGACACTTGCAAATACTACGGAAAGATAGGGGATGGTTGCGGAGAAAAGAAGATAATAATCTACCTTGAGAAAGGTGAGAACGATGTTCACCGCGGTGAGTATTATCATAAGCAGAAGGTTTACTCTTGCGGTGTTATATCTTGCCTGAGCCTGCTGTCTTGGGGTAGCCTGTACCTGATTTTGCTGTTTTCTCATAATTATTTGCCTTTCTTTGCTTTTACGCTTCGTTCATATCAAGCATATATTCAACGGAGTCGCGCAGTGCCTGCCAGCTTGCGTTGATAATGTCGGGAGAAACGCCAACGGTGCGCCAGACGCTTCGTCCGTCGGTGGACTCTATAACAACACGAACAACGGATGCAGTAGCGCCGCCGCTGGAAACGCGCACCTTAAAGTCCGTGAGCTTCATTTTGTCTATAACGGGGTAGAATGCGGAGAGCACCTGTCTCAGCGCGCGGTCCATAGCGTTAACGGGACCGTTGCCCTCTGCCGCCGCAAGCTCCTCCTTGCCGTCAACAGATATTTTGATGAGAGCGCTTGAGCGCATCTTATCGCTTGCGCTGTCAGCGCCTATGTTATCCTCATCGGTCATTATCTTAAAGTGGAGCAGGTCGAAATAATTCTTGCGAAGGCCCAGCGCCTCCTTTATAACGAGAGCGAGAGAGCCCTCGGCATCCTCGTAGGTATAGCCATCGGCCTCCTTTTTGCGAACAGCCTCAAGAGCTTTCGTCACCTCGGGGCTTGTGCGGTCAAGGTGAGGCATGATATGGGTCATTTTGTCCGCCATGGCGCTTCTGCCGGAAAGGGAGCTGATGACGATATTGCGAAGATTGCCAACCGCCTCGGGAGAAACGTGCTCAAAGGTGCGGGGGCTTTTCATAACGCCGTCTATGTGCATGCCTGCCTTGTGGGTAAAGGCGTAGCCGCCCACAAAGGGCTCCTTCTCGTCAAAAACTCGGTTTGCGGTCTCGTTTATGTATCTTGCCGCCGCGGTGAGGGAGGAAATCTTCTCTCCGATGCAGTCAAAGCCAAGCTTTAATTGAAGGATGGGGATAAGGGTGTTGATATTTGCATTTCCGCATCGCTCGCCGATGCCGGAGACCGTTCCCTGTACCTGCAAAGCGCCGCTGAGAACTGCGGAAACGGTGCAGGCCTCGGCCATGCCCAGGTCGTTGTGGCAATGGATGCCGATGCAGCCGGGGAAAAGGCTCGTTGCGCGGGCGGTCGCCATTCCGATGATGTCGGGCAGCATTCCTCCGTTTGTGTCGCAGAGGATGAGCCTTGCAGCTCCCGCCTCCTTTGCCGTTTCAAGCACCTTGAGGGCGTAAGAGGCGTTATCCGAGTATCCGTCAAAGAAATGCTCCGCATCGAAAAACACGGTCTTATTTCGGGAAACAAGGAAGCTTACGGAGTCGCGTATCATTCTCAGATTTTCTTCTTTTGTAGTGCCGAGAACACGGTCCACCTGATAGTCCCAGCTCTTGCCGAAGATGCAAACGGTGTCTGTTGCCGTTCTTGCAAGAAGGTTAAGAGCGGGGCATTCCTCCGCCCGCTCTCCGGGTCGGCAGGTGGCGCCGAAGGCAACGGGGCGCGCGCACTCAAGGGGAAGAGCGGAAACCTTTTCAAAGAAGCGAACGTCGTCCTCTGTTGTGACCATTCCCGCCTCGATATAGGAGACTCCAAGGCTGTCTAATGCTTTGATTATTTTAATCTTATCCTCATAGGTAAAGGAAACAGATGCGCTCTGCTCCCCCTCCCTGAGGGTGGAATCGTAAATTTCAAGCTTCATATTATTTTTCACTTACCTTTGCTCGGGTCCATTTATTGATAGCGTTAACGTATGCCTTGATACTTGCCTTGATAACGTCGGTGGAAACGCCGCGTCCCGTAAAGGAGCCGTGGTCGGAGGTTATCTTCACCTTGACCTCGCCGAGAGCGTCTGCGCCCTCGGTAACGGCCTTAAGGTCGTAGGATTCGAGAACAACGTCTCCTGCATCGGCAATTCTGTTGATGGCGTTGAAGGCGGCGTCGATAGGTCCCTCTCCGGGGGCAGATTCGGTGAATACGTCGTCCCCTGCCTTAAGAGAAACGAGGGCCATTGATTTCATATGGTTGCCCGACTGGATCTGGAAGGTGTCTATCCAATATTTGCCCTCAAGACCGTCAAGGTATTCGTTGATGATGGCTCTGATATCGCTGTCCGTAACGGCCACCTTTTTGTCCGCGATCTCCTTGAAGCGCTTGAAGGTTGCGTCCACGCCCTTTGCATCAAGGGCATATCCAAGGGTCTCAAGCCTGTCGGAGTAGGCGTGGCGGCCGCTTTTCTTGCCGAGGACCAGGGTGCTTTTGTCAAGGCCGATATCGGAGGGGTCCATTATCTCGTAGGTGCGGCGGTTTTCCATAATGCCGTGCTGATGAATGCCCGATTCGTGGGCAAAGGCATTGCTTCCGACGATGGCCTTGTTGAGAGCTATCTCAACTCCCGAGAAGGAGGAGACCATTCGGCTGGTGCGAAGTATCTCCTTTGTGTTTATCTGCGTATCTGCCGCAAGGTCCTGTCGGCGCACTCTAAGGGCCATAACTATCTCCTCAAGAGAAGCGTTGCCCGCTCTCTCGCCGAGGCCGTTCACGGTGCACTCTATACGGGTAGCACCCGCGCCGACGGCGCAAAGGCTGTTTGCAACGGCGAGGCCAAGGTCGTTGTGGCAATGAACGCAAAGGGTCTTTTGGGAGAGACCCTCAACGCTTTCAAGAAGGTATTTGATAAGCTCGGAGTATTCCGAGGGCACCGTATAGCCAACCGTGTCGGGGATATTTATAATATCTGCTCCCGCGTCGATGGCGCGCTTGACGGCGCAGGCGAGAAACTCTCTGTCCGATCTCGTGGCATCCTCGGGAGAAAACTGCACTCTTTCGCAAAGGCTCTTTGCGTATGCAACGGATTCGGAGATATGAGTAAGAGCCTCCTCTCTCGTCATCTTCAGCTTATATTCAAGGTGCAGATCGCTCGTTGCGAGAAAAACGTGGATAATGGGGTGGCGCGCTTCCTTAAGGGCCTCGGCGGCAAGGTCGATATCGTTTTTCGTAGCTCTTGCCAGGGCCTGAACTGCGCAGCTGACCTCGCGGCTAACGGCGCGGACCGCCTCAAGGTCCTTTTCGGAGGAGGCGGGGAAGCCTGCCTCAATGCAGTCCACTCCCATGCGGTCAAGCTGCTTTGCTATTTCAGTTTTATGGGACAGGCTGAACCCGACTCCGGGGGTCTGCTCACCGTCTCGGAGGGTGGTATCAAGTATTTCTATATGTCTCATAACTATTCCTTTATTTTTTGATAAGAGCAACGCGGTCTCTTCCCTCAATATCCCGAAGAACAGAGCAGGAGAGGCCTGCGGCCCTTGCGATCTCTGTAACGGCATCTCCCTGCCTCCAGCCCATTTCAATGGCGAGGGGGGCCCCCTCCTTAAGGTGGGCGGGGGAATGCTCTATGATTTTTCTGATTATTGAAAGGCCGTCGCCCCCGTCGGTAAGGGCGTGGGGAGGCTCAAAGGATACCTCTTTTGAAATATCCTTCATTTCCTCTGCGGTAACGTATGGGGGATTTGAGGCAATAAGGTCAAATTCTCCCGAGAGGATGTCCTGGGTAGCGTCGCCGAGGATAAATTCTATCCTGTCCGAAACGCCGAGCCTTTCGGCGTTTTCCCTTGCAAGCTCAAGGGTCTCGGGGTAGAGCTCAACGGCAACTGCCCGAAGGTCGGGCCGCATTTTCAAAGCGGCAACGGCGATACATCCGCTACCCGTGCAAAGATCGGCAAAAACGCCGTTTTCTTTACAGCTTTCGCAGATATATTCGCAGAGCAGCTCCGTATCTGCTCTTGGGATAAGGCAGGCGGGGGAAACCTTGAAGGTGTAGCCCATAAAATCCCACTCGCCGATTATATATTGCAGGGGCTCTCCTGCCACTCTGCGCTCGATAGCCCGTGAAAGCTCCTCGGAGAAGTAGCTCTCAAAGCGGACCGCAGCTCGGCTGACCTTTTCAAAGCGGAGGATAAGCTCCGTCGCTTCAAAGGCGGAGGACTCTATTCCCGCCTCTTCAAGCCTTTCTTTTATTTCACTGAAGGTCACTGTCTTCGCTCTCTGCTTCTGCTTCTGCTTCTGTTTCTGCTTCTGCTTCTGTTTCTGTTTCTGTTTCTGTTTCAGCCTCAGCCTCAGCCTCAGCCTCAGTCTCAGTCTCAGTCTCAGTCTCAGTCTTTTCCTCTTCAAGCACCTCGGGGAATTCTGCGGGCATAGCGTTCTTCAAGGCTGCGATGGCAACCTCAAGCTGCGAAAGGTCGGGCTCCTTCGTGGTGGCTCTCTGCATCCAGAGGCCGGGGGCTGAAAGAGCACGGGTGAGCCAGTTGGGATGCTTGCCTGCCCACATAAGGAATTCAAAGCCTATACCGACGATAACGGGGATCATAGCGATCTTCGTCAGCATAATGGCGATCTTCGGCCAGGTGTTCCAGTTTATAAATGCGGTTGCGAGGATGGAGATTATAAGGATAACGATAATAAAGCTTGTGCCGCAGCGAGCGTGGAAGCGGCTGTATTTCATAGCGTTTTCGGGTGTAAGCTCTTCTCCCGCCTCGTAGCAGGCGATGGACTTGTGCTCGGCGCCGTGGTATTCAAAGGTGCGGCGGATATCCTTCATAAGAGAAACGAGAAGGATGTAGGCAACGAATATGGCGATACGCATAACGCCTGAGATAGCGTTCTGAGCAAAGCTCGGGAGAGCAAAGTCCCAGAAATGCTTGCAAAGAGAGTTAAGGCCCATGGTAACGGCGTTGGGAAGGATAACGAAAAGGCCCACGGAGAGAATAACTCCAAGCACCATACCGATGCCCATAATAACGTTCATAAGCTTATCGCCGAACTTTTTTCTCAGCCATTTTTCAAATTTCGTTTCGTCCTCGGTCTCGTCGATGCCCAGCATATTTGCAGAGTCCTCAAGGGTGCCCATGGACATAATGAGGGTCTCCACCATATTAACGCATCCGCGAAGGATGGGGATATTGAAAAATTTGTTTTTCTTTCTCAGAGAGGTGTGCTTTGATCTTTTGACCTCTATGGAGCCGTCCTCCTTGCGAACTGCGAGGGCGATATCGTCGCCGCTCCTCATCATAACGCCTTCAAGCACGGCCTGTCCGCCAACCTTACCAAGGCGGCAATTCTGTTCCTTTTTCATTGTTATACCTTTCGCTGTGTTTGGTTTTCATTATGTAAACACACCTCAAAGAGGGGGCATTCGGTGCATTTTGGGCTTCGGGACGTGCAAACGTCGCGGCCGAACTGCACGAGGCGATGGCAAAAATCGCTCTGCTCCTCCTTAGGGATAAGGGGTGTCATTATCTTTTCTGTTTTCAGGGGATCCTTTTGCCCCTCGGGGTAAAAGCCGAGGCGGCCGCATATGCGCATGCAATGTGTATCTGCAACGATGCCGCCCTTTTTGAATATATCTCCGAGAATGAGGTTTGCTATCTTTCGGCCGACTCCGGGCAGAGCCAGAAGCTCCTCCATCGTATCGGGAACGCGTCCACCGTAGTCGCGCACAAGTATCTCGGAAAACTCCTTGATGCTTTTCGCCTTGCCGCGGTAAAGCCCGCAGGAGCGGATATGCTCCTCTATTATTTCGAGGGGGGCCTCTGCCATTTTTTCAGCCGTGGGCAGCTCTCTGAAAAGCTCGCGGCAGACTATATTCACTCTCTCGTCGGTGCATTGGGCGGATAGCCTTGCCATAACGAGAAGGCGCCAAGGGTCGCCGCCGCTTTCAAGAGAGCAGGCAGAGTCGGGGTATAGCGCCGCAAGTCCTTCAATGCAAAGGGCGGCTCTTTCTTTATCAGTCATTTTCATTTTCGTTTTCGTCGTTCTCATCGGTGTCGCTGCCGTTATCGCCGTCCTCATCCTCGTCCTCATCCTCGTCCTTATCGTTAAGGCCGAAATAGCTGTCAAAAACGTCGCGGATGGCAAAGCCCGCGTCCGTTCCGTTTGCTCCGCGCTCGATAATGCAGGTGGTAACGATCTCAGGGTCGTCAAAGGGGGCGAATGCGGTGAAGAGGGCGTTGTCTGAGGCGGTCTTTGTAACCTGCGCCGTACCCGTTTTTCCTCCGATAACGATGGGGTAGTTAACGAATACTCGCGCAGCGCTTCCGTTTTCCGTAACGTCCTTCATGGCGTACTTGACCGTGGACACTGCCTCGGCGTCAAGGGTAACGGAGCTTATGACCTCAGGCTCTCTCGTAAGGACCACGGTGCCGTCGTACTCACGGACCTCGTGGAGAAGGTGAGCGGAGTAGCGGGTGCCTCCGTTGAGCACCGTCGCAACGTAAACGCTTATCTGCAGAGGGTTGAAAAGGTTATCGGACTGACCGATGGCGGCGGCAAGGGTATCGCCGTCAAACCAGGTATCTCCGCTTGCCTCTCTTTCGGCAGGGCCCGCGAGGATACCCGTTTTTTCGGGCAGCTCTATGCCGGTGGGCTCTCCGAGGCCGTAGGAGGCGCAGTATTTCGTTATGTTGGTAATGGTAAGCCTTCTGCCTATCTCAAAGAAGAAATAGTTGCAGGAGACCTGTATCGCCTCGGAAACGTTGATGGCGCCGTGGCGTCCGTATCCGTATCGGGCGGAATAGAGCCAGCAGGAGGGCTGGAAGTCCTCGTAGAATTTGTACTGACCCTCGGTCATTATATAGGTATCGGGCTCGATTATATCCTCCTGCAGAGCCGCAACGGCAACGCCGGGCTTGAAGGTGGAGCCGGGGGCGTAGGTGCCCTCAAGGGCGCGGAAGAAGAGGGGAGAGTTTTCGTCCTCTCTCAGGCTTGCGTAGTCCTCGTTAAAGGTGGCAAGGTTATAGGTTGGGTAGGAGGCCAGGGCCAGCACGCCGCCCGTTTTTCTGTCAATGGCGGTGAGGGCGCCTGCGTTTGCATCCTCGCCGGAGAGCTCTCGGTCATCGGCCTCGCCGTTTTTAACGATGAGCTCTATATTTGATCTGAGTGCCTCCTCGGCATCCATCTGCAGGTCTATATCAATGGTGAGGTAAACGTCCTGTCCGGGCTTCGGCTCCTTGGAAACGTAGGTATCAACGGTGTTGCCGTATTCGTCCTCAACTATGGTGAGAACGCCGTCCTCGCCGTGGAGAAAATCCTCAAAGGCGGCCTCGGCGCCGCTTGTGCCGACGATGGCGTTGAGCTTATAGCCCTTTTCGGTATAGTATTCAGCCTTTTCGGCTGTGATCTTGCCCGTTCTGCCCAGCATATGAGAGGCGTATCCGGGGTAGTTGTAAACTCTCTCGGCCTTGCAGGTAACGTCTATACCGCGCACGTTTCCCTCTGTAACGGCGGAGATGAATTTTATTCCCACGTCCTTAACGAGGGAGTAGGGCTCAACGGGGGAGAAGTACGAGAGCTCCATATCAAGGCGCACTCTGAAGAGGAGGTCTGCCTCATCATTTTCGTAATTCAGCTCGCCCTCCTTGTCGGTAATGCCGTAGCGCTCAAGGAGCAGAGCCTTCATCTCCTCCTTGCTTTCGCCTTCCCAGCCGCCCTCCTTTTCGTCGTCGGGCTCAAAGCCAAGCTCCGTAAGGAGCTTTGTCAAGCGCTTGCCGTATGCCTTTTGCATAAACTCCTCGTTGAGAGTAAGCGCTCCTCCCTTTTCTTCAAAGGGATCGGTGGGCATGGTAAAGCCGTCGTATTCGCCAAACTCCTGGGAAAGAGAGAGCAGGCGAAGGATAAGAGCGTTCTTGTCCTCGTTCTGATAGGGGAAGCTGCCCGAATCGAGATAAAGGTCGTAGGTATAGGTGTTGGAAACGAGAAGCTTTCCGTTTCTGTCGTATATCTCGCCGCGAAGGGCCTGGATAGGCACAGTTCTGCGGTAATATCCGTCGCTGAAGGACTCCTGATAGTAGTCCTGACCCGCGATCTGGATATTGATAAGGCGTGCGGTGAAGATAAGGCAGATAACGATGTAGAACGCGCCTATGAGTATATATCTGTAATAGTGCTCTCTTTTGAGCTTCATACCGCACCTCCTTTTTTGAAGCTTTATGCCTGAGAGTCAGTTCTCTCGGCTCTTGTTTTATGAAATGCTCTGAAAGCGAGCCATACCGCAAGGAAGGGTATGGGCGCCATAATGACGGTTGAAAAATATTCGGGAACGGCTATTCCCTTGATTATCTCAAAGAGGCTTGCGTTAACGGAGAAGAGGGCCGTGATAACGGTGAATATCTCCTTGATAACGCATACCGCGCAAACGTAAAGGGCGTTAACGGGAAGGGTATGCCTGAGATAGTATTTTGAGAGCAGACCGCAAACGCAGCCCGCAGGCATATAGAGCAGAGCGAGAAGCTCAGGGCCCGTGCCGCTTGAACCGAGAGACTGAATGATGAATGCGGCGCAAATTCCCGTGATGCTGCCCCATTTTTCTCCCTCGTACACTCCGATCGCCATAACGAAGATGAGCATAAGGTCGGGCACCTTGCCGAAGGGGGCAAAGCGGGAGAAAAAGGTAGTCTGCAAAAGGGCAAAGAAGATAAGGAGAGAGGCGCAGATAACTGCGCGCCATATATCCTCGGAGTTCAGCTGAATTCTAAGGCGCAGAGTTTTAAGTCTGTCCTTGATCTCGGCAAGGGTGGCCTCTTTTAAGGAAAGGGGCTCGCTTTGCGCTTTTTCGGGCATCTTTTTTGCCTCGGGCCTCCTTTCGGGGGCAGAGGGCGCGATATTTTGCTCATTGCCTTTGGCTGACGGGGGCGCGCTCTTTTTTGGCATCGGGCGCTTTCTGTCCGTTGTGATACGGGGGGCAACGCCCTTTGCCCTTGCATCCTCAAGGCTTTTTGCCGCTCCGGGGGTTATGATGACCTGAGTTCTCTCAGGTATCTGCCATTCGCTTTTTTTCTGAGCGGGCTTTTTATTATTCTTCTGTGGATTCTGTGTAGATCTCATATTCAGTTATGACCATAAGCTTTTCTATCTCCGCAAGGTCAGCCGCAGGGCGCACCTTAACGAGAACAGAGCGGCTAAGGGTATCCTTTTCAACAGATTCTACCGTGCCGATAATAAGGCCTCTGGGGTAAACGCTGCCGTAGCCCGAGGAGATTATTCTGTCGCCGACCTTGATATCCGCATCGGCGGAGAGGTAGGACATAAGGCAGATGCCGTCCTCGGCAAGGGAGAAATCCCCCTCGATAACGCCCATCTCGCCGCTTCTCTCAACGTAAGCGCCAACGGCGCCGCCAGCCTCAAGAATGGTAACGGCCTTGGACCAGGTTGTGCCGACCTCGCAGATATAGCCTACGATGCCTGCCTCCGTGACCACGGGCATATCCTTTTCAACTCCGTGGGCAAGGCCCTTGTCAAGGAGAAAAACGGTCATATAATTGCCGCCCTCGCCTCCCGTGACGGTGGCCTCAACGAATTTATAGTCGGCGTGCTCCCTCTTCAGCTCAAGATAGTTATAGAGCCATTGGTTCATCTCCTCAGTTTCCTCGGCGCGCTTCACCTGATCCCGCAGGGTGGCTATCTCTTTTTTCAAGGCCTCATTCTCCTCGGAGAGTCTGTCAAACTCCGTGAAGAAGGAAACGAAGCCGTCAAAGGCGTCGGTGCAATAGGTGAACACCTTCTGGGCGGGGGTGAATATAACGTTAACGGCATCCTTGAGAACGCCGCCGAGTCCCATAGAGGAGAATACCGAGGGAACGATGACACAAATAAGCGCAACGATAACCGTTACGGAGAAAAATTTAGATCTGAAAAAAGACCGCATCGTGCGCCTCCTTTTTAGAATTCAGATATCTTATCTGGAGCTTCTGTTTCTGTACTGAACGCCGCCGTCCTCGCCTGCGTTTTCGATAACGTGGCCGATACCGACGGCAACGGCGTCGAGAGGATTTTTTGCAATAGTTGCGCGGATGCCCGTAACGTGTGTAACGAGGGCATCGAGACCGCCGAGCATAGCGCCGCCGCCTGCAAGCATGATGCCTGAGTCGTATATATCGCTGGAGAGCTCGGGGGGAGTATTCTCAAGAGTGGTTCTGATGGCCTCAACTATGTGGACCACCTGCTCGTGCATAGCCTCGCGGATTTCAGCGGAGCTGACGTTGATGATGGCGGGCAGGCCGTTGAGCAGGTTTCTGCCGCGTATCTCCATAATGCCGCGGTCAACTGCGGGGTGAACGCTGCCTATCTTCTTTTTCAGCATCTCTGCCGTAACCTCGCCGATGAGGATATTATGCTTTTTCTTGATGTACTGAACGATAGCGTCGTCTATCTCGTCGCCTGCCGTTCTGAGGGAGGTGGAGAGAACTATGCCGCCCAGGGAGAGGACTGCAACCTCGGCGGTGCCGCCCCCGATATCAACTATCATGCTGCCGCGGGCATCCTCAACCCTCAGTCCGCTTCCGATAGCCGCCGCAACGGGCTCCTCGATAAGGGCAACAGACTGGGCGCCTGCCTCAAGGGCCACGTCCTCAACGGCGCGCTTTTCAACCTCGGTAACTCCGTAGGGAACGCAAACGAGAACCTTGGGGCGGCTGAATACCGTTGTACCCGAGGCCTTCTTGAAAAAGTCGCGGAGCATATCCGTGGTAAAGTCAAATTCTGCGATAACGCCGTCCTTCAGGGGGCGCATAGCTGTGATGGAGCCGGGGGTCTTGCCAAGCATAAGCTTTGCATCGTTACCGACGGCAACCACCTTTTTGGATCTCTGCTCAACGGCAACGACGCTGGGCTCGCGAAGAACGATGCCCTTACCGCGAACGTATACTATAGTATTAGCAGTTCCAAGGTCTATACCAATATATTTTCCCATAATAATACCAAACCTTTATATTATTTCATAAACGCAGAGATGCCGAAGCTCTCGCGCAGTATTTTCGTGATGGTGCAAAGAGGGAGGCCGACAACGTTGTAGTAATCTCCCTCGATGGAGGAAACGAACATACCCGCCGCCTCCTGAATGCCGTACGCTCCTGCCTTGTCAAAGGGACGGCAGAGGGCGATATAGCTTTCCATTTCGTCCTTTTCAATGGCCCTCATATGAACGAGGGTCTCAACGTGGCCGCAAACGGTGGTCTCCCCGTCGGTAACGGTGTAGCCCGTGATAACGGAGTGGGTGTTATCGGAGAGGAGGGTGAGCATCTCGCGGGCGCGGTCGGCGTTTCCCGGCTTTCCGAGTATCCTTTCGCCTATTGCAACTACGGTGTCGGCGCAGATGATAACGCCCTTTTCGCTTTCAAGAGCTGCATTCGCCTTTCTCTTTGAGTTTTCAATTGTGAGAAGTGCGGGAGAGAGTCCGCCCGATACCTCCTCGCATTGTGGGGAGATAACGGAGAAGCGGTAGCCCGCGCTTTCAAGTATCTCGCGGCGCCGTGGGGAGGCCGATGCAAGGATCAGTCTTTTTTCTGCCATTATTTCGTACCCGTAGAGCCGATGCCGCCTCGGTCGGGAGAGCCGAGGGTCTCGCATTCTTCAAAGCAGATGGCAGGCTGATGGGCCATTATTCTGAACTGGCATATGCGGTCGCCCTTTTCTATCTTCGTATCTCTCAGAGCGTATGCAGGCATAAACCATTGGTCGCCGTCGCCTGCGTAGCTTTCGTCAACGATGCCCATATGGTTCGTCTGAATAATGCCGAAGTTCTTGAAGGTGGAGGAGCGGGGAACGATGTGGGCCTCGTATCCCTCGGGAAGCTTTATGGCAATTCCGAGAGGGATAAGCCTGAATTCGCCTGCCTTCATCTCAACAGTCTCGGCGCTTCGAAGGTCTATCCAGTCGCTCTTGCCGTCGATATAGCGAAGAGGCTCCATACCCTCGCAGAGATATTTTATTTTAAGAGTTACCTTTTCCATTGTTATTACCATATCTTTCATTGCATTCGTGCTGGTTCTTTGCCGCTTGCAAAGAAAGGCACAAATGGGGGTCGAAAACAGCTGACGTACGGTTTTTGTTTACTTTGTTTTCAACCTTTTATCCTTCTTATTTTCTCAGGGTCCTTGGGGGGAGCGGCGTCAATATAAGCCTTGATGATTCGGTCGCACTCCTCAGGCGTTTCATCGGTAAAGATGAAATGCAGGCGGGTCAGTCCCATTTCAAAAAGCTCGCTCTTTTTGTCCGCCATATAGATGGGAACGCTGTTATAGATGATATTGGTGCAATCGGGCATACCGAAAATGGGGAAGGAGACGCCGTGTCGGTCGGTGATTGCGCTTTCGCAAAGAGCGGTCTTTACGCGCTTTTTGCAATCTCCGTCGGAGATGGCGCATCTTGCCGTCAGCATAAGGGGTAGGCGGCCGTAGACTACGGCTCCGCAGGGAACGGGGCAGGAGATATCCCGTAGCTGTCCTCTTTTTGCCTCGGGGGCGAGGATAATGAAATCAGCTCCCAGAGATGCGTGATAGGCGGCGCTCTCGCTGTTAAAAACGTTCATTCTGAGAGAGGCGCCAACCTCTCTTGCGTGCTTTCTTGCAAGGGTGAGCTGACCCTGAGTGTGAACGAGAACGCACCTATCCTTGATTGCCGAAATGAGCGCCTCGTCGGCGTTTTCCATAAGGGGCGGCATAGAGATGCCGTGGCTTTCGTCCGATGCCCCGTAGGGAAGGTATATGCGATCAAAAAACTCTTCGGCAAGAGGGGTAATAGCTTCTTTTTTGAGAAATTCCGCTGTGAAAACAGCTTTTTCTCTTATCTTTTCCCCCTTTTTCATTTTGGGCAGAGAGAGGGAGATGCTCTCGCGCCTGTTTTCCTTCGCCGCCTCAAGGCCTTCTATGGCCTGCCTTCTCAGGGCATTCACGGCGGAGAGGGTGAGGGCGGCGTTGCCGTCGGTGATGAAGTGAAAATCCCGCATCTCGTAGGGGGTAGCGCCGAGGCGGGAGGCGTTCTTTCGTGCGCCCTCCTCGCTTATGGGAGCGATGTCCCCTGCCGCGGCCACGGTATCCCCCGTTGCGGTATAGCTTTTCTCTTTACATTTTGCGGTGAATTCGGCGCGCTCGCCGGAAACGGCCTTGAGAGTAACGTCAAGGGGCATTTTTCTCTTGAGACCTGCAAATTTCGTTTTGTCCATCTCAAGAAAATCGTCGTAGGTGCGCACTCCCCGCATATTTCTGTGGTCTGAGGTGAAATATCCGTCCGTAAAGCCGTCGCGGCTGAATATGCGGCGAAGAGCCTCAAGCTCATCGGGGGTAGCATTTCTGCCCTCGTCAAGAAGCCTTCTGTATATTTTTGAAACGCCGTAGACGTACTCGGGTGGCTTTTGCCGTCCCTCAATCTTCAGAGAGGCAACTCCCGAGGCGATCATATCCGTCATATGAGAGGCAAGGCACATATCCTTGAGGCTTATGGGGTAGCCCTTGCAGCCTCCCTTGGTGTAGGGCTGACGGCAGGGCTGAGCGCATTCGCCGCGGTTTCCGCTTCGCCCGCCCATAACGGCGCTCATAAGGCATTGGCCCGAAACGCTGACGCAGTAAGCTCCGTGGATAAAGGTCTCGATCTCGATGGGGGAGCCTGCGCAAAGGCGAAAGAGCCCCTCGCGGCTTATCTCCCTGTGGCACACCATACGGCTGAAGCCCGCATCGCGAAGGGCGTAGCAGTCGTAAGGGTTGTGCCCCGTGAGCTGAGTGCTTGCGTGTATCTCAAGGTCGGGAATATGCTTTTTTATAAGGGAGGCAAGGCCCATATCCGCAATGATAAGGGCGTCTGCTCCGTCCTCGTATAGGGATGCGGCAAGGCGCAGAGCGCTTTCAAGCTCTCCGTCGAAAAGACGGGTGTTGAGGGTGATATATGACTTCACTCCATAGGTGCGGCAAAGCTTTATCGCTTCGCGCTGAGCGTCGCTGTCAAAATTCTCCGCCCTCATACGGGCATTGAACTGAGAAGTGCCGAAATAAACGGCATCGGCTCCGCCTTCTATTGCGGCCTCAAGTGAGGCAAAGGACCCTGCAGGAGCCAAAAGCTCAGGCTTTTTCATATACACACCCCCCTTTTTTAAAAGTTAATAGTGAAGAGTGAAAAGTGAAAAGTGAAGAGTTTATGTTGATTTCCGCTCGGGCGGAAATCCTCATTTTCTTTTATCTATTCTCTCTTCTCTTTTATCTCAGAAGAAATTAATTTCTTCTGAGAAGGCTTTCGATCTGGCGAAGCTTGTCCTGGCGGTCAGCCGCAGGCTTTTCCTCAGCCTTTTCCTCAGCCTTTTCCTCTGCGGGAGCCTCAAAGAGGTCTGCAATGTCGTGAGCCTCTTCCTTTGCCTCCTCTGCGGGAGCTGCGGGTACTTCCGTAACGTCCTCAATGGTGAGCTGCTCTTCAACAACGCTTTCGGAAACGGGTGCGTTGCCGAGCATAGCGTTCTTAAGCTTAACGTTTTCCTCTCTCATGCGGCGGAGGTTAGCATCGTAGAGGGCGATCTGCGCCTCAAGATTGCGAACTCTCTTTTCAGCCTTTGCTCTGTTGCTTGCGTGGTCAAGGGCAACGAGGATAGCCGCGTCGATCTTGGAGCAGTTTCTGGACTGGCGTGTGATCTCGGTGATCTGAGTGTCCAGCTGATTAACGAGGCGAAGAACGATCTCTTCCTTCTCATCGGAAATGATCTTCATGTCAACGTCGGCGATCTTAACTTCATACTTTTTCTTATCCATTTTTTTATCTCCCGTAAAAATTAGTATTGAAAATCGGACAAACAGTGGTATAATGAGGATATTCAGCCCCTATTATATAACTATTCATACTATTATAATATATTCAGGCGTAAATTTAAAGACAAATTACTAATTTTTTTGAAAAAAACATAGATTTTGAGGCACCCATGGAAAAAACTATCAGCTACAAAAGAATAGCAGTCAAGGTCGGCTCCTCCACCCTTACTCACGAGGGCACGGGCAGACTTAACATACGCCGTATAGAAAGCCTTGTCCGCACCCTTTCCGATATTAAAAACTCGGGCTGCGAGGTGGTTCTCGTATCCTCGGGCGCGGTGGCGGCGGGAGCGGCAAAGCTCTCCATCTCCCACAGAGACAGGACCCTTGAGGAAAAGCAGGCCCTTGCGGCGGTAGGCCAGCCCGAGCTTATGAGGCTCTATGAGAGGCTCTTTGCGGCATACGGACATAACGTCGGTCAGATACTGATGACCCGCGACGTGGTTGAGGACCCTCATCGCTTCTCCCTTGCGAGAAATACCTTCACAAAGCTTCTTGAGCTTTCCTGCATTCCCATAGTAAACGAGAACGACTCTATCTCAAACGAGGAGATCCAGTTCGGCGATAACGATACTCTCTCCGCATACGTTGCCATCGTTTCGGGAGCGGACCTGCTTATAAACCTTTCCGATATAGACGGTCTTTACGATCAAGACCCTCATAAGGATAAAAACGCCCGCCTTATTGAAAGGGTGGAGCAGCTTGAGGACGTGAGAGAGTTTGCGGGAGACGCAGGCAGCTCTGTTGGCACGGGCGGAATGGTAACGAAGATCCGCGCCGCATCCATCGCAGGGGGCGAGGGCATTCCCATGGTCATAACCAACGGAAAAAGCCCTGAGGTACTGTACGATATCTGCGACGGCAAGAACGTAGGAACCTATTTCGTTCCTGAAAGGAAGGCTTGAGATGACTGTTTTTGAAAACGTAAAGGCTATATGCGAAAGGGCAAGGGCGGCTTCTCCCGCCGTTGCAATGGCTTCGGGAGAAGTTAGAAACGCTTTCCTCTTTGCTTTTGCGCGTCTTATGTCAGAGGAGCGGGAAATGCTTCTTTGCGAAAATAAAAAGGATACCGAGGCCGCAAAGGAGGCGGGCATCACGGCGGCAATGCTTGACCGCCTTACGCTGACCGAGAAGAGGATAGACGATCTTTCTGCGGGTGTTGCCTCTCTTATGGGCCTTGCAGATCCTCTCGGCGGCGGCGAGGTAACAAAGCGCCCGAACGGCCTTGAGATAAAGAAGATAAAGGTGCCCCTTGGAGTTTGCGGCGTTATATTCGAGGCTCGCCCAAACGTAGCGGCAGATATTGCGGCTCTCTGCATCAAAAGCGGAAACGCGGCGGTCCTTCGCGGCGGCAAGGAATGCATAAACACAAATCTTGCAACAGAGGCTCTCGCAAAGAGAGCTCTCAGCGAGGCAGGCCTCCCCGAGGATGCCGTATGCCTCATCCCCTTCACAGAGCGAGAGGGCGCAAACGCTCTCATGCAGATGAGAGGCCTTGTTGACGTGCTCATCCCCCGGGGCGGAAAGGGTCTTATCAGGAGCGTTACGGAAAACTCAAAGGTTCCCGTTATTGAAACGGGCGCGGGCAACTGCCATATCTACGTTCACCGTGATGCAGACCTTGAGCTTGCCCTCAGCGTTATTGAAAACGCAAAGGTGTCCCGTCCCTCTGTTTGCAACGCTATCGAGACCGTTCTTGTAAACGCCGATATAGCAGGGGAGCTTCTCCCCCTCCTCAAGGATGTGTTCGACCGTTGCGGCGTTGAGATACGCGGCTGTGAAAAGACTCAGGCGATCATTGACTGCACGGCGGCAACGGAGGAGGATTTTGAAACGGAATATAACGACCTTATCTGCGCCGTCAAGGTAGTTGGTTGCGAGAGGTGCGCCGTTTCTCATATCAACCGTTATTCAACGGGCCACAGCGAGGCTATCATAACGGAGAGCAGAAGGGCAAGCGAGTATTTCTGCGCCGCGGTAGACTCTGCCTGCGTATACGTAAACGCCTCCACCCGCTTTACCGACGGCGGACAGTTCGGCTTTGGCGCTGAGGTCGGCATCTCCACTCAGAAGCTTCACGCAAGAGGCCCCATGGGTCTCTCTGCCCTTACTACGGATAAGTATATCATCAGCGGAAACGGACAGATCAGAGAGTGAAGAGATAAGAGAAAAGGTAAATTTTTACCTTGCGAAAATGGATTTTTATTTAAAAAAGTGTTGAATTAGCGGCAAAACAGTGATAAAATGTACGATATTCAATCCCCCAAAGAAAGAAGATGACCCCTTTTGAAAAACATGAATTTTAAGAGAAAGCTCCCCGTTCCTATGGAGATCAAGGAGCAGTACCCCGTAACTGAGGAGCTTTCAAAAATAAAGGAGGAGCGCGACCTCGCCATTGCCGACGTATTCAAGGGCAAAAGCGATAAGCTGGTCCTCGTTATCGGCCCCTGCTCTGCAGACAGGGAGGACGCAGTTCTTGATTACTGCACCCGCCTTGCCCGCCTTCAGGAGAAGGTTGCGGATAAGCTCATCCTCATTCCCCGAGTATATACAAATAAGCCCCGCACCACAGGCGACGGATATAAGGGTCTCGTTCATCAGCCCGACCCCGAGAAGGAGTCCGATATGATCGGCGGCATCATCGCCATCAGAAGACTGCACACCGCAGTTCTTAAGGAAACGGGCCTCTCCACGGCAGACGAGATGCTCTACCCCGATAACTACCGTTATCTCTCCGACCTTCTCTCCTACGTTGCAATAGGCGCGAGAAGCGTTGAAAATCAGGAGCACCGCCTCACCTCAAGCGGTATAGATATTCCCGTAGGTATGAAGAACCCCACAAGCGGCGATATCTCCGTTATGCTCAACTCCATTATGGCGGCTCAGCACCCCCATACCTTTATCTACCGCGGCTGGGAGGTAGACACAACGGGTAACGAACTTGCCCACGCTATTCTCCGCGGATATGTAAATAAGCACGGCGAGGCTATCCCCAACTATCATTTTGAGGACCTTCAGCACCTTTACGAGGCGTATACGAAGAAGGGCCTTGAGAACGTTGCCCTCGTTGTTGATGCGAACCACTCAAACTCTGCAAAGAAGTATATGGAGCAGCCCCGCATCTGCAAGGAAGTGCTCCACGCCTGCCGTCACTCCGAGGAGATCAAGAAGATGACAAAGGGCTTTATGATCGAGTCCTATATTGAGGACGGCTCACAGAAGATCGGCGAGGGCGTATACGGCAAGTCCATCACCGACCCCTGCATCGGCTGGGCAGGCACGGAACGCCTCGTTCTCGATATTGCAGAGCTTATTTGAGAAATTAAAAATCATAATTTGTATAAAAATAAAGGCTGTTGCATTCTATTGCAACAGCCTTTGCTTTTTTGTTTCAGACAGATAAATTGGAGTTTGAAGTTACGGCTACAATTAAATGGAGCGACTCGCACCAAGTCCTTCCCCCGAAGAACTGGGGGAAGGTGGCACCGATGCAGTATCTTGAAATTTGAAACGAATAATATTTCCAGAGTTAAAATAAAAGTTTTTGCTGTCTTTATAGGCGGTGACGGATGAGGGTTTGCTACCTGGGTGAGAACCAAATTTTATTACTCGGTGCCACGTAGCATAGGAGTATTTTTGAAATCTTATCAAATATACCTTAACTGAATTTATAGACAGTTCGCGTCCAGATAGCAAACCCTCATCCACCGCAAGCGGTCCCCCTTCCCCCGATGGAAGGACCCGCTTGCGGGGGGATCCATCTATCTTCGGGGGAAGGACTAATTTGGGTCCTCGCTCCTGCGAGGACGGAGCGGACACGTGGACTCCAAGTTCAGCTCTACGTTACGACCGCGTGGGGAAGGCCTGGTACAGGTCATTTCATCAGTTTATAGCTGTATGGCTTCATAGGCTTATCCAAGAAAAAAGGGACTGCGCTCTCGCAGTCCCTTAAATATTCGTTTTACTGAACTCCTCTTCTCAGAAGCTCAAGCATATCCGTGAAATTCTTAGGCAGTGGGGCAGATACGGTCACAGCCTCGCCTGTGGTTGGGTGGATAAAGGTAAGCTCTCCTGCGTGGAGCATCTGCCCGTCAAAGAGGGCGGGGTGATGCTTCTGGAACTGTGTGGGTCTTCCGTACACGGGGTCTCCGATAATGGGATGGCCTATATGTGCCATATGGACTCTTATCTGATGAGTTCTTCCCGTTTCAAGCTTCATTTTCGCAAAGGTGAACTGCCCGAGATCCTCCAAGGCTTCATAATGGGTCACAGCGTGGCGTCCTCCCTGCACTACCGCCATTTTCTGTCTGTCTGAGGGGTGGCGGGCAATGGGCGCCGTTACGGTTCCCGCTTCGGGAAGATGTCCGCACACCACGGTGAAATACACTCTTGAAAGAGTATGGTCTTCAAGCTGAGAAGCAAGAGAAAGATGGGCTTTATTGTTCTTTGCCACCGCCAAAAGTCCGCTTGTATCCCTGTCAATTCGGTGAACGATGCCGGGACGGATAACTCCGTTTATATCGGAAAGGGAGTCGCCGCAATGGAACATAAGGGCAGACACGAGAGTTCCCGTAGTGTGTCCCGGCGCGGGATGGACCACCATTCCCGAGGGCTTGTTTACGACGATAACGTCGCTGTCCTCGTAAACGATATCAAGAGGGATATCCTCGGGGGCAACCTCGCACATCTCAGGCTCGGGAAGGGTCACGGTCAGGGTATCTCCCTCGTTTATCTTTGCGTTTTTCTTGCAGGGCCCGCCGTTTAGCGAAACGGCGCCCTTTTCAAGAAGAGTCTGCGCCGCGCTCCTCGTCACCCCGGCATAAGACGAAACGAAAACATCGGCACGCTTGCCGATGTCCTCGTTTGTTGCAGTTATTGAAATAATATTATTTTCGCTCATTTCAGTGTTCATCGTTATCAGCCTTCGTTTCGTCGGGGCTCTCGCACTTTACGGCCTTCTTTGCCTTCTTTTCAAGCTTTGCCTCTGCGGGAAGCTCAAAGAAAAGGAGATAGACCACGAGAACTGCGCAGCCCACGGTGATAAAGCAGTCTGCAATATTGAAGATGGGGAAGTCCGTCATAGTCAGCTTAAAGCCGCCATCAAAGCTTGGGTGAGGGTACTGAACGAATGCGGCGTCGATAAAGTCGACAACGCTGCCTCTGAATATGCGGTCTATCATATTGCCGATGCCGCCGCCGACGATAAAGCCAAGGCAGGTCTTTATCCACATGCTGCGGGGCTTTTCCTTCCAGATGAAGAAGAATACCGCGGCAATGGCAACCACGGAGATCACCATAAACACCCATCTTTGATCGGAGAGCATACCGAAGGCCGCTCCGCGGTTTTCGATATAGGTGAAATGGAGAACGTCCTTTATAACGGGGATATTCTCGTGAAGCTCAATGGTGTTGACCACGATGAGCTTTGATATCTGGTCAAGAAGAACGATAACGACGCTGAGTATCAGACAGTATATCATCTGTGTCCGTTCCTTTCGGGGGTCAGTCGGTTATGTCCTCGGAGTTTGCAAAATCGCTGAGGAACTTGAAGTAGGAGGAAACGTCGTCCTTTTTCTCGGTGGCCTCCTCCTCTGCGGGGATCTCCTCCTCTGCGGGGAGCTCAAGGTCAACCGCCACCTCAAGCTCAAGCTCGTCCTCAACGGTGTCGTAGAAAAGGGCGGGGGCCTCCTCAAATATCTCCTCGGTGATCTTCTCCTCTTCGGGGAGCTCATCCTCGGGGAGCTCAATATATTCAATTTCGATCTCGGGCTCATCCTCCGGCTCTACCTCGGGGGCAAAAGCGGGCGCTTCCTCGGGCGCGGAGATGAAAACGCTGTCAAGGTCTATCTCCTCAGCCGCGTCAAACTCCTCGGCGCTCATTTCAAAGATCGCGCCGTCCTCCTCCTCGTCGTCCTCGCTGTCGTCCTCATCGGCAAAGGTATCGAGAGTGAGCTGATTGAAGGCGGTCTCCTCCTCGGGCTCCTCGGCTGTCTCCTCTGTAAGCGCCTCGGTAACGAAGCCCTCAGCGGGAGCGCTCTCCTCCTCTATCTCCGTAAAGATAGACTCCTCGGGGTATTCAACGAATTCGGGAGCGGGGATATCTATCTCGCCTGCCTCCTCAAATTTGTCAACAGCCTCGGCAACGGGGGTATAGTCGGGCTCGTATTCAAAGCTCTCCGCGGTGGAGGCGATAGTGTCGATAAGCTCGATATGAGAGGAATAAAGGGCGAATATCTGCTCCTTGAATGCAGATACCTCGGCCTTCATAAGGTCAAGGGTGTTCATTCTGTCGCCGATCTTCATATCAAGATCGGAGATGATCTCGCCGCAGCTCTCACGCGCCTCGTCAAGAAGGGTAGCGCTTCTCTCCTTGGCATCGGAGATCATATAAGCCGCCGCGCGCTTGGAGTCTGCAATATTCTGCTTCAGGGCGTTTTCCGTATCGGAGAAGCGGCGGATAAGGCGCTTTGCAGTTGCAAGCTTCTGCTCAAGCTCCGCATTCTGAGACTGGAGATGGGCGATCTTCGCCGTAAGGTCGTCAACGTATGCGTCTACCTCTGAAACGTTATATCCTTTTTTCTCAATTGAAAAGTTGCTCATAAAACACCGTATCCTGCGTGAAGTTTGGACTTACGGACATTCGTAGCTCCACGCTATTTATATTTTCTTGCAATAAGCCGTATGCGACCGCGCCGTGTCGTGCCCTCGGCTTGGTCTATAATGTATTTGCCAAAGCCCCTCACCGAAAGGATATCTCCCTTTGAAAGGTGAGTGTCGGGCTCTTTTTTCGTGTAGTAATTGACGTCGGCCGCCCCTGATGAAACTATGCTCTGAGCTTCCTCTCGGGAAACGTTGAGAAGGGCTCTGATGATCCCGTCAAGTCGGGGGCTCTGCACCGTGGTCACGATCTCGTCGTAGCTTCGCTCGTAGGAGAAATCCGCGCCCACCGAAACAGCTTTTGCCTTCACCGTATCGCGGCCCGCCTTTCTCAGCTCCTCGCAGATGAACTGCGCCGCCGTCTTCTCGCAAAAGAGGGTGGCCGAGGGGCCAAGGGGGCAGATATCGCCGAGAACGCTTCTTTTCAGCCCAAGGCCGAGAAGAGAGCCGAGCCAGTCTCTGTGGGAGATGGCGGCATATCCGCTGCCCGAAAGCTCAAGGGCGAAGATAAAGTCGGATAGGATATCCGTCATCCCGTAGTCTGAGAGAAGGGAGAGAAAATGCTCCTCTCTCTCTCGGGAGAAAAGGGGATAAGGGCAGGGAACTCCCTCTCTGAGCCATGAGGGGAGAAAGATGGCCTTTCTTCTCTCGGCTCCAAGGTAGCCGCCCCACATAAAAAGGCTGTCCCGCCCGCCGAGGGACTGAACGGCCTCAAACACCGTTCTTTGCTCGCGGGGGGTCAAAAAAGACGATGCGACCGCATTCTTCTCGCCGCGACGGAATAGCTCCGTCGCCCGAGAGACAAGCAGCCGCTCTTCATCCGAGCAGAGCCTGTCTGCTCTGCTTTCAATATTATTCATTGTCTCAAATAACACAAGAGACCGCCTCACAGGTGTGGGGCGGCATCTCTATGTATATCAGATCAATACTCGCCGAAATCGTCAACGATGGGTGCAGCGGGAGCAGGTGCGGGCTCAGCAGCCTTGCGGGGAGCGAGCTTAGCATCTCCAACGTTTACGTTGCTGGGAGTGATAACATACGCATTGGACGCGATCTTCTTGAGAGATCCGTCGATGGAGTATGCTACGCCGGAGAGGAAGTCGATAAGGCGACGTGCTGTTTCCTTATTTGTGTTTTCGAGGTTGAGAACAACGGTTCTTCTGGAGATGAGGTGATCTGCGATCTGAGCCACGCTGTCAAAGGACTCGGGCTTAACGACCTTCATCTCGATAGCGCTTCCGGAAGAGCCGGAAAGGCTGATGCCGGAGGACATAGCGCCCATGCCTGCGCTCATGCCTGCGCCTGCATCAACGTCAGCCTCGTCCTCGTAAGAGCCAAAGCTCTCAGAGTAGTAGCCGTCGTCGTTGTATGCCTCGTCGTAATTGTCGTTGTCGTTTGCGGACATTCTCTTTTTGATATTATCTACGATTCCCATTTTCATGTTCCTCCAAAATGAATTCTTGTTTTTGTATTATTTCCCGGGGTAGATACGTCTGCCGAAAATGGAGCTGCCAACGCGAACGAGGGTTGCTCCCTCCTCGATGGCGGCCTCAAAGCTGTCGCTCATACCCATAGATAATACAGTCTCTATTTTATTATGCCCTTTATTGAGAAAAAAGTCAAGATATATTGCATATGTTTTCTCAAAATATTTTTTATATTCGTCCTTAGTTTCGCAAACGGGGGCCATGGTCATAAGTCCCGAGACCTCAATGCCCTGCATATCGGAGAGCATGGAGAGAAATTCTCCGCATTCCTCGGGCATAATGCCGCTTTTGTTCTCCTCGCGGCCGATGTTTATCTCGCAGAGCACCTTCGTTGTGATGCCTGCTTCAAGGCTTCTTTTGGCGATCTCCCTTGCAAGGCGCTCGGAATCAACGGACTGTATCATATCCACCTTGCCGACGATGCTTTTGACCTTGTTGGTCTGCAAATGGCCTATAAGGTGGAGGGGCACCGTGTTTTTAATATCCTCGTATTTTGAGAGCAGCTCCTGGACCTTGTTTTCTCCTACTGCAGGCAGCCCCAGCTCGCGGATAGCGAAGAGTATCTCCTCTGCGGGCACGGTCTTCGTTGCCGCAAGGAGGGTAACGTCGCCGTCCTTAACGTTTCTGCGGGCCTTAGCCGCCTCGATACGCTCGCAAACTATCTCGTAGTTTTCGCGTATCACCTGTTCTCTGAGTTTATCCATAGTAATTCTCCGTTTGCGTGCGTGAAATAAAGTTGTTTCCTTATGAAAGCTTGTGCGCGAAAAAGGTGAGGCTTAAATTATCGATTTCTCATTATGAAAGCCTCGAAGCTCGACTGATTTTCGTAAGAAACAAAAATGGGTTGGGTCCCATTTTTGAAGGAGAGCTTGTGCGCGAAAAAGGTGAAGCTAAAATCACCGATTTCGTAATTTTCGCGCCTTAGTCTCCGATCACACGGCCCTCGTAGAGGCCCTTTCCTTCAATGATGATGTTGTCGTGGAGGCGAAGGGCAGGGGTCTTCTTTGCCCCTTCCTCCTCCTCTTCCTCGTTCTCGGGCTCGTCCGTATCCTCGGGCAGGCGAACGATATAGGAATTATCCGTTGAATAGATTATCTCGGCCGTTCTGAAGCGGACGGTGACCACGTCAAGCACGTAAACTCCCGTCTCGCCGTTTATCATACGAATGGCAGAGGCAGGCACCTTGAGGCCCGTATATTCCGCCTTCACGAGCTCAACGTCCTGAACACGTCTGAAATCAAAGCCTGAGGGCATCTTGTTTGTGGAGAGGATAACTGCCGTTCCCTCGTCGTCTGAGAGAACGGTCTCAACGTCCATTTGCAGGGTGATATCCGCGCTCTTGAAGTTAACGCTGCAGTCGCCCCCGGCCTTGTAGGTGTTCTTCTCCTCGGGGGGGAGCATACAAACGAGATACCAGCGGCTCACGGTCACGGTCTTTCCCGCGCTTCCCTTTTCCCCGGGCTCTGAGGCGAGAAGCTCCCGAAGCTCGGATAGGGTAGTCTCCTCAAGAAGCTCCGAGCGGAAAACGTTTTCGTATCCGTCGGTCTCCGAGTAATAGTAGCCGCTGACGGGGGTGTATACGGTCTTTATAAGGCTGCCCAGCTTTTTCGTAAGAGTAGCCTTTTCCTTTTCAAGCTCCACTATCTGGGAACCGATATTCGAGTTGTTTCCCGTAAGGAGAGCCTTTTCTCCAAGGGCCGCAATGAGAGACTGCTTTAAGGAAAGAGAGCCCCTTGCGTCTCCGCGGTCCGTGCAGCCGCGCATCTCGGTGAGAAGCTGGAATATCTCGCGGTCAATGCCCGAGGTGTCCTTAAGGCTCACGCTTTCCGAGCTCTGATAGCGGGAGAGCAGGTCTATCTGCTTTTCTATCTCCGAGATCCTTGCAACCGTATCGGGGGAGTAATCGGAATAGAGCTTTGCAACCTCGCCCGTCTTTCTGATATGCTCGCCCTCGAGAACGCTTGAGACTATACTGCCCGTGCCTCCCGCGTTTTCAAGCACGGTCTCTGCGCGAAAGATATATCCCTCGCAGGCGAGGGTATCCTCGTATGTCATCTGAAGGGCAGGCTCGGTCTCCACCTCCTTGGTAAAGGAGTGCCATATGTGATATCCGAAATAGAAAAGGATACCAAGGGAGAGTATGAAGCTGAGTATGTATATACCAACCTTTTTCAGATATTCGGTATCCATATTTTTACCGTTCCTTTCGTTAGGTTAAAGGCTTAGCCTTCTTGCCCCTTCTATGCTTTCGGCCACCTCGCCCTCAAGGGAGCGGCAGGTGAAAACGAGAGACTGAACGTCCTTCTCGCCGCCGAGCATAGCGAGGATCTTTGAGAGGCGCTCCTCGTCTATTCGGGCAAAGCTCTCGTCAAAAACGAGAGGGGGAGTGTTCTTTGAAAAAAGAACGCGGGCAAGGGCGAGGCGAAGGCCGATATAAACCGCGTCGGCCGTTCCTGCAGACATATAGAAGAGGTCTCTCTTCCGTCCGTCAAGAAGAAGCTCCACCTCAAAGTCGCCTCCGAGGGATACTGCGTCGTATTTGCCCTCTGTGTAATCGGAGAGGTTCTCCGATGCGGCGCGGGCTATGCGGGGCATAAGAGAGGAGCGAAGTCCCTCTCCCGCCTTCTGCAGGGCATCCTTTGCCGCTTCTATTGCGAGAAGCCTCTTTCTCATTTGTGATATCTCGCGCCTCGTGCAGTCAAGCTGAGAGGCGAGAACGGAGGAGTCCTCCGTAGAGGCCTTGAGGCGTGCAAGCTCCGTGTCGGCCTCGTTTTTCTGGCTGTAAAGATGGGGCAGGGTGGTTTCTGCAAAGCCCTTCTTGCTTTTCACCGTGGCCGCGTCCTTTTGCGCAAAGGCAGAGGCCTTTTGGCCCGCTTCGGTGGCGAGGGCCTTGTCGCTGCGTCTGATGGCCGCCTCGCCGTTATCGTCGCCGAGGAGGGCAGAGTAGGAGAGCATCTCGCCCCTTGCCATACCGAGAGCCGAGCTGAGCTCCTCTCTCTTTTTCTGTATCTCAAAGGCCTTTTCAAGGGCTTTTTCGGTGAGAGTATCCGCATCGGGGATGCTTTCCTTTATGAATATGCCCGCCGCCTCCTTGAGAGAGGCGATAAGGCTCTCGCGCTCCGATTCGGCCATGGCGATATCCGCCTCGCGGTGCTGCCTTTCGGTGAGGGCTCTGTCGTAGTCCTTGGCGCGGGAAAGCCTGTCCTTTGCTATATCCTCAAGGTCGGGGATGTTTTTTGCGGAGTATTTTTTAAGTATACCCTTAAGCTTAAGGTGGTTGAGAAGCGCGAGTATGCAAAAGATAACGCCGAGAATGCAAAGTATGCCGATAGTGCCGAGCTTTGCAAAAAAGAGCGCATCTCCATCCAGAATAGTGCCGAAAATGGGAGTAAAGGCAAGGGTCAGCGCCGCCGTAAGAGCAATGCAGATGCAGGCCGTCGCAATAAGAGCGGCGAATGCGGTCTTTGCCTTTTTCGCTTTTGCTGTATCCTTTGCCTGAGCGCGTGCGTCCTCCTCGGTCATAGCATCCCTCTTGTCGGGAGCCTCGCCGAGAAAGCGCTTAAGGCCCTTCAGGTTTGAGTCAACGGCCGAGAGGCGCGCCGAGAGGGCGCTTATCCTACCCGAATTTTCGGAAACGTTTCCGTATTTTTCAAGAGAAGCGAGGCTTTCGGAAAGCTCTCTGATATGCTCCTGCTTTTTTCTTGCGGCGCGGACCTTGCGGCCGTCCTCAATTGCAAGATACGCCTCGTACAGCTCTGTATTTTCTTCTTTTTCCTGCTCTCTCGTCTTGATGAGGGCATCAAGGCGGGCGCATTCGTTCTCAAGCTGGATGGTCTGAATATTGCCGCTCTTTGCCTCCTCAAGCTTTGAGGAGAGGCGGGCCTCCTCCTGCATTGCGAGAGAGAGCTTGCCGCCGCCTCCCCGCTTGTGCATAAGAGATTTTCTGCTTTTGTCAAGACGGTCAAGGGCCTTTTTGATGCTCAGGTCCTCATCGCCCGAAAGGAGGATGTTCTCCATAGCCGCGGTCATTCCCTCTCCGTCGATACGGCCGCCGCCGATCTGGCGAACGAAAACGGAGTTTACGAACATGCTCTCGGGAATGCCGAGGATAGCCACGCCGGGAGCCTCGCCCTTGAAGTGGCGCTCGCCCGTGGAAAGGTCGGTGACCTCGCACCTCTCTCTGGGCTGAGAATCGTCAAAAACGGTGAGCTCGCGGTCGATTCTGTATTCCGTCCCGTCGGTCACTATGGTAAGGCTGCCTGCAGCCCTTCCCGTGTCCCAGGGGACGTATTTCTGCCGTTCGGACATCTCTCCGTCGCTTGTCCTGCCGGAGAGGCCGTAGAGCATAAATTTAATAAAGGTGCAAACGGTGCTCTTGCCCGATTCGTTTAAGCCCTCGATAACGTTGAGGCCCTCGGAAAGGCTGAGCTCCTTGCCCTTGAGGGCGGCAAAGGAGTCGATATACAAATGCTTTATATACATACGTCCTCCTTATATGTCTGCGATATCCTCGCCGCGAAGGGCGGCAAGGGCGTAGCGAAGGGCGAGGGCGGCGGTGTCGCGGGTCTCGCGGTCTGCGCTTTCAAGGTCGGGGAGAAGGGTGCGGTAGAGCTCGCCGCGAATGCCGGGGTCATCGGTAAGGTCGGCGGCGTTCCAGGTGGGAGAGGTCTCGTCCTCTATCTCAAGGTGGAAAAGTCGGTCCCATCCCTCGGCGAGGACTTCCGTGTTGATAACGAGAGAGGGCTCAACGCTTCCCGTAAGGGTAATACGAAGGAGGACCTCGTCGCCGTATCCGCGGCTCTCAACGTGGGAGCGGATCCTTTCGGCAACGTAGCCGAGATCGGCGGCGCCGTCTATATTAATGCTTTCGCGAAGGTATATTCTTTTTGAAAAACGGATAAATTCCGTCTTAACGGAGGCTTTGGTGACCTCTGCGATGATAGCGCCCTTTTCGCCGCATTCGCCGAAGTCTCTTCCCTCAGGGCAGCCGCAGTATGCGCCGATGCCCGAAAGAAGGGCGTTTGCCACCTCGGGGTTGTGAATGTGGCCGAGGGCCGCGTAATCAGCTCCGAATGCGCGGAGAACGTTCAAGGGAAGGGGGGCGTTGTTTGAGAGAGGGGAGGTAACGTCCGCGTGAGCGGCAACGATGTTTATCCTCTCAGGGTCGTCAACCTTTCCCGAAAGGGGGCAGGAGGTCTCATTTTGCGAAACGAAGGCAAAGCCGTAAACGTCGCAGCCGAGCCCGTCAAAGGAGAGCTTCTCTGTGGAGTTGGACTTGAAGACGTGAACGTTTTCGGGGAAAGCGGTCTTTTCCCAAACGCTCTGCGCGTCTCTGTAGTCGTGATTGCCGGGGGCGATGATAACGGGGCAGCAGAGGGCGGAAAACTCGCGGATAAGGCAGGAGATAGTCTCTCTTGTCACGTATGTGCCGTCAAAAAGGTCGCCCGCTATGATGACCATATCAACGTTTTCCTCCCGGGCATAGCGCATAAGGCGGATAAAGGTCTCTCTCATTTCGCGGCGGCGGCTCTGAGCTTTTCTCACGTCAAGGCCGGAGAAGGGGCTGTCGAGATGGATATCGCCGGTGTGAAGTATTCTCACAGGATCACTCCTTTCGCAAAGGTTTGCTTCTTTGATTTAATAAATAATTATACCATATATCGGAGCTCATTTCAACTGTTTGCGGTAATTGAAGAATAAAAACCCGTAAGGTTTTGAAAATTTAATTGTATAAAATCGCATATGCAAAACAATGAGTTTTCGTTTTCGTAGGGGCGTCACTGTGTGCGCCCGTTTGAGAATGAACGGTTTAATGAAGAACGGTACGTAGGCGGAAGAACGATATTTATATTTGTAGGGACAGGCGTCCTCGACTGTCCTAATAACGAGACGATATTTACAGCAAATCGTTACGTTTTCAACGGACAGTCGGGG